>NZ_JBUDHV010000024.1:0-100499 GCF_054956795.1 Streptomyces sp. SYSU D01066-1 | reverse complement strand
GGCGGTGAACTTCGACAGGTAGTGGGAGTAGGGCAGCACCGCGTGCGACTGGGCGTCCATGAAGTTGCCGTACCAGATGCCCAGCAGGCCCAGCAGCAGCGGGGCGTTGGCCTGCGCCGGGGCGGTGCGGAAGTGCTCGTCGACGATGCGGAAGCCGTCGAGCAGCTCCCGGAAGCGGTCCGGGCCGATCGCGATCATCAGGGACAGGCCGATCGCGGAGTCGAAGGAGTAGCGTCCGCCGACCCAGTCCCAGAACTCGAACATGTTGGCCGTGTCGATGCCGAAGTCGGCGACCTTCCCGGCGTTGGTCGACAGGGCGACGAAGTGCTTGGCGACGGCCGACTCGTCCGCGCCGAGGGCGTCCAGCAGCCAGGCGCGGGCGGAGGTGGCGTTGGTGATCGTCTCGATCGTGGTGAACGTCTTGGAGGCGATGACGAACAGCGTCTGGGCCGGGTCCAGGTCGCGGACCGCCTCGTGCAGGTCCGCGCCGTCCACGTTGGAGACGAAGCGCACGGTCAGGTCGCGGTCGGTGAAGGCGCGCAGCGCCTCACAGGCCATCGCCGGGCCCAGGTCGGAGCCGCCGATGCCGATGTTGACCACGGTGCGGATGCGCTTGCCGGTGTGGCCCGTCCACTGGCCGGAGCGCACCCGCTCGGCGAAGCCGGCCATCTTGTCCAGCACGGCGTGCACGCCGGGCACGACGTTCTCCCCGTCGACCAGGATCGTCGCGTCCGCGGGGGCGCGCAGGGCGGTGTGCAGCACCGCGCGGTCCTCGGTGACGTTGATCCTCTCGCCGCGGAACATGGCGTCCCGCAGGCCGAAGACGTCGGTGGCTGCGGCCAGCTCCCGCAGCAGCCGCAGCGTCTCGTCGGTGACCAGATTCTTGGAGTAGTCGACGTACAGATCACCCACCCGGAGGGTGTACCCGGTGCCGCGTCCGGGGTCTGTGGCGAACAGCTCCCGCAGGTGCGTGTCGCCCAGCTCCTCGCGGTGCTTGGCCAGTGCGGTCCATTCGGGTGTCTGGTTGAGCCTGGTACGGCTGTCTGCGTTCATTTCGGACTTCCGCCTTCTTTCCTGCCAGTCCCTGCTGCGTATCCCTGCCGCGACTTGCCCCGCTGCCGGTCCCAACCTAATTGATCAGGGGTTGACCTGACCTGTCGTCGACGTGGAGCCCGGGTATCAGCGCGGCGACGGACAGGACGAAGCAGGCGGCGGCGAGCAGCGCCGGGGTGTTCTCGCCCCAGGCGGCGGCGACGGCCCCGCCCAGCAGCGCGCCCAGCGGTGCCCCGGCCACGCCCAGGGTCCGGAAGGCCGCGCCGACCCGGCCCAGCATCCCGGCGGGACTGCGCCGCTGCATCAGCGTCTGCGAACTGATGTTCCACACCATGCCCATGAACCCGAACACGGCCAGCGCCACCGCCAGCACGGGCAGGCTGCGCACCGAGCCCATCACGACGAGCGCCCCGGTCTGGACGGTCCCGGCGAGGAGCATCCCGCGCGCATACCCCGTACGGGTGACCAGTCGGCGATGGGCCGCTCCCCCGGCCAGCGAGCCGACGGTGTACGCGGTGATCACCGCCGCGTACCCGGTCGTACCCGCGTCGAGCCGGCCGGTGACCAGCAGGACGAGGGTCGCGATGAGGGCGCCCATGCCGACGTTGCACAGGGCGGTGGCGGCGCACAGTCCGCGCAACAGCCGGTCCCGGGCGAGGGCGCGCAGCCCCTCGGCCATCTCCCGGCGCAGGGTGCTGCCGGCCGCTGCGGCCTCCCGCGGCCGGGGCGTGGCCGTCCGCAGCGAGGCCACCAGCCCGGCCGCGGCCAGGAAGGTGGCGGCGTCGACGGCGAAGGGCGCGGCGACTCCCACCGTGAGCAGCAGCGCGACGACCGGGCCGCCCAGCAGTCCGCCGGCGATGCGCTGCCCGGTCAGCAGACGGGCGTTGGCACCGCCCAGCTCGTCGGGGCCCACCAGGGCGGGCAGCAGGGCCGTGGCCGCGTTGTCGAAGAGGGTCTGAAGGGTGGTCAGGGCGAGGGCCAGGGCGATGAGCAGCGCGATGGAGGCGTGGCCGAGTCCCACGGCCACCGCGAAGCCCGCGACCGCCAGTGCGCGTACCGCGTCGACGGCCCACATGGCGCGCCGCTGGTCCACCCGGTCGGCGACCGCGCCGCCGAGCAACCCGAAGATCAGCCAGGGCAGATAGCCGCAGGCGGTGACCGAGGCGATGAGCAGGGGCTCGTCGGTCAGCGACACGGCCAGCAGGGGCAGCGCGGCCGTGCGCAGCGCGTCGCCGAAGGAGGAGAGCACCGCGGCGCTCCACAGCCGCCCGAACCCCCCGCGCCACGCGGGCGCGCACTCGCCCGCCGCCTCGACCGCCGTCATGCCCGTCCCCCCACGATCCGTCCGATGCGCAAACCGTAGACGGCACCACTGACAACGGACCGCGAGCGGCGTCCGGGCCGAGACGCGGAACAAACCCGGCCGGGCACCTCGTGGGTACCCGGCCGGTGTCGACTCCTAGATCTCGCCCCGCAGTTTGGCGAGCGCCTCGGCGAGGATCGCCTCGCCGTCGGCGTCGCTGCGGCGTTCGCGCACGTACGCCAGGTGGGTCTTGTAGGGCTCGGTGCGCGGTGGGTCCGGCGGGTTGTCCCGGTCCTGTCCGGCGGGGAAGCCGCAGCGGGGGCAGTCCCACGTGTCGGGCACCTGCGCGTCGCTGGCGAAGCTCGGCTGTGTCTCGTGCCCGTTGGAGCACCAGAAGGAGATGCGCAGACGCGGCGCGGACTCGCCGCGCTCGGCCTCGCCCATCGGCCCCGCTCCGACCCGGCTTCCCCGGATCGCGTTGCCACTTGCCACGGTCGTAACTCCCTGCGTGATGGTGCCGCAAAGCGAGTCGGCGTTTCGCTTCGCTGCGAGCGCCTCAGTCTACGTAAGGCCCAACGCGCGTCCAGTGAGGGGAGTTACCGGCCCCGCACCAAGACGCGAGCCCATCAAGACGCAAGCCCCATGATAGGCCGCGCTCAGGAACGCGTACCGGACATGGGGCCGTTGCGTGAGGAACCGCGAAGTGTGTACCGCGGACGCGTCCGGGTCAGTTGTTCGCCTTCATCAGGAGGGCGAGGACGATGATGCACGCGAACCAGAGCAGACCGACCACCACGGTGATCCGGTCGAGGTTGCGCTCGGCGACCGAGGAGCCGCCGACGGACGACTGCATGCCGCCACCGAACATGTCGGAGAGGCCGCCGCCCTTCCCCTTGTGCATCAGCACCAGCAGCATCAGCAGCAGGCTGAAGACGATCAGGGCGATCGAGAACCCCAAAACCACGGCTGGACCAACTTCCTCGGATTCGGATGGACGACAGGGGCACAGCCACCGGGCTGTGCCCCCGCAAGGGTACGACGGATCCCGCCTACCAGGTACTCACTGGTCGCGGAAGCGGACGATCTTGACGAACTCGTCGGCGTCCAGCGAGGCCCCGCCGACCAGGGCGCCGTCGATGTCGGCCTGCGCCATGATCTCGGCGACGTTGCCCGACTTGACCGAGCCGCCGTACTGGATGCGGACCCGGTCGGCCAGCTCCTGCGAGTACAGCTCGGCCAGCTTGCCGCGGATCGCCGCGCAGACCTCCTGCGCGTCCTCGGCGCCGCAGACCTTGCCGGTGCCGATGGCCCACACGGGCTCGTAGGCGATCACGATGGACTCGGCCTGCTCGGCCGGGAGGTCCTTGAGACCGCCCTCGACCTGGGCGAGGGTGTGGGCGACGTGGTTGCCCGCCTCGCGGACCTCCAGTTCCTCGCCGACGCACAGGATCGGGGTCAGGCCGTGCTTGTAGGCGGCCTTGGCCTTGGCGTTCACCTGCTCGTCGGTCTCGGCGTGGTACTGCCGCCGCTCGCTGTGGCCGATCGCGACGTACGTGCACTTCAGCTTGGCGAGCATCGGGCCGGAGATCTCGCCGGTGTAGGCACCGCCGTCGTGCGCCGAGATGTCCTGGGCGCCGTACTTGATCCTGAGCTTGTCCCCGTCGACCAGGGTCTGCACCGAGCGCAGGTCGGTGAAGGGCGGCAGGACGGCGACCTCGACGGCCTCGTAGTCCTTGTCCGCGAGGGCGAAGGCGAGCTTCTGGACGTGGGCGATGGCCTCCAGGTGGTTGAGGTTCATCTTCCAGTTGCCCGCCATCAGCGGCGTGCGAGTGGTCATGCGGGGTCAGTCCTCCAGTGCGGCGAGGCCGGGGAGCGTCTTGCCCTCGAGGTATTCGAGGGAGGCGCCGCCACCGGTCGAGATGTGTCCAAATGCCTTTTCGTCGAAGCCGAGCGTGCGGACGGCCGCGGCGGAGTCGCCGCCGCCGACCACGGAGAAGCCCGGGGCGTCGACGAGGGCCTGGGCGACCGCCTTGGTGCCCTCGGCGTAGTCGGGGTGCTCGAAGACGCCCATGGGGCCGTTCCAGAAGACGGTGGCCGCGTCGGCGAGCTTCGAGGCGTACAGCTTGCGGGTCTCGGGACCGATGTCCAGGCCCTCCTGGTCGGCGGGGATGGCGTCCGCGGCGACGGTGGTGGGGCTGGCCGGGGCCTTGGTCTTCAGGTCCGGGAACTCGGTCGACACCAGCACGTCGACGGGGAGCACCAGCTCCACGCCGTTCTTCTCGGCGCGCTCGATGTACTCCTGGACGGCCGGGACCTGGTCCTCCTGGAGGAGGGAGATGCCGACCTCGTACCCCTTGGCCTTGAGGAAGGTGTACGCCATGCCGCCGCCGATGAGCAGCCGGTCGGCCTTGCCGAGCAGCTGGTCGATGACGGCGAGCTTGTCGGAAACCTTGGCGCCGCCGAGCGCGACGACGTAGGGGCGCCGCACGTCGTCGGTGAGCTTCTTCAGGACGCCGACCTCGGTGGCGATGAGGTACCCGGCGTAGTGCGGGAGCTTCTTCGGCAGGTCGAAGACGGAGGCGTGCTTGCGGTGCACGGCGCCGAAGCCGTCACCGACGTACACGTCCGCGAGGCCGGCGAGCCGGTCGGCGAAGGCGGCGCGCTCGGCGTCGTCCTTGCTGGTCTCGCCGGCGTTGAAGCGCAGGTTCTCGATGACCGCGACCTGCCCGTCGGCGAGGCCGGAGACGACCGATTCGGCGGCGGTGCCGACGGTGTCCTCGGCGAAGGCCACGTCGGCGCCGAGCAGCTCACCGAGGCGGGCGGCGGCGGGGGCGAGGGAGAAGGCGGGGTCCGGGGCGCCCTTGGGGCGGCCCAGGTGCGAGGCGACGACCACGCGCGCGCCCGCCTCGGCCAGGGCCTTGACGGTGGGCAGCACGGCGCGGATGCGGCCGTCGTCGGTGATGGTGGTGCCGTCCAGCGGCACGTTCAGGTCGGCGCGGACGAAGACGCGCTTGCCCGCGACGCCTTCGGAGAGCAGTTCGTCGATCGTCTTCATGCGGCAACTCCTGGGGCTGGTGATCGCTCGTGATCCTACGAGGGCGGGTCGTACCGGACGCGCGTCAGGGCCCGGACGGCGCGCACACCGTCCGAGCCCTGCCGGCGCGTCGAGAATGCCTGCTCAGTGGGTCAGAGCTGGTTGCCGACGAAGACCGTCAGGTCGACGAGGCGGTTGGAGTAGCCCCACTCGTTGTCGTACCAGCCGAGGATCTTCACCGTGCTGCCCTCCTGGACCATGGTCAGGGAGGCGTCGAAGGTGCAGGACGACGGGTCGCTGACGATGTCCGAGGAGACGATCTCGTCCTCGGTGTAGGTCAGGTAGCCCTTGAGGTCGCCGTCGTCGGCGGCCTTCTTGAACGCGGCGTTGACCTCGTCCCTGGTGACCTCGCGCTGGAGGGTGACGACCAGGTCGGTGGCCGAGCCGGTCGGGACCGGGACGCGCATGGCGATGCCGTCCAGCTTGCCCTTGAGCTGCGGCAGGACCAGGGCGGTGGCCTTGGCGGCACCGGTGGTGGTCGGGATGATGTTCTCGGCGGCGGCACGGGCGCGGCGCAGGTCCTTGTGCGGGAAGTCCAGGATGCGCTGGTCGTTCGTGTACGCGTGCACCGTCGTCATCAGGCCCTTGACGATGCCGAAGTTCTCGTCCAGGACCTTGGCCATCGGCGCCACGCAGTTGGTGGTGCAGGAGGCGTTGGAGATGACGTGGTGGTTCGCCGGGTCGTACTTGTCCTGGTTGACGCCCATCACGATGGTGATGTCCTCGTCCTTGGCCGGAGCCGAGATGAGGACCTTCTTGGCGCCGCCGGCGATGTGCTTCTCGGCGTCGGCCTTCTTGGTGAAGATGCCGGTCGACTCGATGACGATGTCGACGCCCAGCTCGCCCCACGGGATGTCGGCGGGGTTGCGCTCGGCGAGCACCTTGATCGTTTTGCCGTCGACGGTGATGGTGTCCGCCGTGTGCGACACCTCGGCCTTGAGGCGGCCCAGGATGGTGTCGTACTTCAGCAGGTGAGCGGTGGTCGCGGTGTCACCCAGGTCGTTGACAGCCACGATCTCGATGTCCGCACCCTGCTCCAGCAGCGCGCGGAAGTAGTTACGACCGATGCGGCCAAAGCCGTTGATGCCTACGCGGATCGTCACGAACCGATCTCCTCGTTGGTACGTCGGCGGCTCGACGCCGACGAGCTGTATGGGATGTCCCCGACCGCCTCCGACCCTACCTCTCCAAGGGCTCCGGGGTGACATCGAGAGGGCCGTCCACGGCATGGCGTTCCGCATCCGTCGGCACGGGTGCGGAACGCCATGTGAGCGGGGGACCGATCACCTGATTTCAAGACAAGGCGTCAGTCCGTCATCGACCGGTTCGTCACTCCTCCAGGGCCCCCAGTGCCGCGCCGAGCAGCGCCGTCCGGTCAGCCGCCGAGGTCAGGTGCTCCAGGCCGAAGCCCAGCAGCACGGTGTCGTCCGTGGTGACGGCGCCGTAGGTCTGGAACAGCGTTCCGGCACGCGTCCAGTCCCGCGGCGCGACCGGGCTGCCCTCGGGCGGTCCGGGTACCCGCCAGGCGCCGAGCGACGTCTCGAAGCCCTCGGTCCCGGCCGCCGTGCCGTCCACGACGAGGGACGTCTCGTCGGCCAGGACGCCTCGGCCTCCGGTGCCGGGGTCGGTGACGTAGCTGATCGACACCTCGACGTCCTTCCCGGCGTACGCGCTCAGGTCGAAGGAGACCTGGCGCCAGCCGCCGGAGGAGCCGGTGAGGGCGTTCCAGGACCCGGTGGTGCCGGTCGCGGCGCAGCCGTCGTCGGTGAGGGTCAGGTAGTGCTCCAGCCAGGGGTGCTCGGCCAGGTAGTAGCCGGCCGAGCAGTCCGCCGGCACCGCGGTGCCGGTGGCGCCGCCCGCCTCGGCCAGCGTCGTCCAGTCGTCGCCGCCCGCCGTGCGGGCCTCGACCAGCACGTTGTCGTAGCCCTCCTCGGTGTCCCACAGCAGCTGTGCGCGCAGCGTGGGCGCCTGGGCGGCGGTGGTGGCGGTGAGGTCGACGGTGCGGGTGAGCCGCTTGTAGGCGTCGTCGGTGTGGACGGCGGCGGCCATCCAGTCGCCCGCGTAGGGCCCGTACGGGTTGACCGTCCCGGCGAACCGTCCCGCGCCCTCGCTCGCGAACTGCGGGTACGTCTCAGCCGGCAGCTGGTCCGAGGTCACGCTGTAGGTGCCGGCCCGGTCCAGCGGGTTGCCGGGCGCGGCGCCGAGCGGGCCGCCGGTGCCGTCGAGCGCGCCGGAGCCGGTGAAGGCGTCGGCCCCGGAGGTGGCGGTGCGGGTGTAGGCGCCCAGGTAGTACTGGCTGAAGTCGTCCGACAGGTTGCCGCCGCCGAGGTCGACGCTGCCGCCGGCCTCTTCGCCCGCCTCGATCAGCTTGCCGCCCTCGTTGAGGAAGGCGCGCAGCTGGAGCTGGGTGGCGTTGCCGGGGGTGGCGGCGCCGGTGTGGTGGACGACGGTGCCGAAGTGGGAGAGGACGCCGAGCGCGTCGGGCACGCCCCGCGCCGCGACGTCCCACACGGCGGCCCGGTGGCCGTTGGCCTCCAGCGCGTCCACGTAGGTCCGCGCCAGGGTGGTCCGGGCGCCCTCCTCGGCGACGACCAGGACGTCGGCGCGGGGCCGTTCGGCGATCGTGTAGGTGAAGGGCTCGCTGGTGACCCGCTTGCCCTGCTTGTTCTCGCCGGTGAACCAGACCTCGACCTCGTCGCCGGGTGCGCCGTCCTTCACCTCGGCGCGGTACTCGTCGAAGTAGAGGTCGTCCTCGCCGCCGTAGGTCTCGCCGCCCTTCCAGGGCCGCAGCGCGGTGCCGTGGGCGCGTCCGCCGTTGACGCGGTACCTCAGCTCCTTGTCCCGCACCGACTTGCGGGCGACGACCGCGACCTCCTGGCCGGCGCCGCGGGAGTAGGAGGTGGTGAACGCCTTCGGGGTGAAGTCGGCGGCCTCCAGGCCGACCGCCGAGGACGGCCGGTCCGGGTGGGAGGCGGTCTCGGCGACGGAGAGCGCGAAGGGGACGTTCTTCTCGAACTCCTGCTGGATCAGCGTCTCGTCGTCCGGGAAGTTGAAGACCGACTGGCAGTCGCCCGCGTTCCACTCGTCGTCGGGGTCGACCTCCGAGGCGGTCTGGCAGGTCGACATCTCGGGGGTGAACATCGCCATGCCGTTGACGTTGGCGGCGTGTCCGTCCGCCTCGCCGTTGGTGGTGTACAGCTCCGAGGAGACCTGGGGCCGGTAGCCGGGGATCGCGGAGTTGCCGGGCGTGCCGGCGAGGGCCCGGTAGAGGACGTCGTCGGGGCTGTCGGTGGCGACCTGCCAGCCGACGCCGTAGAGGAGGAGTTCGGCGGCGGAGTGGTAGTTGATGCCGTACGTGAAGCCGATCCGCTTCTCGAAGGCGTCCAGCGCCTGGGTCTCGGGCTCGGAGTTCGGTCCGGCGCCGCGGTAGGTCTGGCTGGTGGGGTTGGGGGACGAGCCCTCGTCGTCGTAACCCCACTTGTAGGCGAAGTTGCGGTTGAGGTCGACGCCGTCACCGGTGCTGATGGCGCCGTCGCCGTTGACGTCGCGCAGGTTCTTGCGCCACAGGCGGTTGTCGGCGGACTCGAAGGTGTGGTCGTAGCCGTCGGGGTTGGCCGAGAGCAGGAACCACAGTTCGGTGGAGTCGACGATCTTCTTGACGCGCCGGTCGGTCCGGTAGCTGTCCAGGTAGTGGTGCATCAGCCGCCGGGTCATCTCCGGGGTGATCCACTCGCGGGCGTGCTGGTTGGACACGTACAGGACCGACGGCTTGGAGCCGTCCTTCGACTTCTTCGCGCCCTTGGTGAGCTTCAGCGCGAGGATGTCCTGGCCCCTCACGGTCTTGCCGATGGAGACGACCTTGGTCAGGCCGGGGTTCTCCTGGGCGGTGCGGAGGATCTCCTCCTTCAGCCCCCCGCTGCCGCCGTACGGGCGGAAGACC
The DNA here is from genome assembly GCF_054956795.1 of Streptomyces sp. SYSU D01066-1. Classification (NCBI taxonomy): domain Bacteria; kingdom Bacillati; phylum Actinomycetota; class Actinomycetes; order Kitasatosporales; family Streptomycetaceae; genus Streptomyces; species Streptomyces sp. SYSU D01066-1. Next base: position 91,109 of record NZ_JBUDHV010000024.1, on the reverse strand, counting down.
CCGTCGGCGGCGGCCTCGACGCGCTGCTCGGCGCCGGCGGAGAGGGTGTGTTCGGTGAGGTCGACGCCCTGTTCGTCCAGCTTCTCGGCCTGCTGGTCGGTGAGGTAGAGCTCGACGGAGGCCGTGCCCTTGCCGGGTACCCGCTCGCCGAGTTCATGGGCGTCCTGGCCGGCGGCCAGCAGGAGCGGCACCTGTCGCTGGGTCACCTCGGCACGGAAGACCTTCACTTCCTGCGGGTCCGGGGCCGGGGCCGCCTTTGCCTGCTGCGCCTGGGCGACGGGTGCGAAGCCGGCCGCGCCGGCCAGGAGCGCGCCGACGGCGAGGATCGATCTCGCTCTGTGCCGTGCGGGTCGTCCGGGTAGTCCCTGTCTCATGAACCCCCCTAGCGGTGGTTCGCCACAGCGGCGAACAGGTTGCCAGGCTCATGACACTCCTTGATCGAGTCAAGAGCACCGTCACGACACGCGGCCGTCGGCGCCGACCACCCGAGTGGCGGTCGGCCCCGGCCGGGTGGGTCTTCCCCTGCCGGGGCGGGGCGTCTTTCCCGGCCGGGGTGGAGCGTCTCCCCCCTGCCGGGCCGGGGCAACTCTCCCGACCGGGCCAGGGCGTCTTCCCCGGCCCGGCCGGGGCGTCTTCCCCGGCCCGGCCGGGGCGTCTTCCCCGGCCCGGCCGGGGCGTCTTCCCAGTCGGCACGGGGCCTCTTCCCGGCCAGGCTGAGGCGCCTCCCCCGGCCGGGCGATCACGGCGGAGGAGGCGTCCGCTCAGGCCGTGCGGTCCCGGCGGTCCCGGCGGTCCCGGTGCTTCGGCCGAAGGCGTGTACTGCTGGGGCGGCGGCACGGCTGCCGACGGGCCCCCGGTGACAGGGACCCGCGCCGCCGCCGGTGGTCGACGGCCGGATCCTCGCGGCGTCCCCCTCGCGCCGGCCCGTTGACGCGCCGCCCGGTCAGCCCGCGAGGTTGTCCGCGAGGTCCTCGGAGAGGTTGGCCTCCGTACCCGGGATCCCGAGGTCGGCGGCCCGCTTGTCGGCCATGGCCAGCAGCCGGCGGATACGGCCCGCGACCGCGTCCTTGGTCAGCGGCGGGTCGGCGAGCGCCCCCAGCTCCTCCAGGGACGCCTGCTTGTGCTCCATCCGCAGCCGGCCGGCCGCGGCGAGGTGCTCGGGAACGTCCTCGGCGAGGATCTCCAGCGCACGCTGCACCCGGGCCCCGGCGGCGACCGCCGCGCGGGCGGAGCGGCGCAGGTTGGCGTCGTCGAAGTTGGCCAGCCGGTTGGCGGTGGCCCGGACCTCGCGGCGCATCCGCCGCTCCTCCCAGGCCAGCACCGAGTCGTGGGCGCCGAGCCGGGTGAGCAGCGCACCGATCGCGTCGCCGTCGCGGACGACGACCCGGTCCACGCCGCGCACCTCGCGGGCCTTGGCGGCGATCGACAGGCGGCGGGCGGCACCGACCAGGGCGAGCGCGGCCTCGGGGCCGGGGCAGGTCACCTCCAGGGAGGAGGAACGGCCGGGCTCGGTGAGCGAGCCGTGCGCCAGGAACGCCCCGCGCCAGGCGGCCTCCGCGTCGCAGGTGGCCCCCGAGACCACCTGCGGGGGCAGGCCCCGGATGGGGCGGCCCCGGCCGTCGACCAGCCCGGTCTGCCGGGCCAGCTGGTCACCGCCCGCGACGACCCGGACGACGTAGCGCGAGCCGCGGCGCAGTCCGCCCGGGGCCATCACGATCAGTTCCGAACTGTGGCCGAAGATCTCCAGGATGTCCCGCTTGAGCCGCCGGGCCGCCGCCGAGGTGTCCAGCTCCGCCTCGATCACGATGCGCCCGCTCACCAGGTGAAGGCCGCCGGCGAACCGCAGGACAGCGGAGACCTCCGCCTTCCTGCAGCAGGTCCGGGTGACGGGAAGCCGCGCAATCTCGTCCTTCACCGCTGCCGTCATCGCCATGGGCCGATCCTTCCATGCATCCGAAAAATACGGTCGTACGCGGCGGCCAGCAGCTCCGGGTCGTGCCTCGGGGTCCCGTCGGCCCGGGCGACCGGAGCCAGCTCGACCGCGGCGCCGAACCGTTTCGCGGCTTCGGTGAGCGAGTCACGGTCGGGCACGGCGGCCTCGTCGGCCAGCACCACGTCCAGGGCGAGTTTAGGGGCGTGTCGTCCCAAAACCTCCAAATGACGCTGCGGGGAGAAGCCCTCGGTTTCTCCGGGCTGCGGGGCGAGGTTCAGCGAGAGCACCCGGCGGGCCTTGGTCTCGGTGAGCGCGTCCAGCAGGTCGGGCACCAGCAGGTGCGGGATGACCGAGGAGAACCAGGACCCGGGGCCGAGCACCACCCAGTCGGCGTCGAGGACCGCGTCGACCGCCTCGGGGACGGCGGGCGGGTCGGCCGGCACCAGGTGCACCGACTGCACCTCGCCGGGCGTGAGCGCCACGGTGGCCTGTCCCCGGACGGTGTCCACGTCCTCGGGACGGTCCGGGTCGTGGCCCTTGACCAGGGCCTGGAGCTCCAGCGGCACGGCGGACATGGGCAGCACCCGTCCGTGCGCGCCGAGCAGCTTGCCGACCAGGTCCAGGGCCATGACGTGGTCGCCGAGCTGTTCCCACAGGGCGACGATCAGCAGGTTGCCGACCGCGTGCTCGTGCAGGTCGCCCTTGGACTGGAAGCGGTGCTGGATGACCCGGGCCCAGGTCTGGCCCCAGTCGTCGTCGCCGCACAGCGCGGCCAGCGCCTTGCGCAGGTCGCCGGGCGGCAGCACCCCCAGCTCGTCGCGGAGCCGGCCGCTGGAGCCGCCGTCGTCGGCGACCGTGACGACGGCGGTGAGGGCGCCGGTGATCCGGCGCAGCGCGGCGAGCGAGGCGGACAGGCCCATGCCGCCGCCGAGGGCGACGACCTTGGGCTGGGCGCCTCGGCGGCGCGGCTTGCCGCCCCGGGCCTCGGCGGGGCGGCTGCCGCGTCCCTCGGGCACCGCCCGGCCCAGTCTGCCCAGCCTGCTCAGCCGCGGAGTACGTCCTGTCATTCCCGTCCCATGTCCCGGTGCACGACCACCGTCTCCACACCCTCGGCCACGAGCCGGGCGGCGAGCTTCTCCGACATGGCGACGGAACGGTGCTTGCCGCCGGTGCAGCCGACGGCGATGGTCACATAGCGCTTGCCCTCACGACGGTAGCCCGCGGCGACCAGCTGGAGGAGTTCGGCGTACCGGTCCAGGAACTCCTTGGCTCCCGGCTGGTTGAGCACGTACGACGACACCTCCTCGTTCAGGCCGGTGAAGGGGCGCAGTTCCGGGACCCAGTGGGGGTTGGGCAGGAACCGCATGTCCACCACCAGGTCGGCGTCGACCGGCAGGCCGTACTTGAAGCCGAAGGACATGACGGTGGCCCGCAGCTCGGGCTCCTCCTCGCCGGCGAACTGGGCGTCCATCTTGGCGCGCAGCTCGTGCACGTTGAGGCTGGAGGTGTCGATCACCAGGTCGGCGTCGCCACGCAGCTCGCGCAGCAGCTCGCGCTCGGCGACGATGCCGTCGACGATGCGCCCGTCGCCCTGGAGGGGGTGCGGGCGGCGCACCGACTCGAAGCGGCGCACCAGGGCGTCGTCGGAGGACTCCAGGAAGACGATGCGCCGGGTGACGCCCCGGGCGTCGAGGTCGGCCAGCGATTCGCGCAGGTTGTCGAAGAACCGGCGTCCGCGTACGTCGACGACGACCGCGATCCGGGCCACGTTGCCCTGGGAGCGGGCGCCCAGCTCGACCATGGTGGGGATCAGCGCGGGCGGCAGGTTGTCGACGACGAACCAGCCGAGGTCCTCCAGACACTTGGCGGCCGTCGACCGGCCGGCCCCGGACATACCGGAGATGATCACCAGCTCGGGGATGGCTGCTTCGGGGACTCCGGCCGGCTCGCTGCCCGTACTCACCTGTGCTCCGTCTTCCTGGCGTGCGTATGGCTCGTGGTGCTCGTGGTGCTCGTCGTGCTTGTGCTGCTCGCCGCGCTCGTCGTGCTCATGGCGCTTTTCTCGCTCGTGGTGCTCGTCCCGCTCGTGGCGCTCTTCCTGTGCGAGGTGTTCGAGTTCTTGGGGGTGATCATCACTCGTCTTCTTGTGTGCGGCCTGGCTCTCCGCTGGGTTTTCCGCCTGACGTGCTTCCCGCTCGGTCATCTCTCTTGCGCCCGTCGCTCGTCCGCGGGGCCCGCGATCACGGGCTCCCCCGGGGTGTCCGCCGTCGTCTCGGACGCCCCGGCCGTCTCGTCCGCGTCATCCATGATCTCTCCGGTCGCCGTGTTGACGGCGGGTGCCGCCGGGGCCGCGGCGGCGAGTGCCGCCGCGACGGTCTCGGCCGTCTTGCGGCCTACACCGGGTACTTCACAGATCTGGTCGACGGTCGCCGACCGTAGCTTCCTCAGCGAACCGAAGTGCTTGACCAGTGCCTGTTTACGGGTCTCACCCAGACCCGGCACGTCGTCCAGGGGACTGGCACGGAAACGCTTGGCGCGCTTGGTGCGCTGGTAGGTGATCGCGAAGCGGTGGGCCTCGTCGCGGACCCGCTGGAGCAGGTACAGGCCCTCACTGGTGCGGGGCAGGACCACCGGGTCGTCCTCGCCGGGCACCCAGACCTCCTCCAGCCGCTTGGCGAGACCGCACACCGCGATGTCGTCGATGCCCAGCTCGTCCAGGGCCCGCTGGGCCGCGGCGACCTGGGGCTGCCCGCCGTCGACGACGACGAGCTGCGGCGGGTAGGCGAAGCGCTTGGGGCGGCCCTCGTCGTCCTGCGGGTGCTGACCGGTGCGGACCGCCTCCCCGTCCGGGAGGGTCTCGTCGTCGGCCGGCTCCTCGACCCACTCGCCGGTCTTCTCCTTCGCCGCGAGGTAGCGCCGGAAACGGCGGGTGATCACCTCGTGCATGGAGCGGACGTCGTCCTGTCCCTGGCCGTGCCACAGCTGCGTGTCTCCGGCGCGGCCCTTGATCTGGAAGCGGCGGTACTCGCTCTTGCGGGCGAGGCCGTCCTCGAAGACGACCATAGAGGCCACCACGTCGTCACCCTGGAGGTGCGAGATGTCGTAGCACTCGATGCGCAAGGGGGCGCTGTCCAGGCCGAGCGCCTCGGCGATCTCCTCCAGGGCGCGCGAGCGTGTGGTCAGGTCGGAGGCGCGCTTGGTCTTGTGCAGGACCAGCGACTGCTGGGCGTTGCGCCGTACCGTCTCCATCAGGGCCTTCTTGTCGCCGCGCTGCGGGACGCGCAGTGACACGCCCGAGCCGCGGCGGTCGGTGAGCCACTGCTGGACGGGCTCCACCGGGTCGGGCAGGGCCGGGACCAGGACCTCCTTGGGGACGGCGTCGCCCTTCTCCTCGCCGTAGAGCTGCTGGAGGGCGTGCTCGACGAGGGCGCCGGTGGTGATCTCCTCGACCTTGTCGGTCACCCAGCCGCGCTGGCCGCGCACGCGTCCGCCGCGCACGTGGAAGATCTGGACGGCCGCCTCCAGCTCGTCCTCGGCGACGGCGATCAGGTCGGCGTCGGTCGCGTCGGCGAGCACGACCGCGCTCTTCTCCATGGCCTTCTTCAGGGCTCCGATGTCGTCGCGCAGGCGGGCCGCCCGCTCGTACTCCATGTCCTCGGCGGCGTCGGCCATCTGCCGCTCCAGGCGCCGCAGGTAGGCGCCCGTGCGCCCGGCCATGAAGTCGCAGAACTCCTCGGCCAGCTCCCGGTGGTCCTCGGCGGAGATCCGCTCCACACAGGGCGCCGAGCACTTGCCGATGTAGCCGAGCAGGCAGGGGCGGCCGGTGCGGGCGGCGTTCTTGAAGACACCGGCCGAGCAGGTGCGGACCGGGAAGACGCGCAGCAGGAGGTCGACCGTGTCGCGGATCGCCCAGGCGTGCCCGTACGGGCCGAAGTAGCGCACGCCCTTCTTCTTGTGGCCGCGCATCACCTGGACGCGCGGGAACTCCTCGTTCATCGTCACCGCGAGGTAGGGGTAGCTCTTGTCGTCGCGGTACTTGACGTTGAACCGGGGGTCGTACTCCTTGATCCAGGAGTACTCCAGCTGGAGCGCCTCGACCTCCGTGGACACCACCGTCCACTCCACGGACGCGGCCGTGGTGACCATGGAGCGGGTGCGGGGGTGCAGGTTCGCCAGGTCCTGGAAGTAGTTGGCCAGGCGCTGGCGCAGGCTTTTCGCCTTTCCGACGTAGATCACCCTGCGGTGCTCGTCACGGAACCTGTACACCCCGGGCGAGTCCGGGATCTGCCCCGGACTGGGGCGGTAGCTGGAGGGGTCGGCCATGACTCACACCCTACTGGCGGGGGCCGACAGACCGGCGGGCCTGTGGATAACGTGCCGGACCGCGCCCGCCGGCCGCGCCGGGCCCCGCCGGCCCCCCGTGGGGGGTGGTGCCGTGGTCCCCGTGGCGGACCGGGGCCACCTGCCGGAAGTGTTGTCGGGACTCGGCCGACACGCTTCAATGCGGGGGAACTCGGGGGCCCTGGCACGCGGCACAGGAGGGTGGGGCCCCGCGCCGCGCCGGGGGCGGTCCCGGCAGATACCGCGCCCGGGTGGCCCGAGCGGCCGGGGCGCACCGTCACAGAGAGGCTTCTGCATGCCGCACGCCATCCAGCACGCGGACGCCGCCGCCGCGGAGCTCGACTCCGCCCTGCGCGGCGGCCCCTTCCACCTCGCGCTGCGGACCGCGATCGCCGCCCGGGGGCTACCGCTGCAGCGGGTGCAGCACCATCTGTCGCGGCACGGGGTGAAGGTCGGCGTCACCAGCCTGAGCTACTGGCAGCAGGGCGCGCGGCGGCCCCGGCGCCCGGAGTCGCTGCGGGCCGTGCGGGCGCTGGAGGAGATCCTGCGGTTGCCCGCGGAGTCGTTGCTCAGGCTTCTCACCGAGAGCGACGGGCACCCGCCGGCGCGGCGGGCCGGAGCACGGGGCTCCGCTGTCCTCGGCCGGCTGCTGGCCGAGCTGGACCAGCCGGCGGACGACGGGCTGGACACCCTCGGGCACCACGAGCGGGTGCGGATCGGGCCCCGCCGCGAACTGGCGGGACGCGAGGAGGACCACATAGTCCGCGCCCTGCGGGACGGCGTCGACCGCTTCGTCGCCGTTCACCAGGGTGATCCGGGATGCGTGCCGGAGCGGATGACCGTCCACGCGCTGGAGAACTGCCGCGCGGGACGCGTCCGCAGGCACCACGACACGGGGGTGTTGGTGGCCGAACTGCTCTTCGACACCAGGCTGCGGGCCGGCGACACCTGCCTCTTCCGGTACGCCGTCGAGGACGGCACTGCGGAGCCGTCCCACGAGTACGCACGGTTGTTCGACATCGCGGGCGGTCAGTACGCGCTCCAGGTGCGGTTCGACGCGGCCGCCCTCCCGGCCCGCTGCCACCGCTTCACCCGGCCGTCCTCGACGGGCCCGCGCGGCGGACGGCGCGACCTCGCCCTCGGCGGCCGGCACCACTCGGTGCACCTGGTGGAACCCCGGGTACGGCCCGGGGTGGTGGGTATCGGGTGGGACTGGACGTGAGCGGCCCGCGGCGACTCCCGTCGGCTCCTCCGTCACCGGTCCGTCCGCCGAGGAGTTCGCGCACGATGTCGGTGTGCCCGTGTGGCGCGACGTCCCCTCCATGGATGGGGCATGATCCCGCGCAGGTCCACGTGACGGCCGTCACGGACCGGACGCCGCGCCCCCGTGTTCAGGTCCCACCCGGCCCACAGGTCACGGTAGCGGGCACTCTGCTCCTCGTACCCGGCGAGCCGCCGGGACAGCGGGACGTCGACCGCCGTACGCCTCGGGGCCGGGGTCGTCGGCGGTCGCCTCCACGAGCCGCCTGAGGACTCTTCTCCCAGGAACACCACATGGACCCAGGAGTGCTCGGCCCACCGCGGGTGGCCGACCAGCCCGCACAGGGTCGTCGGCGGCGATCCCGGCACCGGGCCCGGCGGGCGTCCTGCGCGGACACGTCCGCGTACTCGGCCCGCGCCGTGTCACGGGCACGGGCCGGGAAGGTCGCCGGCCGTGTGCGCTCGTCCCGGGCGGGAGGCGTATCGGTTCGTCGGGGCATCGCGCGGAACTCGCCGTGGCACGCCAGGCGTGTCGAGCGGTTGAAGGACGCCTCAGACGCCGGGTCCCGCCACGATCCGGCCGTCACGGGCCTGGACCGGCAGTTCCTCCAGGGGAACGGTGGCCGGAGCGTGCAGCACCTCGCCGGTGCGGGGATCGAACGCGCTGCCGTGGCAGGGACAGACGAGCCGCTCCTCCTCCAGTCGGTCGATGGCGCACCCCGCGTGCGTGCAGACCGTGCTGTACGCGGTGAGGGAACCGTCCTCGGACCGGCCGACCACCACGTTGTGGTCCCGGTACAGCTTGACGCTCCCCCGGACCACCTCGTCCTCGGCGCCGAGGTCGACGGGTGCGGTCGGGGCCGCCGCGACGCCGCTCTCGCCGCCCGGGCCGCAGGCGGTCGCGCCCAGCCCGGTGACGGACACGGCGGCCGCCGAGCACAGGACGGTACGACGGCTCGGGGCGGGGCGGCCGGACATGGGTGTGTCTCCCCTGCTCGGGTCTGGAACGGGCATGTTGACGATACCGAGCGTGCCGACGCGCGCTGAGGTCGGGGCGGGGCGGGCCAGGGCGGGTGCGCTGAGGTGGAGTGGGTGCGCTGAGGTGGGGTGGGTGCGCTGAGGTGGGGTGGGCCGGTGGTGTGACGGGCTTGAGCGGTGCGCGTGGACGGTGACGTAAGCGCTGGCGTAAACGCTTGCGCAATCGTTTACGTCCGCCACCGGATGGGATACGGTCCGTCCGGTCCCCGCGGAGCACGAGACGGCCGGGAGGCCGGGGAAGGAGCGGGCCGATGGCGACGATGGCCGACGTGGCGCGGAGCGCCGGTGTCTCCGTCGCCACCGTCTCGCACGTCCTGAACGGCACCCGGCCGGTACTGCCCCACACCCGTCAGGCGGTCCTGGACGCGATCGAGGAGCTGGGGTACGCCCCGAACGCCCTGGCGCGGTCGTTGGTCACCGCACGCACCCGTTCCATCGGGCTCGCGGTCTCCGCGATCAGCAATCCCTACTTCACCGAGATCCTCCAAGGGGTCGAGGCCGCCACCGTGCGGCAGGGCTACGGCCTGCTCATCGCCGACCCGCGCGACGACCCCGGGCACGAGCTCGAGGTCGTCCGGCTCCTGCACGAGCGCCGCGTGGACGGCGTGATCGTCGCCCCCTCGGCCGACCCGGGCGCCCTCGTCGCCTACCTCGGCAGGCACCGGGTGCCGACCGTGTTCCTCGACCGGGTCGTCGACGTCCCGGCGGGCGCCTCGCCGCGCTTCGACCAGGTCTGCGCCGGCGGCGCGGAACCGACGGACCGGCTGGTCCGCCACCTCGCCGAGCTCGGCCACCGGCGGATCGCCCTGGTGGCCGGCCGGCCCGGTTTCAGCACCACGCGCGAGCGGATCGCCGGGTACCGCGACGGCCTCCGGGCAGCCGGCCTGCCCTACGACGAACAGCTGCTGGCGCACGGCGACTCGGAGTCGGACGGTGCCGAACGGGCCACAGAGGGCCTGCTCGCCCTGCCCGCACCACCCTCCGCGATGATCACCGCCAACAACGCGATGACCATCGGCGCGCTGCGCGCCCTGCGCACCCGTGGCCTGTCCGTGCCCGGTGACATCGCGCTGTGCTGTTTCGACGACTTCGCCTGGGCGGACCTGTTCACGCCCCGGCTCACCGCCGTCGCCCAACCCGGCAGGGAGCTGGGCACGCATGCCGTCCGGTTGCTCCTGGACCGCCTGTCGCACCCGGATCTGCCCGCCAGGACCGTACGGCTGACCTGCTCCTTCATGCACCGCGCCTCATGCGGCTGCCCCGACCCCTCCCGGGCGCCGGCTCCCTCCGAGGGACCCGCCGCCACACAACCACCTGCCCCGCCCGAGGCACCCGACCCATTCGAGGCTACGGAAAGGACCGCACCGTGATCGTCGTCGCCGGTGAGGCACTGATCGACCTGGTACCGCAGACCACGGGCGCGCTGGCCGCCCTCACACCGGCGCTGGGCGGCGGCCCGTACAACACCGCCGTGGCCCTCGGCCGCCTGGGCTCCCCCGTCGCGTTCTGTTCCCGGGTGTCGCACGACGCCTTCGGCGAGGCGCTGCTGGACCGGCTCCGGCGGACCGGGGTGGACGTCTCCCCGGTGCAGCGCGGGACCGAACCGACGACACTCGCCGTCGCCACGGTCGGCGCGGGCGGGTCAGCCGCGTACTCCTTCTACGTGGAGGGCACGGCGGACCGGCTGTTCCGTACGCCCGCCGCGCTGCCGTCCGGTACCCGGGCGGTCTCCTTCGGCACCTGTTCGCTGGTGCTGGAGCCGGGCGCGAGCGCCTACGAGGAGCTGATGCGGGAGTCCGCCGCGCGGGGCCTGTTCACGGCCCTGGACCCGAACATCCGGGCGGGGCTGATCGCCGACCCGGACGGGTACCGGGCCCGGTTCAAGAGCTGGCTGCCCTCGGTGTCGCTGCTGAAACTGTCCGCGGAGGACGCCGAGTGGCTGGGCGGCACGCCCCAGGAGTGGCTGGCGGCGGGCCCGGCGGCGGTCGTGGTCACCCTGGGCGGTGACGGACTGACCGCCTTCACCCGCGACGGGAGCGTGTACGCGGTGCCGGGTGAGCAGGTCGACGTCGTCGACACCATCGGCGCGGGCGATACGGTGAACGCCGCGCTGCTGCACGGGCTCGCGGCCCGCGACGCGCTCACCCCCGATGCGCTGGCCTCCCTGGGAGCCGACGGCTGGACGGACCTCCTCGGCTTCGCGGCCCGCGCCGCGGCGGTCACCTGCTCGCGCGCGGGCGCGGAGCCGCCGTACGCACATGAAGTGGCGGCCTGACACCGCGGTTCAGCCGGCTTCCCGTGTTGTCCGCGGGGCGCCTGGCCGGCGGCCGACGAGGTAGTGCGGGGCGGCGGCCGTCGAGTCGCCGGCAGGCAGGTGGGCGACGATCAACAGGCCGGACCGCACGTCGGTGAGGCCGTCAGGACGTGGTGACGCGCTGTGCGCACGCCATGGCGGGGAGGGACGGCGACGCGGTCGGATCACGTCATCGCGCGCGGACATGGCGACGCGCCGGGTTCACGTCATCGCGTGTGCCCGGCGCGTCGCCGTGCTGCTGCCGTTCCCGGTCCGCCGGGGCGGTCAGGGCTTTGCGGTCCCGGTCGCCTATTTGGCGGGGGCCTTCCTGGCGGGGGCCTTGGCCGCCGCCGTCGTCTTCTTGGCGGCCGTCTTCTTCGCCGCCGTCTTCTTCGGCGCGGCCTTCTTCGCCGTTCCTCGTGCGGTGTCCACGGGGTCCGCGTCGCTGATCCGGTCGGCGCCGAGGATGTCCCGCAGGAACTTGCCGGTGTGGCTGGCCGGTACGCTCGCGACCTGCTCCGGGGTGCCCTCGGCGACCACCAGGCCGCCGCCCGCGCCGCCCTCGGGTCCCATGTCGACGACCCAGTCGGCGGTCTTGATCACATCGAGGTTGTGCTCGATGACGATGACCGTGTTGCCCTTGTCGACCAGACCGGACAGGACGGTCAGCAGCTTGCTGATGTCCTCGAAGTGCAGACCGGTGGTCGGCTCGTCCAGGACGTAGACCGTACGGCCGGTGGAGCGGCGCTGCAGTTCGCTGGCGAGCTTGACGCGCTGTGCCTCACCGCCGGAGAGCGTCGTCGCGGACTGGCCGAGGCGGACGTAGCCGAGGCCGACGTCCTTGAGCGTCTTCATGTGCCGGGAGATCGCGGGGACGGCCTCGAAGAAGTCGGTGGCCTCCTCGATCGGCATGTTCAGCACGTCGGCGATGGACTTGCCCTTGTAGTGGACCTCCAGGGTTTCCCGGTTGTACCGGGCACCGTGGCAGACCTCGCACGGGACGTAGACGTCCGGGAGGAAGTTCATCTCGATCTTGATCGTGCCGTCGCCCGCGCAGTTCTCGCAGCGACCGCCCTTGACGTTGAAGGAGAAGCGGCCCGGCAGATAGCCGCGCACCTTCGCCTCGGTCGTCTCGGCGAACAGCTTGCGGATGTGGTCGAAGACACCGGTGTACGTCGCCGGGTTCGACCGCGGGGTGCGGCCGATGGGTGACTGGTCGACGTGGACGACCTTGTCGACGAGGTCGTCGCCGTCCACGCGCGTGTGCCGCCCGGGTACGTTGCGGGCACCGTTCAGCTCGCGCGCGAGGTGGGTGTACAGGATGTCGTTGACCAGCGTCGACTTGCCGGAACCGGAGACACCGGTGACCGCCGTGAAGACGCCGAGCGGGAACGACACGTCGATGTCCCGCAGGTTGTTCTCCCGGGCGCCGCGCACGGTGAGCTGCCGGGACCGGTCACGGGGACGGCGTACGTCGGGCAGCGGGATGGTCTTCTTGCCGGACAGGTACAGGCCGGTCTGCGACTCCGCGTTGTCGAGCAGTTCCTTCACGGAGCCGCTGTGCACCACGTGGCCGCCGTGCTCGCCGGCGCCCGGGCCGATGTCGACGATCCAGTCGGCGACCTTGATGGTGTCCTCGTCGTGCTCGACGACGATGAGCGTGTTGCCCATGTCGCGCAGCCGCACCAGGGTCTCGATCAGCCGGTGGTTGTCCCGCTGGTGCAGGCCGATGGACGGTTCGTCGAGGACGTAGAGGACGCCGACGAGGCCGGAGCCGATCTGGGTGGCCAGGCGGATGCGCTGGGCCTCACCGCCGGAGAGGGTGCCCGCCGCGCGGTTCAGCGACAGGTAGTCCAGGCCCACGTCGACCAGGAAGCGCAGCCGCTCGTTGACCTCCTTGAGCACGCGCTCGGCGATCTTCTTGTCGCGGGCGGTGAGCTCCAGTTCGCCCAGGAAGTCCGCGCAGTCGCTGATGGACATCGCGGAGACCTCGGCGATGGACTTGCCCATGACCGTGACGGCGAGGATCAGCGGCTTCAGGCGGGTGCCCTCACAGGTGGGGCAGGGCACCTCGCGCATATAGCCCTCGAAGCGCTCGCGGCTGGCGTCGCTCTCGGCCTCGCTGTGCCGGCGCTTGACGAAGGAGACGGCGCCCTCGAAGGCCGTGGTGTACCGGCGCTCGCGGCCGTACCGGTTGCGGTAGCGGACCTCGACCTGCGTCTTGTGGCCGTACAGCAGGGCCTTCTTGGCGCGCTGCGGGAGACCGGCGAAGGGGATGTCGGTCCGGAAGCCCAGGGCGTCGGCGAGGGCGCCGACCAGCCGTGCGAAGTAGTCCTTGGTGTGTCCGTGCGACCACGGGTGGATGGCGCCCTCGTCCAGGGACTTGTCGGGGTCCGGGACGATCAGCTCCGGGTCGACCTCCATGCGCGTGCCGATGCCGGAGCAGTCGGGGCAGGCGCCGAAGGGCGAGTTGAAGGAGAAGGAGCGGGGCTCCAGCTCCTCGAAGGACAGGTCGTCGTACGGGCAGTACAGGTGCTCCGAGAACATGCGCTCGCGCTCGGGGTCGTCCTCGGGGAGGTCGACGAAGTCGAGCACGACCATGCCGCCGGACAGGCCGAGCGCGGTCTCGACCGAGTCGGTGAGGCGGCGCTTGGCGGAGTCCTTGACGGTGAGGCGGTCGATGACCACCTCGATGGTGTGCTTCTCCTGCTTCTTCAGCGTGGGCGGGGTGGCGAGCTGGATCGTCTCGCCGTCCACGCGCGCGCGGGAGTAGCCCTTGGTCTGCAGGTCGGCGAAGAGGTCGACGAACTCGCCCTTGCGCTCCCGCACCAGCGGCGACAGCACCTGGAAACGGCTTCCCTCCGGCAGCTCCAGCACGCGGTCGACGATGGCCTGCGGGGACTGGCGGGAGATCGGCCGGCCGCACTCGGGGCAGTGCGGCTTGCCGATGCGCGCGAAGAGCAGGCGCAGGTAGTCGTAGACCTCGGTGATGGTGCCGACCGTGGAGCGCGGGTTGCGCGAGGTCGACTTCTGGTCGATGGAGACCGCCGGGGAGAGTCCTTCGATGAAGTCGACGTCCGGCTTGTCCATCTGGCCGAGGAACTGCCGGGCGTAGGAGGAGAGCGACTCCACGTAGCGCCGCTGGCCCTCGGCGAAGATCGTGTCGAAGGCCAGGGAGGACTTGCCCGACCCGGACAGGCCCGTGAAGACGATGAGCGAGTCACGCGGCAGGTCGAGCGAGACGTTCTTCAGGTTGTGCTCGCGCGCGCCACGGACGATGAGACGGTCGGCCACGCCGGTCCGCACCTTTCTTGAGAGAAGTGACAGGGGCGGGGCCCCCGTCTTCCTCAGACTAGGGGGAGCCACTGACAACGCCGGTCGGATTCACGGGTTGTCAACAAACCCCGGCTCTCCAGCATGCCCGACGCCACGCCCGACCATATAGCACGCGCATTCGATTTACGGGCGCAGTCCGCCTCCTTCACCCGAAGGGGTGGCGCGTCCTAGGGTCAGTGGCATGACGGATCACGCGCATGACCTGGCGTCTGTACGGGACGCTACCGAACGGCTGCTCAGCGCGGTCGGTGAACTGGACAACGCGAAGGTGACCGAGCAGTCACGACTTCCCGGCTGGACCCGGGGGCACGTCCTGGCCCACCTCGCCCGCAACGCGGACGCGCTCGTGAACGTCCTCGAAGGCCGGCCCATGTACCTCTCCGACGAGGCCCGGAACGCCGACATCGAGCGGGACGCTCCGCGCCCCCTCGACGCGCAGATCTCTGACGTGCGTGAGAGCGCGGACCGCTTCCAGCGGGCGGCGGCCGTACCGGCGGACTGGTCGCGCTCCGTGGCACTGCGCAACGGGATCACCGACGTCGCTTCCCGGCTGCCGTTCCGGCGGTGGGTCGAGGTCGAACTGCACCATGCCGACCTCGGGATCGGGTACGAGCTGGAGGATCTGCCGGCGGAGTTCACCGAGCGGGAGATCGGCTTCCTCGCCGAGCGGTTCGCGGCGCACCGGGACGTGCCGCCGACGCGGCTCACGGACGGCACGCGCGCGTGGCGCACAGGACGGGAGGAGGCGAGGACGCACGCGGAGGCGCGGGCCGGGAGGGAGGCGGAGGCCGCTGAGGTCACCGTCGCGGGCAGCCCGGCCGACCTGCTCGGCTGGCTCGCGGGCCGCCGCGACGGCTCCGGCCTCACGGTGACGGGCGGTGCGCTGCCGGCCCTTCCCCCGCTGTAGCCGCGTCCCCGGCCGGGCCCGGCCGCCGTCGGAGGGCCGCGGCGTGCCGCTGTCCGCCGTAAGCCGCTCGCCGGGTCCTGCGGCGTCGGTCCGGGCCGCCTGCCCCTGGATTAGGCTGGCGGCCATGACCTACAGCGGAGAGGTGAGGGTCGGCGGCCCCGCCGACGTGCACGAGCTCAAGGACCTGATGATCACCAAGATCGCGGTCGGCCCGATGGACAACAACGCCTACCTGCTGCGCTGTCGGGCCACCGACGAGCAGTTGCTGATCGACGCCGCCAACGACGCCGAGACGCTGCTCGGCACGATCGGTGCCGACGGCATCGCGTCCGTCGTCACCACCCACCAGCACGCCGACCACTGGCAGGCGCTGGCCGAGGTGGTCGCCGCCACCGGCGCCCGCACCTACGCCGGCCGGCACGACGCCGAGGGCATCCCCGTCCCCACCCACGTCCCGGTGGACGACGGTGACACCATCCGGGTGGGGCGCGTACGGCTCACCGCGCGCCACCTCGCCGGACACACGCCGGGCTCGATCGCCCTCGTCTACGACGACCCGCACGGGCACCCTCACGTGTTCACCGGTGACTGCCTCTTCCCGGGCGGCGTGGGCAACACCTGGAAGGACCCGGAGGCGTTCGCCAGCCTGATCCACGACGTGGAGACGAAGATCTTCGATCCGCTGCCGGACGAGACCTGGGTCTATCCCGGACACGGCAACGACACCACACTGGGCGCGGAACGCCCGCACCTGCCGGAGTGGCACGCGCGGGGATGGTAGATCTCCTGGGAAGCCTCCGGGGCCGACCGCTTCGGTGAGCCGGAGCGGTCCGTCCGGGTGGAGGGCGCAGAGGCAGCCCGTCCGGGTGGAGGGCGCAGAGGCAGCCCGTCCGGGTGGAGGGCGCAGAGGCGGCAGCCGGCGCGTACTGGACGCGCACCAGAGACGCGTCTGTTGTGTGTCCGGCGCGAGCGCCGCGCACGCCCCGTGTGAATCCTTCGCACACGCCCGTCCCGTACGCGCGCTGCCGGCGCACACCACCGCGTGGTCACCTGGTGCCGGTTCCGCGCGGAAGACCTGTCTCGCGGGGCGACCTGGGCCGCCGGTCTCCCTTCCCCGTTCCCCCCTCCCCCGGCCGGCGGTCCAGCGGGGTCACGCCCGCGGCGCCGGCGTCACGCCTGGGTCCGTCCCGTCCCCGCCAGCGCGGCGATCCGCTCCACACCGAACACGTACCCCTGCACACCGCAGCCCGCGATGACACCGTCGGCACGCTGCGACACGTAGGAGTGGTGCCGGAACCGCTCACGCTGGTGGATGTTGGAGATGTGGACCTCCACCACCGGAAGTCCGTCGCAGGTGTTGAGCGCGTCCAGGATCGCGACGGACGTGTGCGAGTAGGCGGCCGGGTTGATCACGATCCCGCAGTGGTCCAGGCGTGCCTCGTGGATCCAGTCGACCAGTTCTCCCTCGTGGTTGGACTGGCGGAAATCGACGGTGCCGCCGTGCGCACCCGCCGCCTTGACGCACAGCGCCTCGATGTCGGCGAGGGTGTCGGTCCCGTAGATCTCCGGCTGGCGCCGGCCGAGCAGATTCAGGTTGGGGCCGTTGAGGATCATGATCGGTGCGTTGGCCAGGGTGCGGGGCACGGTTCCTCCGGTCCGTCGGGTGGGCGGTCCGCCGGACCGCTGTCCGCCCCGGTTTATCACGGTGCCCGCCCGGCGCATCACCGTCGTCCGCTGCCCCGCGCACCCCCTGAGCGCCCCGTAACCACCGGTCACCGGGAGTAGTTGGCGCAGCATGCACGAAGTACACGAAGGACGCGCCGTGAAGGCGCCCTCCATGCCACGGCTGGCCGGTGCCGCGCTCGCCGGCACGGCGATCGAGTTCTACGACTTCTTCGTCTACGGGACCGCGGCCGCCCTGGTCCTGGGCCCGTTGTTCTTCCCGACGATCTCCCCGCTGGCGGGAACGCTGGCCGCCTTCGGGACGTTCGGTGTCGGCTTCGTGGCCCGGCCGCTGGGGTCGGTGCTGTTCGGGCACATCGGGGACCGTCACGGGCGACGGCCGGTCCTCGTCCTGTCCCTGCTGCTGACCGGGGCGTCGACGGTCGCGGTCGGCTGTGTGCCGACGTACGGCACGATCGGGGTGGCGGCCCCGCTCCTCCTCATCGTGCTGCGTTTCCTGCAGGGGCTGGGGCTCGGCGGGGAGTGGGGCGGTGCGGTGCTGCTGACCGCGGAGCACGCGCCGGCCGGGCGGCGCGTGCTGTGGTCGAGCTTTCCCCAGGTCGGGCCCGCGCTGGGTTTCCTGCTCGCCAACGGCGTGGTACTGGTGCTCTCCACGTCGCTGTCCGAGGCGCAGTTCGCCCAGTGGGGATGGCGGGTGCCGTTCTGGGCGGCGGGCGTGCTGGCCCTGGTCGGGCTGTGGCTGCGGTCGTCGCTCGCGGAGAGCCCCCGCTTCCTGGAACTGGACGGCCGCGCGCGCGTTCCGTTCGCCGAGGTCGTGCGGGACCACTGGCGGCTGGTCCTGCTGACCGCCGGGGCGCTGGCGATCGGGTACGCCATCTTCTACACCGTCTCGACCTGGTCCCTCGCCTACGCGACGGAGCGCCTCGGTGTGGAGCGGAGCGTGGTGCTGGTCTGCATCATGGCCGCGGTGGTGGTGAAGGGGGCCCTCACGCCGGTGTTCGCGCTGCTCGGCGACCGCTACGGGCGCCGGCCGGTGTGCCTGGCCGGATGCGGAGCGGCGGTGGTGTGGATGTTTCCGATGGTCGCGCTCCTGGCCACCGGCGTGCCGCTGTTGATGTTCCTGGGCTTCCTGGTGGCGGTGATCGCCTTCATCATGATGTTCTCGGTGATCGCGGCGTACCTGCCGGAGCTGTACGAGGCACGGGTGCGCTGTACGGGCGCCGCGGTCGGGTACAACCTCGGCGGGGTGGTGGGCGGGGCCCTCACGCCCGTCGTGGCAACGGCCCTGGCGGAGCAGGGCGGCCGTGTGCCCTGGGCCGTGGGCGCGTATCTCACGGCGATCGCGCTGCTCAGCCTCGGCTGCTTCGCGCTGCTGCCGGAGACGCGTCCGGTGCCGGTGCCGGCCGCGGAGCCCGTTACGGGGTGACGGGCGGCCTGCCCGTGAGGCCGATGGGGGTACGGGAAGGCCCCGGGAGCGGTGCCGGCGATGTGCCGTGTGCCGCTCCCGGGGCTGCTGCCGGTCGTATCTCCGCTGCGCCCGGGGGACTCCGAACGGTTCCGGGTCCGCCTCCCCTGTGCCGGGGTTCGGACCGTCCAGGGATCCTGGACCACAGGCCGTGCTGGACGCGGACTCTCCCGCGGCCGGGTTCCCTCGGGGTCAGACGTCGACGCTGTTCTTCCGTGCGCCTTCGTCCCGGGCGTCGGCCGCCGCCTGCTTCCTGGTCGCCCTCAGGCTGGTGATCGTGGTGACGATCAGGACCGAGCAGATCACTCCGAGCGAGACCGGAATGCTGATCTCGGGGACGTGGACACCGGACTCGTGGAGCGCGTGCAGTACGAGTTTGACTCCGATGAAGCCCAGGATGATCGACAGGCCGTAGGAGAGATGGACCAGCTTCTTCAGCAGGCCGCCGATGAGGAAGTACAGCTGCCTGAGGCCCATCAGGGCGAAGGCGTTGGCCGTGAACACGATGTACGGGTCCTGGGTGAGACCGAAGATCGCGGGAATCGAGTCCAGGGCGAAGAGCACATCGGTGGTGCCTATGGCGAGCATCACGACCAGCATCGGGGTCATGACCCGCTTGCCGTTCTGCTGGACCCACAACTTGGTGCCGTGGTAGCGGTCGGCCACGCCGAAGCGGCGTTCGGCGGCCTTCAGCAGCTTGTTCTCCTCGTACTCCTCGTCCTCCTCGTCGGCCCTGGCTTCCTGGATGAGCTTCCAGGCGGTGTAGATCAGGAACGCGCCGAAGATGTAGAAGACCCAGGCGAAGCTGGCGATGATGGCGGCGCCGGCGGCGATGAAGACGGCCCTGAGCACCAGGGCTATGAGGACGCCTATGAGGAGCACTCGCTGCTGGTACTGCGAGGGCACCGCGAACTTCGCCATGATCAGGACGAAGACGAAGAGATTGTCGACGCTCAGGGACTTCTCGGTGATGAAGCCCGCGAAGAACTCACCGGCGGGCTGGCCGCCGCCGAAGAGGAGCAGACCGAGCCCGAACAGCGCGGCCAGGGCGATCCAGACGCCCGTCCAGATCCCGGCTTCCTTGATCGATACGTCGTGTGGTTTGCGGCCGATGAAGAAATCGACCGCGATGAGGGCGGCGAGGCCCACGATGGTCAGGACCCACAAGGTCGTCGTAACTTCCACTGCGCCTCCGGCAGTACGTAACGGCAGATGTCAGCGTCGTCGCTGCCGGAGGTCTCTTCCACCCGGGATCCGGTGTGCGGGATGCACCCGGAACCACGGGCCGACGCCCCGGGATCTGGCCTGATCCGTATTGACGGGCACGCCGCAGCAGGTAGGGAGTACTCCCCTCCGTACGAAAAACAGTACCCAATCACCAAGGATTGGTAAAGGGTTTCGCTGATTTTGCCCAAAGTGCCAGGTGGGAGCTTTTTACCAACTCTTGGTCAGCTGATCGTCCGCCGATCGGGCGTCACCAGCGGCCCACGCGTCGGCGGGACGCGCGGCGGACCGTACCGGTGGAGCGGCTCGAGGCGGTGCCGGACCGGGACGGTCTCGCGGCGCGGGGCGTGTCCGGCCACGCCGTCAGGCGAGGCCCGCCTCCTTCATCTGACGCAGTTCCTTCTTCATCTCGGAGACCTCGTCGCGCAGCCGGGCCGCGATCTCGAACTGGAGCTCCGCCGCGGCGGCCCGCATCCGGGCGGTCATCTCCTCGATCTGCTCCGCCAGCTCGGCCGCGGGACGGTCGGTCGGCGCCGTCTCCCCCGGCTTCTTCCTGCCGGACCTGGAACCGCCCGCGGCTTTCCCGGCGAGGGCGGGGACGGGGGCCTTGGCGCCCTTTCCGTCCTTGGACTGGCCGCGGTACCCCGATCCGAGCAGCTGCTCGGTGTCGACGTCCTCGCGGGCGATCTGCGCCACGATGTCGTTGATCTTCTTGCGCAACGGCTGGGGGTCGATCCCCTTCGCCTTGTTGTAAGCGACCTGCTTCTCCCGGCGGCGGTTGGTCTCGTCGATAGCCCTCTCCATCGCCGGGGTGATCTTGTCGGCGTACATGTGGACCTGGCCGGAGACGTTGCGCGCGGCGCGGCCGATGGTCTGGATCAGTGAGGTGCCGGAGCGCAGGAAGCCCTCCTTGTCGGCATCGAGGATCGCCACCAGGGAGACCTCCGGCAGGTCGAGGCCCTCACGCAGGAGGTTGATGCCGACCAGCACGTCGTACTCACCGGCGCGCAGCTCACGCAGCAACTCGACGCGGCGCAGGGTGTCGACGTCACTGTGCAGGTAACGGACCTGGATGCCCAGCTCCAGGAAGTAGTCGGTGAGGTCCTCGGCCATCTTCTTGGTGAGCGTGGTGACCAGGACGCGCTCGTCCTTCTCGGTGCGGGTGCGGATCTCGTGCACCAGGTCGTCGATCTGGCCCTCGGTGGGCTTGACGACGACCTCCGGGTCGACGAGGCCGGTCGGACGGATGATCTGCTCGACGACGCCGTCCGAGCGGGACAGCTCGTACTGCCCGGGGGTGGCCGACAGATAGACCGCCTGACCGATGCGCTCCTGGAACTCCTCCCATTTGAGCGGCCGGTTGTCGAGCGCGGAGGGCAGCCGGAAACCGTGGTCGACGAGGGTGCGCTTACGGGAGGCGTCGCCCTCGTACATGGCGCCGATCTGCGGCACGGTGACGTGCGACTCGTCGATGACGAGGAGGAAGTCGTCCGGGAAGTAGTCCAGCAGAGTGTTGGGCGGGGAGCCGGGAGAGCGGCCGTCGAAGTGCATCGAGTAGTTCTCCACGCCGGAGCAGGAGCCGATCTGGCGGAGCATCTCGATGTCGTACGTGGTGCGCATGCGCAGGCGCTGGGCCTCCAGGAGCTTGCCCTGCTTCTCCAGCTCGGCCAGGCGCTCGCCGAGCTCCTTCTCGATGTCGTTGACCGCGCGCTCCAGCCGCTCGGGGCCCGCGACGTAGTGAGAGGCCGGG
Source organism: Streptomyces sp. SYSU D01066-1 (assembly GCF_054956795.1). Taxonomy (NCBI): domain Bacteria; kingdom Bacillati; phylum Actinomycetota; class Actinomycetes; order Kitasatosporales; family Streptomycetaceae; genus Streptomyces; species Streptomyces sp. SYSU D01066-1. The sequence continues at coordinate 69,879 of NZ_JBUDHV010000024.1, read as the reverse complement.
AAGACGTACAGCTGCTGGTCGTCGCTGATGATCTCGCCGGTGAGCGGGTGGAGCGTGGACAGCGCCTCGATCTCGTCGCCGAACATCTCGATCCGGACGGCCAGTTCCTCGTAGACCGGGAAGATCTCGATGGTGTCGCCGCGGACCCGGAAGGTGCCCCGGGTGAAGGCCATGTCGTTGCGCGTGTACTGGATGTCCACGAAGCGGCGCAGCAGCTCGTCGCGGTCGACCTCGTCGCCGACGCGGAGCGGGACCATGCGGTCGACGTACTCCTGGGGCGTGCCCAGGCCGTAGATGCAGGAGACCGAGGCGACCACGACGACGTCGCGACGGGTGAGCAGCGAGTTGGTCGCCGAGTGACGCAGTCGCTCGACCTCCTCGTTGACCGAGGAGTCCTTCTCGATGTAGGTGTCCGACTGGGGGACGTACGCCTCGGGCTGGTAGTAGTCGTAGTAGGAGACGAAGTACTCGACGGCGTTGTTGGGCAGCAGCTCGCGGAACTCGTTCGCCAGCTGGGCGGCCAGGGTCTTGTTCGGCGCCATCACCAGCGTGGGGCGCTGGAGCTTCTCGATCATCCACGCGGTGGTGGCGGACTTGCCGGTGCCGGTGGCGCCGAGCAGGACGACGTCCTTCTCGCCGGCTTCGATGCGCCGGGCGAGATCGGCGATGGCCGCCGGCTGGTCGCCGCTGGGCTGGTAGGGGCTGACGACCTCGAAGGGCGCCACCGTGCGTTCGATGTGGGAAACGGGCCGCATGCCATCCACCGTACGACCCACCACTGACAATGGGCCCGGATCAGCGGTTCTGCGGGGTCCGGGGGCGCCGGTCGGCCAGCGGGCGGCGGTACCGGAGGGCGGGGCGGCGGGCCGCTGGGCGGCGGGCCGGGCCGGGTCCGGCGGGGTGGGCGGGGATGCCGGGCTTGGGGTCGACCGGGCGCCGGGCGGGCTCGCCCACCACCATGAGCGGGTCGAACATCACGACGACCCCCGCGAGGAGGAGGAAGGCGAGCGGGCCGATCAGCATGGGCGCGAGGAGGGCGGCGGGCGAGTCGCCCGCGACGGGTCCGGGCGTGCCGTGCACATGGACGTCCAGCCCGGCCATGCCCATGTAGTGCATGCCGGCGACCGCGAGTCCCATGATCAGACTGGCGCCGACGCTCCACAGGAGGCCGCGGACCTGTCCCGCCGCCCACAGGGCCGCGGTGGCGGCGGCCATCGCTATGACGACGGACATGGCGACGGTGACGGTGCTGTACTCCAGGTCCCCGTCGAGGCGCATGCCGGCCATGCCCAGGTAGTGCATCGAGGCGATACCCAGGCCGGTGATCGTGCCGCCGGTGAACAGGGCCGCACCGCCGACGCCCCGGTAGCCGACGATGAAGATGCCTATGCCCACCATCGCTATGGCGACGACCAGGCTCGCGAACGTCATCGGCATGTCGTAGCGGACCGGTGTGCCCTCGACCCTGAACCCCATCATCGCGATGAAGTGCATGGTCCAGATGCCGGAGCCGATCGCCGCCGAGCCCAGTGCCAGCCATCCGGGCCGCCAGGACTGGGCGACCAGCATGGACCGGGTCGTACAGCGCAGGCCGAGGGCGCCGCCGAGGCAGGCCATGAGGTAGGCCACCAGCGGTGTGACGAGTCCGTAATTGAATACGTCGACCGTGCCTTGCATGCGCGGCTGTCCTTCCGCCCTCTCGCGTCCTGGCTTCCCCGATGTACGTCCCCCTCCCGGGACCGCGCGGGCGATCCGGGTCCAGAGAAGTATGACCGTCACCGGAACGGCCGAACGATTCTCCGGCAAAGAATCACGGCCTTGCCCCAGTTGTGCCGCCACCGTGAGCACAGTCGGGCAACTTCATTCAGCCTGTGGTCATTCCGCACTCCTCCGCCGTTGACACTCCGCTGTCACAGTAGTGCTGTTCGTGATCACTCGACGCGAGGAGTCCGCATGCACGCGCGCGCTGTTGCCGTCACGACCACCGCGCTCCTGGGAGCCGCCCTGTTGGCGCCCGCTTCCTGGGCCCAGGGGTCCCGCGGCGGGCCGGGGCCGGTGGTCGTCGCCCACCGGGGCGCTTCCGCCTACGCGCCGGAGAACACCCTGGCCGCCGTCGACAAGGCGGCCGAGCTGGGCATCGCCTGGGTGGAGAACGACGTCCAGCGTACGAAGGACGGCGAGCTCGTCGTCATCCACGACGACAGTCTGCGTCGCACGACCGACGCCGAGGAGGTCTTCCCCGACCGGGCGCCCTGGAAGGTGAAGGACTTCACGGCCGCCGAGATCGCGCGTCTGGACGCCGGGAGCTGGTTCGGCGCCGCCTACGCGGGCGCGCGCGTGCCGACGCTGGAGCAGTACGTCGACCGTGTCGAGCGCCACCACCAGAAGCTGCTGCTGGAGATCAAGAATCCCGAGCTGTACCCCGGCATCGAGCGGGAGACCCTCAAGGTCCTCAGCAACGAGGGCTGGCTGGACCGGCGGCACGTCGCCGGCCGGCTGGTCGTGCAGAGCTTCAGCGCGGACAGTGTGCGGACCGTCCATGAGCTGAAGCCGGCCGTCAGGACCGGTTTCCTGGGCACGCCGTCCGTGCCGGACCTGCCCGCGTACGCCGAGTTCACCGACCAGATCAACCCCTCCTACGGCTCGCTCTCGCTGGCCTACGTGTCCGCGGTCCAGGCCTTCACCGGGCCGCACGGCAGGCCGCTGGAGGTCTTCGCCTGGACGGTCGACGACGCGGCCGACGCCCGGCTGGCGGCCGGGTACGGCGTCGACGGCATCATCACCAACCGGCCCGACGTGATCCGGGACGCCACACGTGGGGACGTGCCGGGAACCCAGTGACCACGCCCGTACCGGGAGGAGGGCCGCCGGTTCCGCGGGCGTTGTCAGTGGCGGGCCCTACGGTGATGCGCATGGACAGCCATGGGCAGCACGAGCAGCGGGTGACGTGGACCGTCGTCGGCAGCGACGTCGGTCCGCTGCTGCCCGCCGCGACCCGCCGGGGCCTGGTCGACGTCGTGTTGCACGCCACCGTGCCGGTCCGCGACCGGGTGCTGGACCGGCGCGCGGCGCAATTGGGCAGCGAGCCGGTGAAAGCGCCCGGCACCCCGCTGCTGACGGAGGCGGCGGAGCAGTCGGGGGCGTACTTCTCCGGTGACCGGCACGCCTTCGGCCTGCCCCTGGACTGGTCGCTGATATCCGGGTTCAACCAGGAGGTACTGCGTGAGCCGGCGTCCGGGGCCCCTACGGAACGGTCGTCGGTTACGGCGATCTCGCCGGCCGGGCGGGCCGGCCGGGCGCGACCCGGGCCGTGGGCACGGCGATGGGCGCCAATCCGCTGCCGGTCGTCGTGCCTTGTCACCGGGTCGTGGAGAGCGGTGGCGGCATCGGGGGGTTCGGAGGCGGCCTGGAGACCAAGAGGAAGCTGCTGGCCCTGGAGGGAGTACTGTCCGAGCCGCTGTTCTGACGGTGCGGCTGCCGGACGCGGCCGTGCGGCGTGGCGTGCCTGGAGGGGCCCCCGGGTCAGGCGTGGCGGCCCAGTCGGCCCCGGTAAGCGTCCGGGGTCACCGATGGCGGCTCCGTTGTCCCGAGAGGCCCTGGGGTCACGCGTAGTGCCTCGCCTCGAAGATGTTCCCGTCCGGGTCGGTGAAGTAGAAGCTGCGCCTGGCCATGCCCTTGGCTCCGTAGGAGTCGTACGAGAAGTCCGAGACCGGGGTTCCCTGGTCCTGGAGACGGCCGCGCAGCGCGTCGAAGCCGTCTTCCGGCAATGACAGACAGACGTGGTTGACCGGGTGGCCCGAGCTGTCCGCGGCATCGGGCAGCATCGTCATCCGCGGGGCCATGGTGAACGGCATGAGGTCGAAAATCGTCTCCTCGTTGAGGCGTACGGAGGGGAACGGCACCGTTCCCGCCGCGAACTCGGTGACCCGCAAGGGCTCCATGCCCAGCGTCTTCTCGTAGAAGCCGACCGCGGTGAGCGGGTCGCGCACCCAGAGGACGACGTGGTCGAGGCGTGCCGTGTTGTCCGTCATGGTCACCAGCCTGATGCCGGGCCCCGGGCGTCGCAAGGGTTTGGCCCGGTGCCGCGCCCGCCAGAGATGAGGGAGAGCCGACGGACAGGAGGCGTATCCGTGGTGCTGGTGATGTCGGAAGAGGTGCGGGAGGCGGTCGACTCGCGGCGGCCCGTGGTGGCCCTGGAGTCCACGATCATCGCGCACGGGCTACCGCGTCCGCGCAATCTCCAGGTGGCGCGGGAGCTGGAGGAGGCGGTACGGCAGGAGGGAGCCGTTCCGGCCACGATCGCCGTGCTGGACGGTCAGCCCCGCATCGGGCTCGGGAAGGAGCAGTTGGAACGGATCGCCAACGAGGACGGCGTCCGCAAGCTCGGCCACCGGGACCTGCCGCTCGCGGTGGCGGCCGGGGCGAGCGGGGCGACCACGGTCTCGGCGACCGCGTCGCTGGCGGCGCGGGCGGGCGTCCGGGTCTTCGCCACCGGTGGACTGGGCGGGGTGCACCGTGAGTGGACGGCGACCCAGGACGAGTCGGCCGACCTGGGCCTGCTGGCGCGCACCCGGATCACCGTGGTCTGTGCCGGGGTGAAGTCGATCCTGGACGTGCCGGCGACGCTCCAGCGGCTGGAGACCCTGGGGGTCACGGTCGCCGGGTACGGAACGGACCGGTTCCCCGGCTTCTACCTGTCCGATTCGGGACATCCGGTGGACTGGACGCTGCGTACGCCGGAGGAGGTGGCGGCGGTGATGCGGGCGCAGGACGCGCTCGGGACGGCGGAGTCGGCGCTGATCGTCGCCCATCCGGTGCCCGAGGAGGAGCAGCTCGATCCCGAGGTGCACGCGCGGGTGCTCGCCGACGCGCTGCGCGCGTGCGCGGAGAGGGGGGTCACCGGGCAGGCGGTCACCCCGTTCCTCCTCGACCACTTGGTGCGGCACACGGACGGGGCCTCGCTGAGCGCCAATCTGGCAGCGGTGCGCGGCAACGTGCGGCTGGCGGCACGGGTGGCGGCGGCCTGGACCGGGTCGTGACGGCGGGGCCGGACGGTGCGCTGCTGGTCGTCGGAGACGTGATCACGGACATCGTCGTCCGTCCCCGCGGGCCGCTGGCCGTCGGTACGGACACGGCCGCCTCGATCCGCCGGCTGCCCGGCGGAGCGGGTGCCAACGTGGCCTGCTGGGCCGCTCACCGGGGCTGCGCAGACGTACGGCTGTTCGGGCGGGTCGGCGCGGACGCGGTGGTATGGCACGAGCGGGAGCTGGTGGCCGCCGGGGTACGGCCCTGTCTGGTGGTGGACGAGGAGGCTCCGACGGGGACGGTCGTCTGCCTGGTCGACGGGGGTGCCTCGGCCGAACGGACGTTCCTGACGGACAGCGGGGCGTCGCTCCGGCTCGCGCCCGGCGACTGGTCGGACACGCTGCTCGACGGTGTCGGGCACCTGCATCTGTCGGGTTATCTGCTGTTCTCCGCGCCGGGCCGCGCGCTGGTGGCGGTCGTACTGGAAGCGGCACGCGCGCGTGCGGTGCCGGTGAGTCTGGACCCCGCGTCGGCCGGTTTCCTCACGGAACTGGGTACCGGCCGGTTCCTGTCCCTCGTCCGGGGGGTGGACGTACTTCTGCCGAGTCGTGACGAGGCGTGTCTGCTGACGGGGCTGTCCCGGACGGCCGGCGCGGCGGGCGACGGGGTGGTCGGCGCGGTGGCCGAGTTGAGCCGTCGGGTGCCGCTCGTGGTCGCCAAGCTGGGAGCGGACGGTGCGGTGGTGGCGCGCGACGGTGCCGTGTGCGCCCGGGTGCCCGCCGTGCCGACGACGCCGCTGGACACGACGGGTGCGGGTGACGCCTTCACCGGGGCGTTCCTCGCGGCCCTGCTGTCGGGAGCGGGCCCGGTGGAGGCGGCGGTGCGGGGGTGCCGGGCGGGGGCGGAGGCGGTGGAACGGGTAGGCGGTCGGCCCACCCGCGCCCGGCCCTCCGTGGCCGGCGGGCCGGTGTCGCCGTGAGGGAAGCGGAGGCTGTCGCCGTTGTGGACGGGGCGCGGTCGCCGTTGACGGGCGGGCCGGAGTCGCTGTGCACGGAGCCAAAGGCAGTCGCCGTCACGGGAGCGGGGCCGTCGCCGTGGCGAGCCGAGGGCAGCCGCGGTGTACGAAACCGGGGGCAGTCGCCGTGAGGGAAGCGGGGCCGTCGCCGTGGCGAGCCGAAGGCGACCGCCGTTGACGGGCGGGTGGCAGCGTTGCCGGGCGGGTGGCAGTCGCCGCGCATACCGTTCCCGCTCATGGAGTCGGACGCTGTCACTGTGACGGGGCCGGCGGCGGGAGGGGGCGGGTGCGGAGGCTGCGGGAGGGGCGGGTGCGGAGGCCGAGGAACGTTCGGGCGGCCCTGGACACCTACGGGCCGGTGGTGCTCGGGCCTCCGCGCCGCCCGGTTACGCCTTGCGTCCCCACGCCGAGATCATGGGGGCCGTGGCCAGGTCCATGGCGCCCGAGGCGATGTTCGTGAGATGCCGGTCGATGTCCTGGTCCGTGGCGAGGCCGGCGGTGACGAGCTGGTCGCGGACCTGGCGGATCGTGGCGGACTCCAGGGCGGCACAGGCGGGCGACGTCACCGGGAAGTGGGCGTCCGCCTCGACCCGGCGCAGACCGGCCTCCCGCAGCAGCCGCGGAAGTTGCCGGCCGTAGGACAGGTCGGCGCCACGGCGGGCCAGCAACTTGCGGAAGGCGTGCCGCAGCTGGTTCGCCAGGCGCTGCTCGGGTCCGTACTCGTCGGGGCACAGCAGGGGCTGAAGGGCCGGGTCGGCGTCCTCCACCAGCAGGCGTCCGCCGGGGCGCAGGGCCCCGACCATGGAACGCAAGGCCCTTTCCCGCTCCGGTACGTGAACGAGTACGAGCCTGGCGTGCACCAGGTCGAAGCCCTCGCCCGGCGGGTCCTGGGCACCCACGTCGTGCACCCGCACCTCGACGGGCGGCCGGGCGGCCGGGGCGAGACGTGAGGTGTCGATGTCGGTCGCGACGATCTGTCCCGTGGGGCCCACTTTCTTGGCCAGCCACGAGACCACGGAGGTGCCGCCGGCTCCGACCTCCCAGCAGCGCCAGCCCGGTCCGACGCCCATGGCTGTGAGGTGCCGGAACGTCGTGGGATCGAAGAGGGTGGCGAAGGCGTCGAAACGCTCCGCCGCCTCGTTCTGCCGGTTGTCGAGGAGGTACCCGTCGGTTCGCGTCATATGGAGATCATCCCAGTTGTCCGGCTTGCCGGAAGGGGGCGACGCTCCGAACGGAGCCCGGCTGTCCGTATCCGGGTACGACCGGTTGTCCACAGTCGGGAACCAAGCGGAATCTCCTCTTTCCACAGGCCCGTCCGAGGCCGGCGTCGGCCTGGCAGACTGGCGCGGCAGGCGCGGGGAGCACGGCGCACGGGGAAGCACGCGAGGAGATCCGTATGTCCATGGCAGGGAATCTGCGGAAGGTCACGAGCCTCGGCAAGGGCGGACACCTCCGTCGCGTGGCGCGGCTCGCCCGCCGGCGTACCCGCGTCGACCTCAGCCATCCCGCGCGTTCCCCGCTGGGCTCCTCGGTGGTCAACTGCGTCACGTACCGGGACGGGATCCGCGTACCCGGGGGTGTCGGCCTGGTGGACGCGGTGGAGCGGGTACGCGAACGGGGGGACGGTTTCGTCTGGCTCGGGCTGCACGAGCCGACGGACGAGGAGTTCGCGGACATCGCGGAACTCTTCGATCTGCATCCACTGGCGGTCGAGGACGCCGTCGAGGCCCACCAGCGTCCGAAGCTGGAGCGGTACGGGGAGACGCTTTTCGCGGTCTTCAAAACGGTCTGTTACGTCGAGCACGAGGAACTGACAGCCACCAGTGAGGTGGTGAACACCGGCGAGATCATGGTCTTCACCGGTCAGGACTTCGTGGTGACCGTGCGGCACGGACGGCACGGTTCACTGGGGCCGCTGCGCGAGGAGCTGGAGTCCGATGCCCGGCAGCTCGCCAAGGGGCCCTCGGCGGTGCTGCACGCGGTCGCGGACCATGTCGTCGATGACTTCCTCACCGCCATCGACGCGGTGCAGGCGGATGTCGACCATGTCGAGACAGCCGTGTTCGCGGAGGACGGCGCGCGGCTCGACCCCGGACGGATCTACCAGCTCAAGCGCGAACTGCTGGAGCTGAAGCGGGCGGTGGTACCACTGGGCCGGCCGCTTGAGGAGCTGGCCACCCGGCCGATCCGGGTGGTGGCCCCGGAGATACGGGCCTACTTCCGTGACGTCTCCGACCACCTGTCGCGGGCCACGGAGCAGATAGCCGCCTTCGACGAACTGCTCAACTCCATCCTTCAGGCACACCTCGCGCAGGTCACGGTCGCGCAGAACGCGGACATGCGGAAGATCACGGCCTGGGCGGCGATCGTCGCCGTGCCGACCATGGTCTGCGGGATGTACGGCATGAACTTCGACCACATGCCGGAACTGCGGTGGCGGTACGGCTACGTCCTGGCCCTGGGCGTGATAACCGTCGCCTGTCTGACGCTGTACCGGGGATTCCGGCGCAACGACTGGCTCTGAACCGCCTGCCGCAACGGCCGGCTCCGGACGACCGGTTCCGGACGACCATCCGGGACGACCGCCCCGGACGACCGGCTCCGGACGACCGGCTCCGGTCCCGAGCGCGGCGGACCCGATGATCCGCGCGGTCCGGACGCGTCACCCGTTCCAGGCCGGGTGACGCGGGTCGTCGGCACGGACCAGGATGTCCGCGACACCGGCGGGGTCGGTCTCGTGTGCGTAGCGTTCGAAGGCGGGCAGCGTCCACTGCTCGGCCTCGGCGGTACGGCGGCGCAGTGCGCCGGGGCTGAGGAGAAGGTGGACGCTCAGGTCGAAGGGGAACCAGTGGCGCAGGAGGAAGGGACCGTGCAGCAGCAGGAATCCACCGGGCGGGAGGTGAGCGTAGGGGCTGCGGGTCGCGCGGTCGGTGACCGGGTCCCAGAGATCGGGCAGGACCCGCCCGTCACCGCCCGGTTCGAGGGGGCCGAAGACCTCGCGCCACAGGGCGCGGGTGTCGTACCAGTCGTCGTAGTACGAGTCGGCGTCCCGGTGGCCGTGTTCGAGACGCAGGGAGGCGGGGCGCAGGAAGCCGTGCGTACCGACGACGAGAGAGGGCCGTCCGAGAGGGCGGAGGGCCTCGGCGACCCGCTCGGCGAGGTCACCGGGGCGGGCCGCCGGGGCGCCGTCGAAGGCGACGCGGCACCAGGGACCGCCGTCGGCCGGTTTCAGGTCGAGCAGACGCTCGGCGAGCAGGCCGCCGAGCCGGTCCCAGGTGATCGCTTCCCATCCCACAGCACCCATGATGCGGCAGACCCGAAAGGCCGGAGGCACCAGCGCGGGCAGGCACGTATGCGAGTACGTGAGTACGCGACGCGGGGCAGGAAGGGCATGGGACACGGGCCAGGACGGCACGGGACGGGACAGACCCCCGGGTACGGCTCGGGTGACGAAGCAGGCCACTGCCCGGCGGCGAAGGAACGGGCCACGGGGGGACGGATGACAGTCGTCGAAGAACGGAGGCGGGCATGATCGAGGGGCCGTACTTCGCGCTGACGGTGCTGGGAGTACTGGGAACAGGGCTGGTGGCCGGCGTCTTCCACGGCTTCCCACCCTTCGTCACGGGCGGACTGGCCGCATTGCCGCCCGCGCGGGGCGTGGCGGCGACGCAGGCGATCGATGTGGCGGCGGTGACGCCGCCGTTCATGGTCCTGTTCGTCGGGTCGGCGCTGCTGTGCGCGGTACTCGCCGTGGTGATCCTCGTGTTCTGGCCGGACCAGAGCGCCATGGAACCGCCGTTGGGCGGGGAGCCGCACCTGTTCGGGTCGTCCGGGCTCACCATGGTCGCCGGCGTGCCCCGCGATGGCGCGCTGGCCCGGGTGGAGCCGAAGAGCGCGGAGACGACCGCGTACCGGCCCGGGCACGTGTGCGAGTGGACGGCGTGGAACCACGTCCGTACGGCGGCGTCGGCCGGAGCCGCGGTGTCGTACATATCGGCCCTCACCTGAGCGACACCCGATGCCGACGCCTGATACCCGGTACCCGATGCCCGGTGCCGGCCCTTCGGACGCCCGGCAGCAGGTGCCGTCGCAACCGCCCTGCGGGGGCCGTCGGCCGGACGTATCGTGGCAGGGAGAGTGCGGCCGCCCTCGCACGGCCTGACCCCGCTCGCACAAGGAAGACGGCCATGGCCGACCCCAAGGGATTCATCACCACGCCCCGCCAGGAGTGGTCCCGCAGGCCGGTGGGTGATCGGGTCCGTGACTGGGGCGAGGTGTATGTGTCGGGGGCCCTGCTGCCGATCATCAGCAAGCAGGCCGGCCGCTGCATGGACTGCGGCGTTCCCTTCTGCCACCAGGCCTGTCCCTTGGGCAACCTGATCCCCGAGTGGAACGACCTGGTCTTCCGGGAAGACTGGCGGGCGGCGAGTGAGCGGCTGCACGCCACCAACAACTTCCCGGAGTTCACGGGCCGGTTGTGCCCGGCGCCGTGTGAGGCGGGGTGCGTGCTGGCGATCAATCAGCCGGCCGTCACGATCAAGAACGTCGAGTGCGCCATCGCCGACCGGGCGTGGGAGGAGGGCCTCACACCGCCGCACCCGCCGGAGCGGTCGTCGGGCAGGACGGTGGCCGTGGTCGGTTCGGGGCCCACGGGACTGGCGGCGGCACAGCAGCTGACCCGGGCGGGGCACACGGTCGCCGTGTACGAGAAAGCCGACCGGATCGGGGGGCTGATGCGGTACGGCATCCCCGCGTTCAAGATGGAGAAGCGGCACCTGGAGCGGCGGATCGAGCAGATGCGGGCGGAGGGGACGAGGTTCCGTACGTCCACGGCGGTCGGACGGGACGTCGGGGCGCAGGAGGTGCGGGCGCGGTACGACGCCGTGGTGATCGCCACCGGGGCGGCGGCGTGGCGGGAACTGGAGGTGCCGGGACGGGAGCTGGACGGGGTCCACCAGGCGATGGAGTATCTGCCGCTGGCCAACCGGGTGTGCGAGGGGGATCTCGAGGTCTCTCCGCTGTCCGCCGCCGGGAAGCACGTCGTCATCGTCGGCGGCGGTGACACGGGGGCGGACTGTCTGGGCACGGCGGTACGGGACGGTGCCGCGTCCGTGACCCAGCTGGACATCCGCGCGCAGCCGGGTACGGAACGCGACGAGGAGGCGGAGCCGTGGCCGGCGTACCCGCGGCTGTACCGGCTGTCCGCGGCGCACGAGGAGGCACGGGACCTGCGGTCCGCGCCGGTGGCGGACGCGGACGCGCGGCTGTTCGCGGCGTCCACGTTCCGTCTCACCGGGGACGCGGACGGGCATGTGCGGGAGCTGCGCCTGACCGGGGTGGACGCCGGGCGTCGCCCGCTGCCCGGAGCCGAGCGGACGCTCCCGGCCGATCTGGTGCTGCTGGCCCTCGGTTTCTCCGGGCCGGACCGTACGGACGGGCTGGTCGGCCAGTTGGGACTGGCGTCAGAACCGCGCGGCACGCTCGCGCGGGGCGCGGGGTTCGAGACCAACGTCCCCGGGGTGTTCGCCGCAGGGGACGCCGCGCGCGGGCAGTCGCTGATCGTGTGGGCGATCGCGGAGGGGCGGGCGGTGGCGGCCGCCGTCGACCGCCACCTGACCGGCCGGCCCTCACCCCTGCCGGCGCCGGTCGGTCCGTACGACCGGCCGTTGACGGCCTGAGCGGCACCCGTCACGACCGGCTGCGCGACCGATCGGCGACCACCTCGCGGGCCCCTGACGGACAGCACCCGCCCCGGCCCAGAGCCTGGCCCAGGGCTCGGCTCATGGCACCCGGTTCAAAGCACCCGGCTCACGGCACCCGGCACCCGGCACCCGGCACCCGGCTCATGGCACTTGACTCATGGCTTGCGTGCCACCGCCCCGTACCCGGGAATCACACCGTCCTCCTGGCCGGGCACCGGCTCGCCCAGCTCGGGGTGCCACAGGTGGGGCACCTGGACGCCCGGTTCGACGAGGTCGAGACCGTCGAAGAGGCGGGTGAACTCCTCCCGGGAGCGCAGGGCCAGGGTGACCCCCGCGGCCTTGAGCTTCTCGGTGGCCGCCCGCGACTCCTCGGGGGTGAAGTCGGAGGTCGCGTGGGTCACCACGAGGTAGCTGCCGGAGGGCAGCGCCGCCAGCAGACGACGGACCAGGTCGTGGGCGCCGTCCTCGTCGGAGACGAAGTGCAGCAGCGCGATGAGCGACAGCGCGACGGGCCGGTCCAGGTCCAGCACCTTGCGGGCGCCGTCCAGGATGGCGTCCGGGTCGCGGACGTCGGCCTGGAGGTACTCGGTCGCCCCTTCGGGGGTGCCGCGCAGCAGGGCCGCCGCGTGGGCCAGCACGATGGGGTCGTTGTCGCAGTAGACGACTCGGGCGTCGGGGGCGGTCTCCTGGGCGACCTGGTGGAGGTTGGGTTCGGTCGGTATGCCGGTGCCGACGTCCAGGAACTGCCGTACGCCCTGGCGCGACAGCCAGCGGGTGGCCCGGTGCATGAACGCGCGGTTGACGCGCGCCATCACCGGGACCCGTGGGTCGAGAGTGAGCATCTGACGGCCCATCTCCTCGTCGACGGGGTAGTTGTCCTTGCCGCCGAGGTACCAGTCGTACATGCGTGCGGGGTGAGGTCTGCTCGTGTCGATCTCGACGGGCTGCTGTCCGGTCATGACGGACTCCAGGTGGCTGGGCCGGTGCGGCGGTGAGTGATCAAGTTGAACAAGAGACTTAAGAACAAGCGGTGCACAAGGTTGAGGTGAGCGGGTTCAGGAGAGCAGGAAGTCCGCCTTTCCGGCCTTCGCCCCTTCGATGAAGGCGGTCATCTCGGCGGACGTGTAGATCAGCGCGGGTCCGTCGGGGTCGGTGGACTGACGGACGGCGATCCGCCCGTCGGCGAGCTTCATCGCCTCCAGGCAGTTGCCACCGTTGCCGCCGCTCCACGGTTTGTGCCAGCCCTCGCTGCCCAGCTCTCGCGCGGGCATACCGTTGTAGATGCGCCGGCCGCGTATCCGCGGCCTGGGCTGGGGCGTGATGCGATCCATTACAGCTCCTTGCGGAGATCCCGGAGGATCTCTTTTGTGCGATGTGCCGTAGCGGCCTGCGCCGCCATGCGGTCCATGACCTCGAGGTGGGTCGCCACCTCGGTACGCGCGTCGAGGTAGACAGCGCCGGTCAGGTACTCGCTGTACACCATGTCCGGGAGTTCCGGCACGGCGAATCGGAAGAGCACGAAGGGCCCGTACGTGCCGGGGTGCGGCCCGTTGGCGAACGGGGCGACCTGGAGGGTCACGTTGGCCAGCTCCGCGGCGTCGAGCAGTCTGTCGACCTGGTCCCGCATCACCTCCGGGCCGCCGACCGGGCGGCGCAGCACGGTCTCGTCCATGACGACCCACAGGCGGGGCGCGTCCTTGCGGGTGAGCAGTTCCTGGCGCCGCATCCGCAGATCGACGTGGCGTTCGATGTCGTCGGGGCGGGTCTGGCCGATGGCGCCCGACTGCAGCACCCCGCGCGCGTAGGCCTCGGTCTGGAGCAGTCCGGGGACGAAGTGCGGTTCGTAGGAGCGGATGAGGGCCGCGGCGCCCTCCAGGCTGACGTACATCGAGAACCAGCCGGGCAGGATGTCGTGGAAGCGCTGCCACCACCCCGGTTTGTTGGCGTCCTCGGCCAGCAGGACGAAGGCGTCGGCCTCCTCCTCGGAGACGCCGTACGCCTTCAGGAGCAGCTGGAGGTACGGGATCTTCAGCGCGACCTCGGCCATCTCCATACGGCGGACCGTGGCGGGGGCGACGCGGAGGATGCGGGCGGCCTCCTCGCGCTTCATCCCGGCGCTCTCCCGCAGGTCCAGCAGGCGCCGGCCGAGGACGACCTGACCGACGGTCGGCGCGGACCGCGGTTCGCTCACCGCTCCACCTCCACGAAGAGTCCCATTGTCATGTGCCGAGCCGTATCGAGCCGTACGAGTCCTACCGGAGTCACCGAGCGTGCCGAGCCGGCCGCGAGCGCGCGCGGACAGCCCGGCGGCGCCTTCCCCGGCCCCGTCCCGGGGCCTGGGCAGGCCTCGGACCGGACCTGAAGTGGCGCCGCTCGACGTGCTGTTGCGAGCAGTGTGCCACGCCTGTCCAGAACGTCACACAGCACTCTGCAATTTTCAGAGTGACTCTTGCCAAGTGTTCTCGGCGGGGCGATAGTGGCAAGCGTGATTCCGTCCGCGCCTTTAGGAACAGAGGCCGCCTCGGGCCCCTACGGCCCGGGCGCCGCCACGGGAGCCGTCCCCTGCGGGCCGGCTGCCGAGCGCCGGTTCCGCTTCGAGCTGGCCGCCCATCCGGGTTCCCCCGCCCAGGCCAGACGCCTGACGCGCGCCCGGCTGACCGGCTGGTCGGTGTGTGAGGACACCTGCGACACGGCGGCCCTGGTCGTCTCGGAGCTGGTCACCAACGCCATCGTGCACACAGCGAGCAGCCGCATAGTGTGCGAGCTGTACGACCGTGCCGACCTGGTCCGCATAGCCGTGCGGGACGAGGGGTGCGCGCCGGGTCAGCCGCAGCCGTCGTCCCGGCGGCAGCCCGAGGACGAGCACGGCAGAGGGCTGCTCCTGGTCGATGCCCTGTGCCACGCCTGGGGCGCGCAGGAGCACGGCCCCGGGCTGCTGGTCTGGGCCGAACTGCCGCGCACGGACGCCGTTCCGCCCGAACCGTCCGTACCGTCCGTACCGGCGGAACCGTCCGTACCGGCGGAATCCCCGGCACCCGTCGCCCCCTGGGGGCCCTCCGCGTCCCCGGCACCTTCCGGGTCTCCGACGTCCTGGGAATCCCCGGCACCCTCCGGATCCCCGGCACCCTCCGGTCCGCCCGGACGCCCCGTCGCGCCCGAGCCGCGCGGTGACCTGGGCTGGGGTGCTCGCCCCAAGCCCGGCCCGGCCGCTCCGCCCGGCGCGGGTTCCGGCGACGAGGACGGTGGTGACACCGCCGACAAGACCCACGGCACACGGCACCGCGGAACGGGCCGACACGGAACGGAACGGCATCACACGGCGCGGCGCCGGACGGGGGGAGAAGGGCTGTGAGGGCTGTATCGGGTGCTCGGGTACGCGGCCTGGACACACTGGTCCGGCTCCAGCGCCGGCTGAACACGCCACGGACACCGCACCGCCTCCCCGTGCCCGACGGCATGAGCGCCCCGCTGGGCTGTGACGCGGTGGCGGTCCCTCCGATCCTGGGCCAGCAGGTACTGCCCCGGCTGCCCCGCGTGGGATGCGTCTACGCCGACAAGGCGCACTGGTGGTGGATCGTCCCCTCCGACTCCGACTACGCCATGGAGTGGCCGGCGCCCGCGCAGTACGCCACCGGCGCGGTCCTGCCCGGTCTGCTCGACGTCCCCGGCCTGCTCTACCGCCCGGACGGCGAGGTCCCGTACACCCCGCCCATCCCCCTCTACCTCGCGGTCTGCCGGCTGACGGGGACCACACCGTCCTGGTCCCGCCCGCTCTCCGCCTGACCCCGGGTCCGTGGCGCCGGATGACACGGCGCGCGCGGGGACCGCCGTGCGCCCGCGCGCTCCGGTGTCTCCGGGTCACGCCCTGCCCCCGCGTGTGCCGCCCCGCCATAGTGGCGTCCGTCCACGATCGGGGGAGGCCGACGGTGCGGAAGAAGCGTGGCGCAAAACCGGCCGGGGTGTCGGAGTCGGAACAGTTGCTGTTCGGCGGCCCCCTGCGCTACGACACGGGCTGGAACCAGCACTCCGACGCGTTCCTGGAACTGGGCTTCCGGTCCATGGTGACCCGGCTGCCGGCCCTGCTGGCCGCCAGTTTCCGGCTCGCCCGGCACGCCGATCCGGTGGCCGCGCGGACCGTTCTGGCGGCCGAGGCCGGACGGGGTGTGGCGCAGGCGGTGAGCCTGCTGGCGGTCAACGGCGTGCTGAGCCGGCTGATGGCTCGGGGAACGATCGAGGAGCGGCTGCGCGACGCCCTGCCCGCGCTGATCATGGTCGCCGCGATGATGCTGGTGGCGGCACTGCTGCGGGCGGCCACCACATACGCCACGGGGCGGCTGGAGCCCAAGGTGGAGCGGGTGGCGACGGAGCAGTACCTGGAGCGGGCGACCGAGGTCGAACTGGCGGCCATCGAGGACCACGCCTTCCACAAACTGCTGGACACCGCCCAGTACGGCGCCGTCTCGGCCCGCCGCATGATCGCCTACAGCGCGCGCGTGATCAACGCGCTGATCTCGCTGGTGGCGGCGGCCGGTGTGCTGACCGTGCTGCATCCGGCGCTGCTGCCCCTGCTGGTGACGATGACGTTGCCGAGCGCCTGGAGCGCGCTCACGGTCGCCCGGCGCCGGTACGAGTCCTTCCAGGCCTGGGTGCAGCACGTGCGCGCGGGCCGGCTGATCGCCGGGCTGCTCATCGAGCCCGAGGCAGCACCCGAGATCCGGGTGCACGGGGTGGGCGCGTTCCTGCTGCGGCACTACCGGGCGATGTCGGAGACGGCGGAGGCGGAGCAGGCCCGGCTGGCGAGGCTGGCGGCTCGTACCGGCCTGATCGCGGCGGCCTGGACGGGACTGGCGACGGCCGCGACGTACGCGACGCTCGGCGGGCTGCTGCTGGGCGGTGCGATGGCCCTGTCGGTGGCGGGCACCGCGGTGATCGCCATCCGCACCGGCTCACAGAGCCTGGAGACGCTGGTGGTGGAGGTGAACGCGCTGCACGAGGAGGCGCTGTTCGTCGGCGACCTGGAGCGGCTGCACGTGGAGGCGGCCAAGCGGGCGATCCCGGAGGGCGGCACGGCGCTGCCCGCCGATCCGCGCGAGATCCGCTTCGAGAACGTCACCTTCCGCTACCCCGGCGACTCCGCGCGCCCCGCCCTGGACGACGTGTCGCTCACTCTCCCGCTGGGCCGGATCATCGCGCTCGTCGGCGAGAACGGCTCGGGCAAGACCACGCTGGTCAAGCTGCTGGCGGGGCTCTACACCCCGGAACGGGGACGCGTGCTGTGGGACGGGGTGGACGCCGCCTCGGCGGACCGGCGGGAGTTGGCCGAACGGATCGCGATGGTGGCGCAGGACTTCAAGCGGTGGCCGTTCACCGCCCGGGTGAACGTCGCCGTGGGCCGCTCCACCGCGCCGCTGGACGAGGAGCGGGTGACCGGCGCGGTCGCCGAGGCCGGGGCCGAGGAGGTGGTCGCGGACCTGCCGCGCGGCCTGGACACGCTGCTCGCCCGGCACTTCACCGGCGGCCATGAGCTGTCCGGCGGCCAGTGGCAGCGGCTCGGCATCGCACGGGCGGCGTACCGCAAGGGCCGCATCCTCGTGGTGGACGAACCGACGGCGGCGCTGGACGCGCGGGCCGAACTGGAGGTCTTCACGAAGATCCGGGCGCTGGCCGGCAGCGGCCAGACGGTCGTCCTGATCACGCACCGGCTGGCGTCCGTGCGCCACGCGGATCTGGTGCACGTCCTGGACCAGGGCCGGCTCGTGGAGTCCGGGACACCCGACGAACTGCTCGCCGCCGGCGGTGTCTACGCCGAGCTGTACTCGCTCCAGGCCGAGCAGTTCGCGCAGCCGCCGACACCGGCGCCCGCCCGGAAGCAGGAGGTGGAAGGCGCCCTGCGGAAAACCCCGGCGCCAACCCCGACGAAGGCTCCGGCGAAAACCGCGAACTCCGCAAGCTCCACGAGTTCTGCGAACTCCACGGGCTCTGTGAACTCGGCGAACTCCGCGAAGCCCCCGGTGCCCGCCCCCGAGTCGGCCTGATCAGCCGCGCGGGCAGGGCACGGCGGGGTTCAGGCCGTGGCACCCCCGGTCGCCTCGCCGCCTCGTACGATCACCAGGAACATGTCGGTCGCGAGGTCCATGACGACCTCGGCGGGCAGCCCCTCCTGGCGCCGCGCGTTCGCGAACTCCTCGGCCGGCCAGGACCCCCGCGGTCCGCCGGCCGGAAAGCGTTCGAGCACTGTTCGCCCGTTCACCCCGCACCTCCATCTGGCGTTGCACTCGTAGAGTTAAACGCCAACGATGGGGTGAACACCTCGTCGAGTGACGGTATCGAGACGTAGCTGACACGCATTCACCGCAAAGAGTGAGCATCATCTCGGCTTTTCGGGCGCCTCACCCGCCTCGCGTGTCAGTCCTCGTACTCATCGTGGTACCGCGGGCGCTCGCTGCCCAGGGGCGCCCCCAGAGCCGACGCGCGCCCCTCGGGTTTCTCCCACTCCTCCTGACGCCCCAGTGCGGTCAGGTCCAGCAGGCTGGTGGTCGAACCGAGGCCGTCCAGGCCGCGCTCGTACGTCGAGTAGGTGTGGAAGACGCGGTCCCGGACCCGCAGGAAGCAGCTCAGGCCCGAACGCTCGGTCAGCTCGCCCTCGTGCTCACGGGTGGCCTCGAAGTCCTCGTTGAAGTCGGTGACGTACGACGAGTACCAGGGCAGCGTCCAGCCCATCCGCGCCTTGAAGGGCAGGATCTTCGGGTACGGCGCCCGGGAGACCGCCGCGAACGAGGTGCCGCGGGCCCGCAGGTGCGCCAGATGGCCGATCTGGTCCAGGAACGCCGAGCAGCCGCGGCAGCCGGCGTCCCACTCGGGGGCGAACATGAAGTGGTGGACGACTAGTTGCCGTCGCCCCTCGAAGAGGTCGAGCAGCGTGACCTTTCCGTCGCCGCCCTCGAACACGTACTCCTTGTCGATCTCCACCATGGGCAGCCCGCGCCGTTCGGCGTTGAGCGCGTCGCGCGCGCGGGTGGCCGCCTTCTCCTTGTCCAGCAACGCCTCGCGCGCCGCCCGCCACGCGTGACGGGAGACGATCTCGGGAAGCGACATGGGCTCCTCCTGTGCAGCGGTCCGTCCGGGGGTGGACCGGTGACGGTGGCGAAACTCATCGCGGCGCGCGGAAAAAAAGTGCCCGTGTTCCCGGCCGGGTCAGGTGTCGTACGTCTGGACGCGCCGGCCGTGGTCCCGTTCGGTCAGTCCGGGCAGCCTCTGCTCCAGTTCCCGCACCACCGCGGGGATGTCGAGCGTGAGCAGTTCGCGGTCCCGCATCAGCACCCGTCCGTCGACGACGGTCGTGCGCACATCACCGGAACGGGCACTGTGCACGAGGGTGGCGGCCAGGTCGTGCACCGGCTGGGTGTGCGGTCCGGTGAGGTCGACGAGGACGAGGTCGGCCCGCCGTCCCGGCGCGATCCGCCCGGCCGTCTCCCCCAGTCCGACGGCGCGGGCACTCTGGTCCGTGGCGTGGTGCAGCGCCTGGCGCGCGGTCAGCCAGCGCGGGTCGCCCTCGGTCTGCTTCTGGATCAGGGCGGTGAGCGCCATCGACTCCCACACGTCGAGGGAGTTGTTGGAGGCGGCGCCGTCCGTGGCGAGTCCCACGTCCACGCCGATGGCCCGCAGGGCGCGGATCGGCGTGGTGCTGGGCCAGGCGAACTTGAGGTAGCCGCGGGGCGCGGTCGCCACGGCCGTACGGCCGCCCGCGCGGGCCAGGACCGGCAGGTCGCGTCCGAGGATGCCGGTGCCGTGCGCGATCAGCACGTCGGCGTCGAGGACGCCGGTGCGTTCCAGGATCTCGATGGGGGTGGCGCCGTGCCGGGCGAGGCTGGTCCCGGTCTGGTCGCGGTTCTCGGCGGCGTGCAGGTGCACGGGCAGGCCGTGTGCGCGGGCCAGTTCCGCCGTGGCGGCGAGGTCGGGGTCGGTGACGGTGTAGGGGGCGTGCGGGGCGAGGGCGGTGGTGATCCGGCCGCCCGCACCACCCCGGCGCCGCAGCGCGAAGTCGAGGGAGCGTTCCCGCCCCTCGGGGCCCTGCGAGGAGAAGTACGCCTGGCCCAGCAGCGCCCGCATCCCGGACTCGGCGACGACGTCGGCGACCGCGTCCATGGCGAAGTAGTGGTCCGCGAAGCAGGTCACACCGGCCCGGATCAGCTCGGCGCAGGCGAGCCGGGCGCCCAGTTCGACGTCGCGCGCGGTGAGGTTGGACTCCACCGGCCAGACGACGCCGTTGAACCACTCCTCGGTGGGCAGGTCCTCGGCCAGGCCGCGCAGGACGGTCATGGGCGCGTGCGTGTGGCAGTTGATCAGCCCGGGGAGGGCGGCCTGACCGCGCGCGTCGATGCGTTCGACGGCGGGCAGGGCGGCCGCGGCCTCGGCGGTGGTCACGGAGTCGACGGCACCGCCCCGCACGACGATGCCGGCGTCCGGTCTGAACGCGAGGTGCTCGGGGCCGTCGCCCTCGTGGACGAGGACGGTGCATCCGGTGATGACGAGATCGGCGGGCGGCACGGGCTGTGCGGACGGCACGGGCTGTGGCTGCGCGTGATGCGTCATGGGGCCACCGTACGGCGGGGTGCGGGCGCTGTACGGCCGAGGGAAGCCGGTGCGGGGCGTGAGGGAGCTGCCGCGGGGCGTGAGGGAGCTGCCGCAGAGCATGAGAGCGCTGCCGCAGAGCGTGTGAAAGCCGCCGCGCGGCGCACAAGGCCGACGCGCGGCGCGAGAACACCGGCGCGCGGCGCACGGAAGCCCAAGCCCGGCGCGAGAAGGCCGACGCGCCGGGTCGGCGCACGGCGCGAGAACGCAGCCCGCGGCTCGAAGGAACCGGCGTACGGCGCCCCGCGGTGGTCGCCCCCGCGCCGGCCGCCCCCCGCGACGGCCGCCCCCGCGGTGGTGCGGGGAAGGGATCAGCCGGTGAGCGGTAGCTCGGGCAGGCGCACGCCGACACGGTCACGCCGTTCGGCCAGTTCGTCACGGAGCTCGGCCAGCCGCTCGATGTGGCGCGGGGTGAGCCGTCCCGTGTCGTCGAGGTGGACGGCGCAGGCGGTGGTGGTGTCGGCGAGCCGTTCCAGGGTGGCGGCGATCTCGTCGGCGCCCTGGGAATGACGGGCGAGGGCGGGCAGCTCGGCGGCGGCCAGCGCGATGGCCGCACGGGCTTCGGCGAGCGTGCGGTACGCCTCCCGGCGCAGCGTCCAGCGCCGGGTCCGGTCGTCGGGCTCGCTCAGCACGTGGGCGAGGTAGGCGTGCCCGGCGTCACCGGCCGCCGCGAGCCGGGCGCGGACCCCGCCGCCGCGCTGCCCGGGCACCGGCAGATGCCCGACGACCAGCACGATCGCGCAGGCCAGCAGGGTCTCGCCGATGCGCCCGGCGGATGCCTGGGGCTCGCCGCCGACCATGACCAGGGCCAGCACGAGGACGGTGACCACGGCGGTCTGCGCGGCGAAGTGCCGGGCCGCCACCGGGATCAGGGCCCCGGCGGCCGCGACGAGCGCGACGAGCCCGCCGGGCCGGGGCAGGACGGCGGCCAGGGCGGCGAAGACCAGGGCGCCGAGGACCGTGCCGGCGGCTCGGCACAGCACCCGGGAGACCAGCGGGCCGAGGTCCGGCTTGACCAGGAAGACGGCGGTGGCGGGCAGCCAGTACCAGTGCCGGTGGAGCCCGTACCACTGGGCGTGGTGCAGCGCCTGGGCGACCGCCACGCCGGCCCCGAAGCAGAGCCCGACCCGCAGCCCGTACTCCCGTCCGCCGGCACCGAGCACCGTGCGCAGGACGGAACCGGGTGACCGCCTGCGGGTGTGCAGGTCGTCGCCGCGTCCCCGGTCGAAGGCGACGGCGGCGTGCAGCAGGGCGTCGTCGAGGGCGCGCAGTCCGGGCGCTGAGCGTGTGGGGGCGGGCAACGGACCGGTGTGCGCTCCGGCGCGTACGGCCGCCGCGAGCCGCCGGGGTCCTTCACTGGCCCGGTGGGGCACGGCCTCCCCCGCCCAGGCCAGCGCGGTGGCGGCCTCGGCGAGCGGCAGCGCGGCGGCGTACTGCGCGTGCAGCCGGCGCTCGGCCGAGGAGGAGGCGTAGCGACGCAGCCGGGGCCCGGCGAACGCGTCCTGCGCCTGGTCGAGGGCGGCGGTGAGCGCGGCGCGACGGGTGACGGCGTGCTCGGTTCCGGCCGCGTCGAGCAGCGCCGCGACGGCGTCGTAGACCCCGGCGACGGCCGCGCGTTCCCCGTCGAAACGGAAGTCCAGACGGAAGTCGCGGGGCGACGCGCCGGTCAGCGGCCCGGGCGTGGGCAGGGCCAGCCGCAGCGTGAGCAGCCAGCCGGCTCCGACGAGGAACGCCAGGACGCGCTGCCAGCCGGGATCGGGCAGCGGCATCCCGGCCCCGATCGCGGACGTGACCAGCAGTTGGGTCGCCGTCCCGGACGCCACCGGCCCGACGGCGCTGAAGCCCCCGGCGACCAGTCCGAGCACGGTCAGTACGAAGGTCAGCGCGACGGCGCCGAGATGGTCCCCGGCGTACGTGCCGGCGCACAGCCCGGCCGCCCCCGCGAGCGCCGGTACGCCGATCCGCCGGACGGAGACCCGTCGGCTGCCCGGCCGGTCGTTGATCCCGGCCAGCATGGCGGCGACGGCGGCGACCACGCCGAGGGAGACCCGGCCCGCCGCCAGCGCGGCCAGCAGCAGCGGCCCGGCTGCGAGCGCCCCACGCGTGACCGCGCTCCAGGGCACGGGGCCGCGCTGGGCGCGCAGGGCGTGCGCCAGCCAGGGCGGAAGCGTGAGGGCGGGGATGCGGCGGGTCACGGCGCGGCCTCCTGATCGTCACGTCGAGGGCGGGGGTGAGCCTCCGGGCGACGGTGGCCGGGCTGAACCGATTGCCTCTCCAGCGTAGAGCGCCTGGGTACAGAGAAGCGAACGGTGACATTTCGGCGAGGTGACACGAGCGGGCGGCTCCCCGCGCCAGGACCTCACAGCGGACCGAAGTACTCCGCCACGAACAGCCCCGCCCTGTTGAGCATCGGCGCGGTGTCCGGCCCCACGGCGATTCCGGTGACGAAGAGGGCCACTCCGGCTGCCACGTGGACGACGCAGCCCGCGAGGGCGCCGTCGGACGACCAGTCGAGCCTGATCACCAACCCGAGGTAGATCAGTGCCGCCACCACCGAGGCGGCGACCACCACGGCCAGGTCGAACACGAGCGCCCACGCGACCGCCGGGCCCGGGACCGCCGCGTACATGCTGCGGATCGCGGAGCCGGCGATCGGCAGGGGCAGTGCGACGGCGAGGAAGGCGCCGAGGGCCGTGAAACGGCCGGACGTGCTCAGCGGGGGCCGGCGGGGCCTCGCGGGTGACTGACCGGACCCGGCACCGTCACTCGTCCGGGCCTTCTCCGCCTTCTCCCCCTTCTCCCCTCTCTCCTCCCTCTCCCCCTTCTCTTTCCCCTTCTCCCTCTCCCTCTTTTCCTGCGGCTCGGCCGGGTTCGCGGGTTTGGCGGGGTGTGTTCGTCGCTCCGGGCCGTGCCCGGGTCCAGGGGCCGTCTGGTGAGTGGGGGAGGAACCCGGCGGAACCGGTGGTGCGGAAGAGCGCGCCGGCCGGTCCGTGCTCACCGCGTCCCCCACCAGCACGGTCGGACCGGTCTCCCGTATGCGGGCCTCGTCGGTGACGAGACGCAGTTCGGCCCGCAGCGCGCCCAGTTCCATTCCGGCCCGTTCGATGAGCGCCGTGAACTGCTCCGTCTCCCGGGCGTCCCCCAGGAGGCGGCCGGGATCGACCGGAGAACCGGGGTCCTGTCCCCGCTCCGCCGCCCTGCGCCGACTCGCCAGTTCCCGCTGGGCCTCGGTCAGCAGCGCCTCGGCCTTCGCCCGTTCCTCCTCGGCCTCCCGCATCAGCCGCTGGGCCTCGATGACCTGCGACTCCGCGTCCCTCAGCCGTTCGGCGTACTCCGCCTGCGCCTCGGCCCGCCCCTCGGCCTTCGCCCGTTCCACCTGTTCTTCGAGTTCCGCGCACCGGGCGACCAGTACTCCCACCGCACCGGCCATCGCCTGCACGACATGGTCGGCACGTTCACGGGCGTGGTGGGCCGTCCTGCCCTTGGCTTCCGCGCCGACCTGCAGTTGAGTGACGTACATGTTGGCGCCGGCCTGGTAGACCTGCCCGTTCTCCGAGGCGCGGCCCCACGCTTCCACCTGTCCGGGACCACCGTCCCGTGGGTCTTCCGGTCCACTCATCGCTCGGAGACGTGCAGGTCCCGGGCGGACTGGTAGACCCGGGCGTTCCCCCGCGCGTGCGCCTCGAACCGCACGTCCCCATGGATCGTTTGTCCGGCCGCCTGCCTCTCCCATCGGTCCAGCAGCTCTCGCAGGTCGTCGGCGGCCTCGGGGTGCGCGCCCAGCAGGGCCGCGAACCGTCCGATCCACCGGCCTTCGAGGTCGCCGCCGTCCTCCGGCGCGTTCATCGCCGTACGGCGTGACTCGTCGAGTTCGCGTTCGACCTCCTGCGCGTGCTGCGGCCGGAAGCGACGCCAGACGGTGACCACCCCGTCGCGCGTCTGCTGCCATCCCTCGCCGACGAGCAACGCCACCAGAGAAGTACCGGCGGTGCCGGCCAGCGTGAGCAGGTACGGATCCATTGAAGCCCCCGAGATTCCAGCGCCCAGGCGTCCGCGCACGGACAGGCAGCACAACACAGCGTGACCATCACCATAGCTCAACTGTCGCGCGTGACAGCAGAGTTGTGCATTCCCTCGGGACCGGCATCACATCATCCGTCACTCACTGTGCTCACCCGGAGCGGGTCCGGTGAAAGGGCCGGGAGCGCTCGGAGCGGTTCAGCCGCGTGCGGCGGCGTCCACGGCGCTTCTCAGCAGCGCTCGCGCCTCGGCGACCGTCCCGGCCAGGGCCCTGGGATCGGCGGCCGGCCCGGCCAGGAGCGCGTCCGTCCCGCCCAGCCCGGCCCTCGCCACCATTCCCTTCTCATTGGTGACCCATTCCCCGCGCGCCGCCAGCACCGCGTGTGCCGTCTGGGTCGCGGCGAGGGCGATCGCGCCCGCGACCTGGGTCACGGCTCCCTTGGGGGCGTGGCCGGCCTCGGCGTAGGCGAGGGTGGCCTCGGCCGTGCCCCACCAGCGTCCGGGGGCGGTCCGGCGCAGCGGCTCCGGATAGGCGGGGCGGGGCAGGTCGCCGCGGAGGGTCCGGTTGACCGCCAGTTCGGCGACGAGCAGGTACGTCGGGATGCCGGCCAGGTGGAACATGAGCGGCTCGACGCGGTAGCGGCCGGCCCGGGCCTCGCCCAGTTCGTGCTCGACCACGTCCAGGTCGCGGTAGTGGACGTCGACCCGGCGTCCGCCGACCGTCAGCCACGCGCCGCCGTTGAAGACGCCACCGCCCCAGGCCCCGACCTCGCTGACCTCACCCGCCCAGCCGACGGCTCGGAGGTCGGCCGGGTCGAAGGAGCCGCGGTAGTAGACGGCCAGGTCCCAGTCGCTGTCGGGGCGGTGGGTGCCCTGGGCGCGGGAACCGCCGAGGGCGACCGCGCGGACGGCCGGCAGCGCGGCGAGGCGGTCGGCGGCGGCGTCCAGGAAGTCCTGGTCGTGATCGTGATCGGGGGCGGGGTCGGAGTCGGGGCGGGCCGGCATGGGCGGGGTCCTTCCGGTCGGGGCGGGTGCGCCGCGCCGACAGCGTAGGGGGACCGTTCACGCGGTACGACGGGTTTTCGTGCCGTACGGCCCGCCGGCCGTCAGGCCTGCGCGGTGGGGCGGACGACGACCTCGCTGATGTCGATGCCGTCGGGCTGCCCGATCGCGAACCCGATCGCGGCGACGGCGGCGGAGGGCGGGGCGCCGGCCCCGTCGCGCATCGCGTCATCACGGGCGTGGTCGGGGCGCCCGACATGATCGGGACGCTGGCCGTGATCGGAGTGACCAAGGCGACGGGGTGGCGGGCGTGACGGCGGTGACGGGCGTGACGACGGTCACGAGCGTGACGTGTGACGGGGTGCCGGGCACGCGCAGATGAGTCACGCGCCCCCAGCGGACGGGCTTCAGTCGGCGACCTCGTACTGCCCGGTCTCCAGGAACCAGCGCATTCCCTCCGGGTCACTGGTCCTGAGCAGCTCGTTCGCGGCCGCCCTCGCCTCGGGGGTCGTCTCGGGCCTGGAGATGAGCTGGGCGAGGGCGACACGGTCGTCCTGGGCCCGCGCGAGACGGTATCCGGTCTCCAGGAAGGCACGCGTCTCCTCGACCGTGCCGTTCAGGGCCGCCCGGCCCTTCTCCCGCACCTTTGAACCGGCGTACGGCAGGGAGATGAGCTGAGCGATCGCGACCCTGAGGTCGTTCACCTCGTCCTCGTCGTCCGCCACCGCGGACGCGGAGAGCGGAGCGGACACGGCGGAGGGGGTGGGTGAGGCGGAGGGGGTGGTGGACGCGGAGGGGGTGGTGGACGCGGTGCCGGCGGCCAGGGCGGGGCCGGCGAGCGTGAGAGCCGTGGTGGCGGCGGCCACGACCACGGCCGCGGACATCGCCGTACGGGTCATTCCCATGACGAACTCCTTCGCTTCCTCGATCAGTCGGCTCCTCGGCACTGGATCGGCTTCTCGACCCGCGGCATCCGGTTTCCCGAGGTTCTCGCGCGCTCGCCGCGTGCGTACCGGTCCGTCGCCGCGACCAGCAGTTCCGCCATGCCCGGCGCCCCCGCGTTGTGCCCGACGTCGTCCACCATCAGCAGTTCGCTCGTCGGCCAGGCGTGGTGCAGGCGCCATACGATGCCGAGGAGGTTGCCGGGGTCGAG
This sequence comes from Streptomyces sp. SYSU D01066-1, assembly GCF_054956795.1. Lineage (NCBI taxonomy): Bacteria > Bacillati > Actinomycetota > Actinomycetes > Kitasatosporales > Streptomycetaceae > Streptomyces > Streptomyces sp. SYSU D01066-1. The sequence goes on along the minus strand of NZ_JBUDHV010000024.1, from coordinate 43,331 downwards.
GGTGCCCTGGACCAGGGTGCCGGGGATGCCGGCCAGCAGGTGCGCGTCACGCAGGACGACTCCCTCCTCGTCGCCCTCGCCGAGGAAGTGGTCGTTGCCCCAGTAGTGCGTGACCGTGCGCGCGAAGCCCATGCGGAACACCGGGTCCTCGTAACGCGGCACCGAACGCGGCGGGGCGGAGGCGACCGCCGTCTCCCAGTCGGTCCAGGCGCGGGCCGCCCGCTCCCGCGTCCGGCGGTCGGGGGACTCCAGCAGCCGGTTGTACGCGGCGGCCAGGTTGCCCTCCCGCTCGTCTTCGGGAAGCAGGGCGCAGAACTCCTCGAAGGCCACCGGGAACAGCTTGCCGAGCCCTCGGGTCATGAGCGTGACCTCGGGGTCGGAGCCGGTCGCGACCGCGGTGAGGACCAGTTCCGTCACCGCGCCGGGGTGCGTCTGCGCGTACCGCACCCCGAGCGCGGAACCCCAGGACACGCCCCACACCAGCCACCGTTCGACTCCCAGGTGCCGCCGCAGCCGCTCCAGGTCGGCGAGGAGGTGCGCGGTCGTGTTGACGCTCATGTCGGTGTCGTAGGCGCTCGCGTGCGGGGTCGAGCGCCCGCAGCCGCGCTGGTCGAACAGCACGATCCGGTACGCGGCCGGGTCGAAGTAGCGGCGCAGCGCCGGGCTCTTGCCCGATCCGGGACCGCCGTGCAGCACCACGGCCGGCTTGCCCTGGGGATTGCCGCAGGTCTCCCAGTGGATGCGGTTGCCGTCGCCGACATCGAGCATGCCGTGGTCGTACGGTTCGATCTCCGGATACACGCCCATCCGGGCACGCTAGTCCGCTGGTGGCGCTCCCGTCACCCGTTTCCGGCGGGCAGCCCGGCTGCGCGCGCCGCCGTGGCGAGGACCTCGCGGAGCATGTCCGGGGTGAGCCGGCCGGTGAAGGTGTTGCGCTGGCTGACGTGGAAGCAGCCGAGGAGGTCGAGATCCTGGCCCGCGTCGTCTCCGGTGCCACCGCCCTCGGCGGCGAGGGTGAACCGCGCGCCGTGCCCGAACGCCGGACGCGGCCGGGGCACCGTCCAGCCCGCCGCGGCGAACGCGGGCAGCGCGGCCTGCCAGCCGAAGGCGCCGAGGACGACCGCGGCCCGCAGGGTCGGACGCAGCAGCCGCAGTTCCCGGACCAGCCAGGGGCGGCACGTGTCGCGCTCCTCGGGGGTGGGCTTGTTGGCGGGCGGGGCGCAGTGCACCGGCGAGGTGACGCGCACGCCGCGCAGTTCCAGGCCGTCGTCGGCGGCGACGGCGGTGGGCTGTGAGGCGAGGCCCACGTCGTACAGGGCCCGGTACAGCACATCGCCCGAGCGGTCGCCGGTGAACATGCGTCCGGTGCGGTTGCCGCCGTGGGCGGCCGGGGCGAGGCCGACGATGAGCAGCCGGGCGTCCGGCGGTCCGAAGCCGGGGACCGGGCGGCCCCAGTACGTCCAGTCGGCGAAGGCCGCCCGCTTGGTGCGGGCCACCTCCTCGCGCCAGCCGACCAGCCGCGGGCAGGCCCGGCAGTCCGCGATCCGCTGGTCGAGTCCGGTCAGGGCGCTGCTGTCCATGTCCCCACGGTAGGGCCCGGGCACCACCGGGTGCCGGGCGGTTAAGGTCGGGGCATGGCTTCCGAGCGTGACGAGGACAGGGACGGCGCGGGGACCCACGGACCGGGCCCCACCGAAGCGACGGCCACCGACCGGACGGGCGGGACACCCGCCTCGCGGACCACCGCCGCGGAGGCCACCGCCGGGGAGACCACTGCTGCGGAGGCCACCGCCGGGGAGACCACGGCCGCGGAGGCCACCGCCGGGTCCGGCGCCGAGCGGACCGCCGATCCCAAGGTCGCCGCCGCGATCGCCGCCGCCGAGGCGGCCTCAGCGCAGTCCGGCGGGACCGTCCGCGTCGACAGCTGGATCTGGTCCGTCCGCCTGGTCAGGACACGCTCCGTCGGGGCGACCGCCTGCCGGGGCGGACACGTCCGCGTGAACGGCGAACGCGTGAAGCCCGCGCACTCCCTGCGCGTCGGCGACGAGGTCCGCCTGCGTCACGAGGGCCGGGAACGCGTCGTCATCGTGAAGCGCCTGATCCGCAAGCGAGTCGGCGCCCCGGTGGCCGTCCAGTGCTACGTCGACAACTCCCCGCCGCCCCCGCCCCGCGAGGCGGTCACCCCGATCGCCGTCCGCGACCGCGGCGCGGGCCGGCCGACCAAGCGCGACCGCCGTGAACTGGAACGTCTGCGTGCCCTGAACAGTCTCGACGCTTCGACCGGCCGGGCCGGTCCGAGCGGCTCCAAGGGCCGCTCCGGCGGCCACTGACCCACGGCGGCGGCCGTTCCGGACCGGCCGCCGCCACGGCCGGTTCCCGGTACGCGCGCCCGTGCCGCACCAGTAACGCGCAGGACACACCGCCGCGACGCGCCGGCCCGAAGGTGATCACCGTACGCGGCCTCCGACTCCCTCCCCTCCCCCGGCACATCACCGACGCCCCATCGACGGCGGACCGGGACCGCTGCTAGACCTGCACAGCGCACCACTCGCACCACTCGTGCCATCCGCAGAACCGCACTGCCTGCGCCACCGCACCACTGGTCACCAGCACCGCCAGCACCACCGGTCACCGGCACCACAGCACCACAGCACCAACCCACCACATGTCATGTCCGCACCATTCGCGCCACCTTCACCACTTCTCAAGGAGGAGCATGTGAGAGCACGTCGCGCGGCCGTCCGGGCCGCCTCGGCACTCGTCGCCACCTTCGCGCTGACCGCCGGGCTCACCGGCCCCGCCACCGCGGCGGCCGGCAACATACCGTCTCCGGCCGCCGCCGCGACCGGTCCGGTCACGCACGAGGAGAACGACCGCGTCCCCGAGGGTTCGGTCTGGACCCAGCACTACTTCCCGTCCGCGGACGGCTCCGGTACCGAACTGCACGCCGACGTCCTGCTGCCGGAGTCCCTCCCCAGGAACAAGAAGGTGCCGGTCATCCTGTCGGTCGGCCCCTACTTCGCGCACTCGGGTCAGACCGGCCCGGAGGGCTTCACCCACACCGGTCCCTCCGCCCGCTTCCAGGACTTCATCGAGGGCGCCGACCTGTTCGACAACGGCTACGCCTTCGTCATGGTCGACCTGCGCGGCTTCGGCGGTTCCACCGGCTGCCTGGACTGGGGCGGGCCCGGCGAGCAGGCCGACGTCGAGGCCGCCGTCGACTGGGCCGCGAAGCAGCCCTGGTCCACCGGCGCGGTCGGCATGTACGGCAAGTCGTACGACGCCGTGACCGGACTGATCGGCAACAACCTGGACCAGCGCGCGCTCAAGGCCGTGGTGGCCCAGGAGCCCGTGTGGGACATGTACCAGTACATCTACTCCAACGGCGTGCCCCGTCCGAACGTGACCGGCACCGCCGACGCCTACAACTCCATCGCCACGATGGAGCCGATGACGGACGACGACGCCCACTACCAGGCCAACGCCCGCTACGAGGACAGCCACCCGGAATGCCTGACCGAGAACTCGGCCGGGTACCGAACAGCCGACCAGTGGGACGAGCACTGGACCTCCCGTGACCTGGCCAGGATGGCCGAGGGCAGCGACACCCCGCTCTTCGTCACCCAGGGCTTCATCGAGAACAACACCAAGCCCGAGGAGATGGAGGAGTACCTCGACAACCACCGGGGCGTCGAACGCGGCTGGCTCGGCCAGTGGGACCACGTCCGCGGCGGCGACCGCGTCAGCGACGGCCGCCTCGCCATGGGCCGCGAGGGCTGGTACGAGGAGACGCTCTCCTTCTACGACCGGTACCTCAAGGGCACCGAGCCGACGGTCCGCTACCCCGCCTACGCCGTCGAGGACTCCACCGGCGCCTGGCGTGCCCAGCGCACCTGGCCGGTCGTCGAACGCTCCGTCAGCCTCTCGCTGGGTGACGGCTCGTACGTGGACGACGGCGGCACCTCGGCCCGGGCGACGCTGACCGCGTCCGGGGGCACCCCGGCTCCGGAGCAGTCGCAGCCGTCGGGCAAGTGGGACATGGAGAACGCGCCCGCGACCGAGCAGGCCGCGCCGAAGGGACTGGCCGAGGCCCAGACCGAGAGCCAGCGGGCCGGTGACATCACCTCCAGTTTCTTCGTGTGGTCGAAGCCGGTGCGGCGGGACGTACGCGTCACCGGCACTCCGCGGATCTCGCTGACCGCGCGGGGCGAGGGCAACATCATGCTCAAGCTCTACGACGTCGCCCCGGACGGCAGCGCCGTCATGTTCGACGAGCAGGTCTCGCTGGTGGAGTCGGGCCGGCTGACCGTCGACCTGAAGTCGACCGACTGGACGCTGGTCGCCGGACACGTCCTGGCCGTCGAGATCGGTTCCATCCAGACCGGCTCCTGGCGCGACACGCCCTCCGGCGAGACCATCGAGGTCAAGGGCGCGCGGCTGAAGCTGGACCTGGACGACCCGGCCGACGACGTCGCCACCCAGGGTGACCGCTCACCGTTCCTGGACACCTATCTGAGCCAGTACACGGTGCGGCTGCCGGCCGGTCCGCCGTCGTTCTCGGTGGTCCCGGGCGGACGGCTCTGAGATTCCTCCCCGGTCAGATCCGGTCCGGTCCGGCCCGTGCCCCGTGTCCTATGACTCGTGGCTGAGGCTCCTCCCTGATCCGATCCGATCCGGTCCGGTCTGATCCGGTCCGGTCCGGTCCGCTCCGGTCCGGCCGTGCCCGTGGCCCGTGGTTCAGGCCGCGGGCACGGCCCGCACCCATGTCCGGTCCTCGGTCAGATACCGGTCCACTCTCAGCCCCGCCTCCGCCAGCGCCTCCTCGAACCGCTCCCGCGTCATCGGCCGCGTCCGGAAGGTCTGCGTCCAGACCGCGTCCGGGAACTCGTACCGCGCGTGCACCTCGTTGACCCCGTCGCCGACCGGTTCGGACGACATGACGCGCACGGTGACGCCGCCGGGGTCGACCCGCTCGCGGGGCACCCGGGTGTGGTAGTCCTCGCCCTCCCGCTGGATCAGGACACAGCCGTCCTCCGCCACGTGCCGCGCGCAAGCCCGCAACAGCCCCCGCCGCACCTCCAGGTCGGAGGTGTGCACGAGGAACGAGGCGAGCAGCACCACGTCGAACGTCTCGCCCAGGTCCAGGTCCTCGATCGGTCCGCAGATCGTGCGTGCCCCTCGGACGTGCTCCAGCATCTCGGCGGACTCGTCGACGGCCGTCACCGTGAACCCGCGCTCCCGCAGCGGGTGGGTGATGCGCCCGGCGCCGCTGCCCAGCTCCAGGATGCGCGCGCCCGTCGGCACGACCGAGGCGATGATGTCCGGCTCGGCTCCGGCCGGCAGCCGGGCGTACAGCTCGACCGCACAGCCGTCCGGGGTGATCGCCCCGGGTCCCGTCCCCTTGTGTCCCACTCGCGTCTTCGGCTCCATGTCCGTCCAACGGACCGCTCCCGCACGCCCGTTCCCCTCTCGGATCGGCTCACCCGAACGAGTGAGCACCGGGCGTCGTCGGGCCCGCGTGGTCAACGGTCGCGGTGCCGAGTAGGTTGCCAGGTGGGAGCGGTGGTCGAGATGCGTACAGGCAGTGAGCCGGTGACCGCGCGCAGTGCGCTGCGGGCGCGTTTCTGGCTGAGCGTGTGGGGCGCGGGCTGGACGGCCTTCGGAACGTTGGCGTTCGTGCTGGCCGGGCGGCCCGGGTGGGCCGCGGTGTGCGCGGCTCTGTGGCTGGTCGTCGCGGTCGACCTGGTGGTGGTCGTGCGGCACATCCGGCAGGGCCCGCACTGGCAGCCCGGCCGGGACATCCCGCCGTACCGGCCGCTGGACAAGCACCGCTGAGGCGGCACCGCGCCACACACCGCATCACGCCACGCACCGCGCAGCGCGCCAAGCACCGCATCACGCACCGCACCGCGCACGGCCCTGACCGGCCGGTCCTCAGCCGTCGAAATCCGCCCGCCGCAGGTACTGCGGACTGGGGTCCAGCGCGGCGGCCAGCCGGAAGTGGCGCCGTGCCTGGTCAGGGCGGTTCTGGCGTTCGTAGGTGCGGGCGAGCGCGAAGTGCGCGAAGGCGTTGTCCGGCTCCCGCTCCAGGACGATCGTGAACTCCAGCTCGGCGGGTCTGAGCTGCGCCGCGGCGAAGAAGGCACGCGCGCGCAGCAGCCGGGCGGCGGTGTTCTCCGGGTGCGCGGCGATCACGCTGTCCAGCAGCTTCACCGCGCCCCGCGGGTCCCGCGCCGCGAGCAGCCGCTCGGCGGCACGGAAGTCGATCACGTCCGTCTCCGGCGTACGTCCGGTCGGTCCGCTGGTCTCGGGCACGGCAGAGTCCTTCCCTCACTGGGACGGTTCAACGCCGGTGCGGGTGCCGCTATTCCTGGGGCGGCCGGGGCTCGCGGGAGTCACCGTGCGCCCTGCGCGCCAGCTCCGCCCACACCTCCTTCACCCGGCGCCGCAGGTCCTCCAGCGGCACGTCGTTGTCGATGACCAGGTCCGCGACGGCCCGGCGCCGCTCACGCGTCGCCTGGGCGGCCATGCGGGCGCGGGCGTCCTGCTCGGTCATGCCGCGCAGCCGGACCAGCCGGTCGAGCTGGGTGGCGGGGTCGGCGTCGACGACGATCACCACGTCGTACTGCGGCGCCAGGCCGTTCTCGGTGAGGAGCGGGACGTCGTGCACGACGACGGCGTCCGGCGCCGCGGCCCGCTCCAGTTCCTCGGACCGGGCGCGCACCAGGGGGTGCACGATCGAGTTCAGTACGCCGAGCCGCTCCTTGTCGGCGAAGACGATCGAGCCCAGCTTCGGCCGGTCCAGGCCGCCGTCGGCGGCCAGTACCTGCGTGCCGAAGGCCGCGACGACCGCGGCGAGCCCCTCGGTCCCGGGCTCGACCACCTCGCGCGCGATGCGGTCCGAGTCGATCAGCACAGCGCCGCACTCCACGAGCAGCCTGGACACTTCGCTCTTGCCGGCGCCGATCCCGCCGGTCAGGCCCACTCTCAGCATGACCGCAAGCCTAGGGCCTCCGCGGGGGCCTCCGATGGTTTCCCGCGGCGCCGCAAAGGCCCGTCAGAAGCCCTCAGCCGTCCCCCTCGCGCTCCGCCAGGAACCGCTCGAACTCGCGGCCGATCTCGTCCGCCGAGGGGATCTCGACGGGCTCGGCGAGCATGTTGCCCCGGGTCTCGGCGCCGGCGGCGGCGTCGTACTGGTGCTCGAGACCCTGGACGAGCGCGGTGAGTTCCTCGTCGCCCTCCTGGATCTGCCGGTCGATCTCGGTCTGGGTGCGGTGCGCCTGGGTGCGCAGCGAGTGCGCGATGCCGGGCAGGACGAGACCGGTGGCGGCCGTGATGGCCTCCAGGACGGTCAGCGCGGCGTCCGGGTAGGCGGAGCGGGCGACGTAGTGCGGGACGTGGGCGGCGACACCCAGGACGTCGTGGCCGGCCTCCATGAGCCGGTGCTCGACGAGCGCCTCGGCGCTGCCGGGGACCTGCGCCTCGTCGAAGGGGCTGCGGTGGCCGGGGACCAGCTCGGAGCGGTTGCCGTGCGGGGTGATGCCGACGGGGCGGGTGTGCGGGACGCCCATCGGGATGCCGTGGAAGCTGACGGCCAGGCGGACGCCGAGCCGCTCCACGATCTGTCCGACGGCCGCGGCGAAGCGCTCCCACTCGACGTCGGGTTCGGGACCGGACAGCAGCAGGAAGGGTGCTCCGGTGGCGTCCTGGACGAGCCGCACCTCCAGGGAGGGCACCTCGTAGTCGGTGTAGCGGTCGCGCTTGAACGTCAGCAGCGGCCGGCGGGCCCGGTAGTCCACGAGCCGGTCGTGGTCGAACCGGGCGACGACCTGGTGGGGCAGCGAATCCAGCACCTGATCGACGATCTGGTCGCCGGTCTCCCCGGCGTCGATGTAACCGTCGAAGTGGTAGAGCATGACAAGACCGGCCGACTCCTGGGCGAGCGCCATGTCGACCACGGCCAGGCCCTTCGGCTCCCATGCGTACAAACCCTGCGGATCAAGCACTGTGGCGGTCCTCCCTTGTCTTCCCCCCGGTCGAACGTCCGAGGGGGCCGGAGCATTCCCGTCCGGCCCCCTCGACGCGGAACCTCACCGGGCTCTCAGGAGGCGGGCACGCGCGCGTGCGGTCCCGTCACCGCCTCGCGGGCGGACGCGATCGCTCCGTGCCGCCAGGCGCCGAGGTGGCTCCGGCGGCCACCGGCGAAGTGCACCTGGTCCTGGGGCTGGTCGAGGGGCGCGCGGGCGAGGGCGTCGGGGCCGCCGGGCATGGGAGCGCCAGGCGCCTTCCGGGGACGGGCTGTTGTGGATGCGGGGTGAGCCTTTCGCGGCCTTGGCGAGCAGTCCGCGGACGCAGCCGGGGCAGCGGCGCCCGGTTGCCGTTCCCGGCCGGGGCCCCGCCATGCGGCGCGTCCCCCTTTCCCCGGGTCTCTTGCGACGCACCGCCGTACCCGACGGCAGTGGTCCCGAAGCCGGGAGGGGTCCTCACAGCGGTGTGTCACGCATCGCCGCGCCTGGGCGTCTCACGCCGATTTCCGACTGTCACAGGCGGGGAGGACGCGCCGGAAAGGACGTGCCGGGAGGCACTTGGCGGGAGGGACCCGGTGGTGAGGACACGGCGGGCAAGGACCGATGGTGAGGACAGGGCGGGAAGGGCGTCGGGCACAACGGGAAGACCCCGCCCCCCCCTCGAAGGGGAACGGGGTCTTCCGTGGTGGTACTACCGGCGGGCCGGGACGAGCGTCAGCTCTGGCCGCCGGCCAGCTTCTCGCGCAGCGCGGCCAGCGCCTCGTCCGACGCCAGGGCGCCGGAGTTGTCGGCACCCTCGGAGGAGTACGAACCGCCACCGGAGGCGGCCGGAGCCGCACCCGCGACGTCGCCGCCCTCGGCAGCGGCCTTCTCGTCCGCCTCGCGGGACTTGATGACCTGCGCCTGGTGCTGCTCGAAGCGGGTCTGCGCCTCGGCGTACTGGCGCTCCCACTCCTCGCGCTGCTTCTCGTAGCCCTCGAGCCAGTCGTTGGTCTCGGGGTCGAAGCCCTCGGGGTAGATGTAGTTGCCCTGGTCGTCGTAGGACGCGGCCATGCCGTACAGGGTCGGGTCGAACTCGACCGCCGACGGGTCGGCACCGAAGGACTCGTTGGCCTGCTTCAGCGAGAGGCTGATGCGACGGCGCTCGAGGTCGATGTCGATGACCTTGACGAAGATCTCGTCGTTGACCTGGACGACCTGCTCCGGGATCTCCACGTGGCGCTCGGCCAGCTCGGAGATGTGGACCAGACCCTCGATGCCCTCGTCCACGCGGACGAACGCGCCGAACGGAACCAGCTTCGTGACCTTGCCGGGCACGACCTGGCCGATCTGGTGGGTGCGGGCGAACTGCTGCCACGGGTCTTCCTGGGTCGCCTTCAGCGACAGGGAGACGCGCTCGCGGTCCATGTCCACGTCGAGGACCTCGACGGTGACTTCCTGACCGACCTCGACGACCTCGGACGGGTGGTCGATGTGCTTCCAGGACAGCTCGGAGACGTGGACCAGACCGTCGACGCCACCCAGGTCCACGAAGGCACCGAAGTTGACGATCGAGGAGACGACGCCGGACCGCACCTGGCCCTTCTGGAGGGTGGTGAGGAAGGTCTGGCGGACCTCGGACTGGGTCTGCTCCAGCCAGGCACGGCGGGACAGGACCACGTTGTTGCGGTTCTTGTCCAGCTCGATGATCTTGGCCTCGAGCTCCTTGCCCACGTAGGGCTGGAGGTCGCGGACGCGGCGCATCTCGACCAGGGAGGCCGGGAGGAAGCCACGGAGGCCGATGTCGAGGATGAGACCACCCTTGACGACCTCGATGACGGTACCGGTGACGATCCCGTCCTCTTCCTTGATCTTCTCGATGGTGCCCCAGGCACGCTCGTACTGGGCGCGCTTCTTCGAGAGGATCAGGCGGCCTTCCTTGTCCTCCTTCTGGAGGACGAGGGCCTCGATCTCGTCACCGACGGCGACGACCTCGTTGGGGTCGACGTCGTGCTTGATCGAGAGCTCGCGGCTCGGGATCACACCTTCGGTCTTGTAACCGATGTCGAGCAGGACCTCGTCCCGGTCGACCTTCACGATGACGCCGTCGACGATGTCGCCGTCGTTGAAGTACTTGATCGTCTCGTCGATCGCGGCGAGGAAGGCTTCCTCGTTACCGATGTCGTTGACCGCTACCTGCGGGGTGGTGGCGGTGGTCTCGGTGCTGCTCGTCATGTGGGAAAGGGCTCCGGTACGGACATTGAAGTCGTAGGTACTGCTACGCCGGAGCCCGTTTCGCTCTGCAGAAGCCGGACAGCCAAGGAAGCGCCCCACCGGTGACCGGTATGGCACCTCGACAACCGAGGGGACATACAACAGATGCGAGCACAGCCTGCTACGTCTGAGGTGCGCAAGCTCGCAGCGCAACTTGTAGCATACGGGGGCAGCCGGGCAGGGTCAATGCGCGAAGCCGCACAGCCGGGGCGCATCGTCGCATACCCGGCACAAAACGTGTCCCCCGAGGCCACACGGGCCGTGCGGCGCCCCTCCGTGACACCCGCGGGACACGGCCGTACGGAAGAGCCACGGACAGCCGTACGGAAGAGCCACGGGCAGTCGTGGTGCGCCACGGAGGAGCCGCAGATTAGTACGAGGGAGCCGATCATCCAAGAGCCCGAAGGTCCCGAACCCGAAGCCACCCGGCGTGCGGCGGGTGTCGCCGAGAGCACCCGCGCCAACCGGGGCTGGTGGGACCGCAACGCGGACGAGTACCAGGTCGAGCACGGCACCTTCCTCGGCGACGACCGCTTCGTGTGGTGCCCCGAGGGGCTGGACGAGGTGGAGGCCGAGCTGCTCGGCCCGTCGGAGGAGCTGACCGGCAAGGACGTCCTGGAGATCGGTGCCGGCGCGGCCCAGTGCTCGCGCTGGCTGGCCGCCCAGGGGGCCCGGCCGGTCGCCCTGGACCTGTCGCACCGGCAGTTGCAGCACGCGCTGCGCATCGGGAGCCCGTTCCCCCTGGTGTGCGCCGACGCGGGCGCGCTGCCCTTCGCGGACGCCTCCTTCGACCTGGCCTGCTCCGCGTACGGGGCGCTGCCCTTCGTCGCCGATCCGCGGCTGGTGCTGCGGGAGGTGCGCAGGGTGCTGCGCCCGGGCGGGCGGTTCGTGTTCTCCGTGACGCACCCGGTCCGCTGGGCCTTCCCGGACGAGCCCGGCCCGGAGGGGCTGAGCGTCTCGGCGTCCTACTTCGACCGCACGCCCTACGTCGAGCAGGACGCCGACGGCCGCGCGGTGTACGTCGAGCACCACCGCACGCTCGGCGACCGCGTCCGGGACGTCGTCGCCTCCGGCCTGACGCTGGTGGACCTGGTCGAGCCGGAGTGGCCCGACTGGAACACCTCCGAGTGGGGCGGCTGGTCCCCGCTGCGCGGGCGTCTGATCCCGGGAACGGCGATCTTCGTGTGCGTACGGGACTGAGTGCGTGATCCGTCACGACGCCCTGGACGCCCTGCCCGTCCGTACCGCCCTTCCCGGTCTGGACGACGCCCTGCAGGCGCACGGCACCTCGGTCCTCGTCGCCCCGCCCGGCACCGGCAAGACGACGCTGGTGCCGCTGGCGCTGGCCGGGCTGGTGGGCGAGGCCGCTCCCGCGCGGCGGGTGGTGGTGGCCGAGCCGCGGCGGATCGCCGCCCGCGCGGCGGCCCGGCGGATGGCCTGGCTGCTGGGCGAGCGGCCCGGCCGGAGCGTCGGGTACACCGTGCGCGGGGAGCGTGTCACCGGGCGGCACACGCGCGTGGAGGTCGTCACGACCGGCGTACTGCTCCAGCGGCTCCAGCGCGACCAGGAGCTGCCCGGCGTGGACGTCGTGATCCTCGACGAGTGCCACGAGCGGCACCTGGACGCGGACACGGCGGCGGCGTTCCTGAAGGACGTGCGCGAGACGCTGCGCCCTGAGCTGCGCCTGGTGGCCGCGTCGGCGACGACCGACGCGGAGGGCTGGGCACGGCTGCTGGGCGGGGCGCCGGTGGTCGCGGCCGAGGGGGTGTCGTACCCGGTGGAGACGGTGTGGGCGCCGCCGGTCCGGCCGGTCCGGCCGCCGCACGGGACGCGGGTCGACCCGGCGCTGCTGACGCACGTGGCGTCGGTGGTGCGGCGGGCGCTGGCCGAGCGGGACGGCGACGTGCTGTGCTTCCTGCCGGGCGTGGGGGAGATCGCGCGGGTCGCCGGGCAGCTCGGCGGGCTCGACGGGGTGGAGGTGCTCCAGGTGCACGGGCGGGCTCCGGCGGCCGTGCAGGACGCGGTGCTGGCGCCCGGACGGCGGCGCCGGGTGGTGCTGGCGACGTCGGTCGCGGAGTCGTCGCTGACGGTCCCGGGCGTGCGGGTGGTCGTCGACTCGGGCCTGGCGCGGGAGCCGCGGGTGGACCACGCGCGCGGGCTGAGCGCGCTGGCCACGGTACGGGCCTCCCGGGCGGCGGCGCGGCAGCGGGCGGGGCGGGCCGGGCGGGAGGCCCCGGGCGCGGTCTACCGGTGCTGGGCGGAGGCGGAGCACGACCGTCTGCCGCGTTTCCCGGCGCCCGAGATCAAGGTGGCCGACCTGACGGCGTTCGCCCTCCAGGTGGCCTGCTGGGGCGACCCGGACGCCTCCGGGCTGGCGCTGCTGGACCCGCCGCCGGGCGGGGCGATGGCGGCGGCGCGGTCGGTCCTGAGGGCCGTGGGCGCGGTGGACGACGCCGGACGGGCCACCGCGCGGGGCGCCCGGCTGGCCCGGCTCGGGGTGCATCCGCGTCTGGGGCGGGCGCTGCTGGAGGCGGGTGATGCCGGCGGGGACGCGGCTGTGGCCTTCGGGGCGGCCGCGGAGATCGTCGCGCTGCTGAGTGAGGAGGCGCCGCGGGAGTACGGGGACGATCTGGTGTCCGCGACGCGGGCCGCCCGGCGCGGGGGTGACGCCTACGGGGCGCGGTGGCGGGCGGAGGCACGCCGGCTGCGGGGCGTCTGCGGGGAGGTGTCCGGAGAGGTGTCCGGCCGGGCCGCGGACCGGGCCGCGGACCGGGCTGCGGGCGGCGCCGGGGAACCGGGCGCCCGGCGGGAGGCTCTCGGGACCGGCGCCGACAGTGCCGACGGGCGGGGCACCGCGCCGGACGCCGACAGGGCCGACAGTGCCGACGGGCGGGGCACCGCGCCGGACGCCGACGGTACCGGCGGGCGGATCGCCGGGCTTGTCGCCGCGCTCGCCTTCCCCGAGCGGGTCGCCAAGGAGGACGGCGGGTCGTATCTGATGGCTTCCGGGACCCGGGCCGAGCTGGCCGAGGGGTCGGCGTTGCGCGGGGTGCCCTGGATCGCCGTCGCCGTGGCCGACCGGCCCGTGGGGCGGCGGAACGCGCGCGTGCGGCTCGGCGCGGTCGTCGACGAGGACGTCGCGCGACGCGCGGCGAGCGCCCTGCTGACGGAAGAGGACGAGGTGCGCTGGGCGGACGGGGACGTCGTCGCCCGGCGGGTCGAGCGGCTCGGGGCGATCGAGCTGGCGGCGCGTCCGCTGCGCGACCCGGACCCCGGCCTCGTACGGGAGGCGCTGCTGGAAGGGCTGCGGCGGGAGGGGTTCGGGCTGCTGCGCCGGCCGGCGGAGGCGGAGGCGCTGCGGCAGCGGCTCGCGTTCCTCCACCGGCACCTGGGGGCGCCGTGGCCCGACGTCTCCGACGAGGAGCTGCACGCGCGCGTGGAGCAATGGCTGGAGCCTGAGCTGAGCCGGGCGCGGCGGCGCGCGGACCTCGCGCGGATCGACGCCGGCCAGGCGCTGGCGCGGCTGCTGCCCTGGGCCACCGGTGAGGCGGCGCGGCTCGACGAACTGGCCCCGGAGCGGATCACCGTCCCCAGCGGGTCCCGGGTCAGGATCGACTACGGCGATCCCGAGCGGCCGGTGCTCGCGGTGAAGCTCCAGGAGATGTTCGGGCTCCAGCGCACCCCGGAGGTCGCCGGGGTGCCGCTCCTGGTCCACCTGCTCTCCCCCGCGGGCCGCCCGGCGGCGGTCACCGCCGACCTCGCCTCCTTCTGGCGCGACGGCTACCGGGGCGTGCGGGCGGAGCTGCGCGGCCGGTACCCGAGGCATCCGTGGCCCGAGGACCCGGCCGGCGCCGAGCCCACCCGGTACACCAAGGCCCGGGCGGCCCGGCGGGACTGAGCAGGCGTACGCGGGTCAGGCGGAGGGGGTGGCGGAGGCGCTCGCGCTCGCCGTGGTGGTCCCGGACGGGCTCGGTGAGGCCGTCTCCGCCGGCTCGACCGTCAGCTCCACGTCGACGAAGGCGCCGCCCGCGGTGGTGATCCGCAGCAGGAAGGTGCCGGTGGTGTCGTCCGCGTACAGCGTCGGCAGCTTCAGCAGGCCCTTGGCGTCGGTCTCCAGGCCCGTCAGGCTGCGGACGGCCGTGCCGTCGGCGTCCTTGAAGTAGGGGCCCTTGTCGTTCTCGGTGGCGTCGGTGGCCGAGGTGATGAGCGTGGCGGTGGCGGCGACCCGGTCCGCGACGGCGTCCTTGTAGGTGGCCTTCACCTCCACCCGGTCGGCGAAGGTGCCGCCCGCGGTGCAGGTGAGCGCGGTGGTGCCGGTGCGCACGACCGTGTCGGCGACGCGCTGGGTGACGGTGGCCCTGTAGTCGAGGCCGGGAACGGCGCGGCCCACGACCGTGGCGCGCACGAGGAAGCCGCCGGTCTTCTCCCCGGCGCGCAGCGCGGGCGCGGTGGCCACACCGGAGCTGTCGGTGACGACCGTGGCGACGCTCTCGCCGGTGGTGAACTCGGCGTCGGTGGACCCGATGACGGTGAAGCGGACCCGTACCTTGCCGACAGCCTTGCCCGCGCCGGTCTGCGCGCGGGCGCTGATCCGCTCGGTGAACGCGTCGCCCGCCATCGCGGTGAGCTTGCCGGTGCCGGCGTTCTCCAGGCGGGCCACGGTGTCGGTGGGGGTCGGGGTCGGGGACGTCTCGTCGGGTGACGGGGTCCCGGAGGCGGGCGGAGCGGAGGACTCGGGGGACGGGGACCGGGTGGCCGGCGACGTCGACCGGCCCGATCCCTTCGACGACCCGGAGGAGCCGCCGGAAGCGGTGCCGGCCGAAGCGGACGCGGTGGTGCCGTCGCTGCGGTCCACGGGCAGCGTGCCGGTGCCGTCCGGGACCTCGTAGGTGCCCTTGCGGTAGTACTCCAGCCAGGACAGGACGGTGTTGAGGTACTCCGTGGAGTTGTTGTAGCTGAGGATGGCCGCGTCCAGGTCGCCCTGGTCCGACAGGTCCCAGCTGTTGCGGCACAGGTAGTGGCCGGCGGCGAGGGCGGCGTCGTAGATGTTGTTGGGGTCGGCCTCGCCGTCGCCGTTGCCGTCGCGTCCGGCCCACGCCCAGGTGGACGGGATGAACTGCATCGGGCCGACGGCCTGGTCGTACTCGCTGTTGTCGTCGTACGCGCCGTTGTCCGTGTCCTTGATGAGCGCGAAGCCGTTGCCGTCGAGCTGCGGGCCGAGGATGGGGCTGGTGGTGGTGCCGTCGGCGGTCACGGCTCCGCCGCGGGCCTGTCCCGACTCCACCTTGCCGATGGCGGCGAGGAGTTCCCAGGGCAGGTTGCAGCCCGGCTTCGACGCGCGCAGCGACGCCTCGGCCTTCTTGTAGGCGTCCAGGACGGTGGCGGGGATGCCCGACTCGGCCGAACCCTGGGTGACGGGGGTGCCGGTGGCCGACGACGGAGAGGGGACCGGGCTGTCGAGCGGCGGGAGGTCCGTGTAGTACGGCGAGTTGCCCGTGGCGCCGTCCCCGGAGCCGGGGTCGGCGGAGGACGCGGAGTCGGTGGTGCCCTGTCTGCCGTCGGCGCCGGCCGTGACGTCGGGAGCCTGGGACGCGGACAGGGCCGCGACCGCGACCGCCGCGACGGTGGTGGTCATCGCGCTCTTGCGCAACCGCCTGCCGAAATGCGCCGCCATAGAGTGAATCCCTCCCAGTGGACGCCGTGGCGTCCCTCTCCGTCGTGTGCTCGCCCTGTCGTGCTCGCCTCGGTGCGCTTGCCTCGGTGCGCTCGCCCTGGTGTGACGATCGGCCTGCGCCGCGGGTTGTGTCCGCGTCGCCGCGGAGATCCGGGTGCGCCTGCCCGACCGGTACGGTGCGCAGGCGACCCTACGACAACTTCCCTTGCACGGGCACCCGTTCGCGTCCGTTTCTTCCCGATTGGACAGGCCGCGCCCTCTGTCCGGCCCACGCCCGCCATCCGGAGTCCGGCCGCCGTTCACGCCCGGCCGCGGCGGCGGCCGGGTCCTCCGGGGGTTCTCGGCAGTCTCAGACGGCGGCGCCGGCGGCGCGGCGCCGAACCGGCCGGGCGCGCGCCGACGGGGTCGGCGGTCACGATGAACAGGGTCATCGTGCGGTCGGGACGGGGCCGCGGCAGCAGCGTGAGCGCCAGTGCCAGGTAACCGCGGGTCAGCTCGGCCCAGCGGCGCCAGGGCGGCGGCTGTTCGGTGGCGCCCGGTGCGGCGGACACCCGGTGGGCCAGTCCGCGGCGCAGGTCGTCGCGTACGTGGCACACGGCCGAGGCGAGGGTGGCGGGGACGCGGGCGGTACTCGCGCCCAGGGCGAGGGCCGGGACCGGCGGGAGTGGCACGCAGGACGGCCCGTCGGCGCCGGACCGCGCCGGTGCCGTCCGGTGGTGGAGCATGCGTATACCCATGCCCGCATCCTCGGGGGCGCCGGGGACGGGGGCGTTTTCGCGGGGGCCACCTGAGTGACGGGCCGGAGGGGGCTTCGGGGGAACTTCGGGAGGAGCCTGCGGGAAGGGTGAGCGCCGGTACGCCCGGGGGCAGGCGCCGGACGGGCGAAGCGCCCGCACGCCGCGGGCCCCGCGCCGGAGCCGGGCCCCGCACCCCGCAGGACCCGCGCCGGGCCGGGCACCCGCACCCCGGAGGATCCGCGCCGGGCCGGCGGCGCCCGCACGCCGAGGGGCGCCCACCGGGGCGGGCGCGGCCGGACCGGCGGTACTGGCCGGGGACGGGCGGCGTACGGCCGCCGCCCCCGGGACGCCCTTCCCGCCCCTCCAGGGCCCCCTAGTGCGCCGCCGACTCCCAGTCCGGGCCCGCGCCCACCGAGACGCCCAGCGGCACCCGGAGGGTCACCGCGCCGGCCATCTCGCGGCGGATCAGCTCCTCGGCCGCCGCCCGCTCGCCGGGGGCGATCTCCACCACGATCTCGTCGTGGACCTGGAGCAGCATCCGGGACTTGAGCCCCGCCTCGGTCAGCGCCTTGCCCACGTTGAGCATGGCGATCTTGACGATGTCGGCCGCCGTGCCCTGGATGGGGGCGTTGAGCGCCATGCGCTCGGCGGCCTCACGGCGCTGCCGGTTGTCGCTGTTGAGGTCGGGCAGGTAACGGCGGCGGCCGAAGAGCGTCGCCGTGTACCCCGTCGCCCGTGCCTCGTCGACGACCCTGCGCAGGTAGTCCCGTACGCCGCCGAAGCGGTCGAAGTAGGCGTCCATCAGCATGCGGGCCTCGCCCGCGTCGATGTTCAGCTGCTGGGACAGGCCGAAGGCCGACAGCCCGTACGCCAGTCCGTACGACATCGCCTTGATCTTGCGGCGCATCTCCGCGTCGACCGCGCTCTGTTCGACGGAGAAGACCCGCGCGGCGGCGGTGGTGTGCAGGTCCTCGCCCGAGGTGAACGCCTCGATCAGGCCCGCGTCCTCGGAGAGGTGGGCCATGACGCGCAGTTCGATCTGGCTGTAGTCCGCCGTCATCAGGGACTCGAAGCCCTCGCCTACCACGAAGCCGCGGCGGATCGCCCGGCCCTCGTCGGTGCGCACCGGGATGTTCTGCAGGTTGGGGTCGGTGGAGGAGAGGCGGCCGGTGGCCGCGACCGTCTGGTTGAACGTGGTGTGGATGCGGCCGTCCGCGGCGATCGTCTTGATCAGGCCCTCGACGGTGACGCGCAGCTTGGCCTGCTCGCGGTGGCGGAGCATGATCACCGGCAGCTCGTTGTCCGTCTGCGTCGCCAGCCAGGCCAGCGCGTCGGCGTCCGTGGTGTAACCGGTCTTGGTCTTCTTGGTCTTCGGCAGGTTCAGCTCGCCGAAGAGGACCTCCTGGAGCTGCTTGGGCGAGCCCAGGTTGAACTCCCGGCCGGCCGCCGCGTGCGCCTCCCGCACCGCCTGCTGCACGGCACCGGCGAACATCTGCTCCATCGCCCGGAGGTGCTCCCGGTCCGCCGCGATGCCGTGCCGCTCCATCCGGGCCAGCAGCGCGGAGGTGGGCAGCTCCACGTCCCGCAGCAGGTCCGCCGCGCCGACCTCCTGGAGCCGGTCCTCGAACGCCTCCCCCAGGTCGAGGACCGTGCGGGCCTGGATCATCAGCGCCTCGGCCTCGGCGGCGTCGTCCGCGCCGAACGCCAGCTGGCCGTCGGCCGCCGCGGCCGGGGCCAGCTCGCGGTGCAGGTATTCCAGGGACAGCGCGTCCAGGTCGAAGGAGCGGCGGCCCGGCTTGACCAGGTAGGCGGCGAGCGCCGTGTCCATCGAGACACCCGCGATCTCCCAGCCGTGCTCGGCGAAGACGCGCATCGCGCCCTTGGCGTCGTGGAACACCTTGACGCGGTCCGCGTCGGCCAGCCACGACGTCCAGGCGTCCTCGTCCGCCTCGTCCAGCTGGGACGGGTCGAACCAGGCGGCCTTGCCGTCGGCCGCGGC
This sequence comes from Streptomyces sp. SYSU D01066-1, assembly GCF_054956795.1. Classification (NCBI taxonomy): domain Bacteria; kingdom Bacillati; phylum Actinomycetota; class Actinomycetes; order Kitasatosporales; family Streptomycetaceae; genus Streptomyces; species Streptomyces sp. SYSU D01066-1. The sequence goes on along the minus strand of NZ_JBUDHV010000024.1, from coordinate 24,641 downwards.
GAGAGCGACCTCGGCGACCGAGCCGGTACCCAGCGCCCAGGTGCCGACGGTGGCCACGCCGAGGGGCGCGGTGCCGTGCTCGGCGAGCCAGGCGGCCAGCTCGCCGGTGGACAGCACCGTGCCGTCCAGCTCCACGCCGTCCGCGGTGACCGGAGCGGTCTCGGCCTCCTCGGCGCCCGGGTCGACGGCGTAGAGCCGCTCGCGCAGGGAGGGGTTGCGGATCTCCAGGGTGTCGAGGATCATCGCGACGCCCTTGCGGTCGTACGCGGCGCGCTCCAGGTCGGTGACCGTCTTCGGCAGCGCGACCCGCCGCTCCAGCTCGGTGAGGCGGCGGTTGAGCTTGACCGACTCCAGGTGGTCGCGGAGGTTCTGCCCGGCCTTGCCCTTGACCTCGTCGACGCGCTCGACCAGCTCCGCGAACGACCCGAACTGGTTGATCCACTTCGCGGCGGTCTTCTCGCCGACGCCCGGGATGCCGGGGAGGTTGTCCGACGGGTCGCCGCGCAGGGCGGCGAAGTCCGGGTACTGGGCGGGCGTCAGCCCGTACTTCTCGACGACCTTCGCCGGGGTGAAGCGGGTCAGCTCGGAGACGCCCTTGGTCGGGTAGAGAACCGTGGTGCGCTCGCTGACCAGCTGGAAGGAGTCCCGGTCACCGGTGACGATCAGCACGTCGAAGCCCTCGGCCTCGGCCTGCGTGGCGAGGGTGGCGATGACGTCGTCGGCCTCGAAGCCCTCGACGGCGAAGCGCTGCACGCGCATCGCGTCGAGCAGCTCGCCGATCAGCTCGACCTGGCCCTTGAACTCGTCCGGGGTCTTGGAGCGGTTCGCCTTGTACTCGGTGAACTCCTCGCTCCGCCAGGTCTTGCGGGAGACGTCGAACGCCACCGCGAAGTGGGTGGGCGCCTCGTCACGCAGCGTGTTGGCCAGCATCGAGGCGAAGCCGTAGACCGCGTTGGTCGGCTGGCCGGTCGCGGTGGTGAAGTTCTCCGCGGGCAGCGCGAAGAACGCGCGGTACGCCAGCGAATGCCCGTCCATGAGCATCAGGCGCGGGCGGCTGCCGCCGGAGGGGGTCTCGGTCTTCTTCGATGCTGTGTCTGCCACGTCCCCGATCCTGCCACGTGCCACTGACAGTCGGTCCCGTCCTCGCCGGGGCGGGCGCGGCCCCGCCGTCGTGCGGTGCGGGTGCGCGGGGGCTGGTCGCACGGTTCCCCGCACCCCTTTGGGCCCCCGCCGGGACCGGCGTCGCAGCGGTCCTCCCGCCTGCCGCGGGGGCGGGAGGGCGGCGTCAGCGGCACGTGCGAGGATCGGAGACGTACCCCACACGTGCATGCGAAGGAGCGCGCGATGGCCACCAAGCCGCCCAAGAGTGACCCGGTCCAGGACGCGCCACGGGTCACCGGGCCGAAGCACGCGGCGGCGGGCGTCCCCGCCATCGGCCACACCCTGCGCATCGCCCAGCGGCAGATGGGCGTGAAGCGGACCGCCCTGACCCTGCTGAGCGTCAACCAGAAGGACGGCTTCGACTGCCCCGGCTGCGCCTGGCCCGAGCCGGAGCACCGGCATGCCGCGGAGTTCTGCGAGAACGGCGCGAAGGCGGTGGCCGAGGAGGCCACCCTGCGCCGGGTCACCCCGGAGTTCTTCGCCGCGCACCCCGTCGCCGACCTCGCCGGCCGCAGCGGTTACTGGCTCGGCCAGCAGGGCCGGCTCACCCACCCCGTGTACCTGCCGGAGGGCGGTACGCACTACGAGCCGGTCACCTGGGAGCGCGCCTTCGACATCGTCGCGGAGGAGATCGCCGCCCTCTCCTCCCCCGACGAGGCCGTCTTCTACACCTCCGGGCGCACCAGCAACGAGGCCGCGTTCCTCTACCAGCTCTTCGCCCGCGAGCTGGGCACCAACAACCTCCCCGACTGCTCCAACATGTGCCACGAGTCGTCCGGCTCGGCGCTGAGCGAGACCATCGGCGTCGGCAAGGGCAGCGTCCTGCTGGAGGACCTGTACAAGGCCGACCTGATCGTCGTCGCCGGGCAGAACCCGGGCACCAACCACCCCCGCATGCTCTCCGCCCTGGAGAAGGCGAAGGCGAACGGCGCGCGGATCATCAGCGTCAATCCGCTGCCCGAGGCCGGTCTGGAGCGCTTCAAGAACCCGCAGACCCCCAGGGGCCTCACCGCCGGCGCCGCGCTCACCGACCTGTTCCTGCAGATCCGCATCGGCGGCGACCAGGCCCTGTTCCGGCTCCTCAACAAGCTGATCGTCGAGACGCGGGGCGCGGTCGACGAGGAGTTCGTGCGCGAGCACACCCACGGCTACGAGGAGTTCGCCGAGGCCGCCCGCGCCGCCGACTGGGACGAGACGCTCGCCGCCACCGGTCTCACCCGCGCCGAGATCGAGAAGGCCCTGGAGATGGTCCTCGCCTCCCGGCGGACGATCGTGTGCTGGGCGATGGGGCTCACCCAGCACAAGCACTCGGTGCCCACGATCCGCGAGGTCGTCAACTTCCTCCTGCTGCGCGGCGACATCGGCCGCGAGGGCGCGGGCGTCTGCCCGGTGCGCGGCCACTCCAACGTGCAGGGCGACCGCACCATGGGCATCTTCGAGCGTCCCGCGCCCGCCTTCCTGGACGCCCTGGAGAAGGAGTTCGGCTTCACCCCGCCGCGCGAGCACGGCTACGACGTCGTCCGGGCCATCCGCGCCCTGCGCGACGGCGAGGCCAAGGTCTTCTTCGCCATGGGCGGCAACTTCGTCTCCGCCTCCCCCGACACCGAGGTCACCGAGGCGGCCATGCGCCGCGCCCGCCTCACCGTGCACGTGTCGACGAAGCTGAACCGCAGCCACGTGGTCACCGGCGCCCGCGCCCTGATCCTGCCCACCCTCGGCCGCACCGAACGCGACCTCCAGGACGGCGGCGAGCAGTTCGTCACCGTCGAGGACTCCATGGGCATGGTGCACGCCTCGCGCGGACGCCTGGAGCCCGCGAGCCGGCACCTGCTCTCCGAACCGGCCATCGTGTGCCGGCTGGCCCGCCGCGTACTGGGCGAGAGCAGCGCCACGCCCTGGGAGGAGTTCGAGAAGGACTACGCCACCATCCGCGACCGCATCGCCCGCGTGATCCCCGGCTTCGAGGACTTCAACGCGCGCGTGGCCCGCCCCGGCGGCTTCGCCCTCCCGCACGCCCCGCGCGACGAGCGGCGCTTCCCCACCGCCACCGGCAAGGCCAACTTCACCGCCGCCCCGGTGGAGTTCCCCGCGCTGCCCGAGGGACGCCTGCTGCTCCAGACGCTGCGCTCGCACGACCAGTACAACACCACGGTCTACGGCCTCGACGACCGCTACCGGGGCATCAAGAACGGCCGCCGGGTCGTCCTGGTCAACCCCGAGGACGCCCGTGAGCTGGGCGTCGGCGACGGCTCCTACGTCGACCTGGTCGGCGAGTGGAAGGACGGCGTGGAGCGACGGGCGCCCGGCTTCCGCGTCGTGCACTACCCGACCGCCCGGGGCTGCGCGGCGGCGTACTACCCGGAGACCAACGTCCTGGTGCCGCTGGACGCCACCGCGGACACCAGCAACACCCCGGCCAGCAAGTCCGTCGTGGTCCGTCTGGAACAATCGCCCACCGGCTGAGCGTTCGCCCAGCCGACACCGCGATCAGCGGACCAGGACGTACGACGGACGGAGCCGGTCCATGGGCGAGCAGCAGCACGTGAAGTTCCCGCAGGAGGTCATCGACGAGTACGCCGCGCTCGGCGTCGACCTGCCCGCCCTGTTCTCCGCCGGGCACCTCGGGACCCGCATGGGCGTCCAGATCCTGGAGGCGTCGGCGGAGAAGGTCGTCGGCACCATGCCGGTGGAGGGCAACACCCAGCCGTACGGCCTGCTGCACGGCGGCGCCTCCGCGGTGCTGGCCGAGACGCTCGGCTCGATCGGCTCGATGCTGCACGGCGGCAGCTCGAAGATCGCCGTCGGCGTCGACCTGAACTGCACCCACCACCGCGGCGCCCGCACCGGCCTGGTCACCGGTGTGGCCACGCCGCTGCACCGGGGCCGGTCGACGGCGACGTACGAGATCGTGATCAGCGACGAGGAGGGCCGGCGGGTGTGCAGCGCCCGGCTGACCTGTCTGCTGCGCGACGTGAACCCGGGGGACGCCGCCCGGGCGGGCGCGACGGGCTGACGCCGCGGCCCTTGCCCCCCGGTTCCCGGGCGTCCTGGCGTCGGGGCATGGGACGGGGAGGAGCAGCCCCCTGGCCGAAGGCGGCGGAGGGCGGGCACCGGCGCCCACGCGGCCCGGCGCCACCACCTGCGCCACCACCACCCGCGACGACGGCACCGCCGACGGCCGCACGGGTGGCGGTGCCGACGGCCGCACGGACAGCACCACCGGCGGCCATACGGACGACGGCGCCGACAGCCCCACGGACAGCACCACCGGCGGCCATACGGACGACGGCGCCGACAGCCCCACGGACAGCACCACCGGCGGCCATACGGACGACGGCGCCGGCGGCCGCACGGAAAGCCGCGGCTGTCACGCCGACGGCCGCGGCCGTCCCGTCGGCAGCCGCCCGGGCGCCCCCCGCCGCCGCGCCGCGGCTGGGCGGCGGCGGCACGGGCGAGGCCCCGTGGGCACGGTGAGCGGCACCGGCCCCGTCGAGCCCGGCGAAGGCGCCGAGGCCCGGCCCGCCCGGGAGGCTCCCGGTCCCCTCCGGGCCCTCACCAGCCGCTACCGCCGCCACCGCCGTACCTCCCTCGTCACCGTCACGGCCCTCTGCGCGCTGACGGCCGGCGGCCACCTGTACGCGAGCCGGCCGCGGCCCGCTCCCCCGCCGTCCTCCCCCTCCCAGGTGGTCCGCCTCGCCCACCTGGCCCCGGTCACGCCCGCCGGCACCGCCCCGACCAGCACCTTCGGCTTCACGGTGGCCCTGACCGTACGGCCCGGACCGCCCGTCACCGTGACGCGGGTGACGCAGTCCAACGCCGGTCTTTCCGTGACATCGTCCCCCCACGCACCTTTCCGCATAAAGTCGCATTCCACCCGCAAGATCACCATCACCTTCCGCGTGACGGAATGCGCGAAAGTCCCGCGGAATGCCGGATTCCCTTTCCTGGACGTAACACTGCGTAATGCGCGCGCAATAGAGACCCGCAGTTTCATCCCGGGGCCGCGCTATGCCCGACACCCCTCCCAAGCCCTGCAAGGCGCCTGCGGCAACGTTTCCCCGTAATCAGCAAAACGCCCCAGACGCCTGTTCGCGCCTCGCCGCTCCTGCGGGTTCTCACCATGCGGACCGGGCGAATCGGCCGGAATTCCACCCTTCTTCCCAGCCAATACCGCTCTGCATTACGCGGTGTCATAACAAGAGAGTCACAGCCTCCGTCAGACTCTCCTCCACGTTCCCCACACACGCTTAGAGTCACGGCCAGTCACCGCGCCATCCGAAAGTCAATTCGGCCCAGCGCTCGACTCGGCCGTCTCCACGGGGACGCGGCCGTGCCAGGGAAAGGACTGACCGTGCGTCAACGTTCGCTCATCGCCATCACCGCCGCTCTGGCGGCGGGAGCGCTCACCCTCACCGCCTGCGGCTCGCGTGACGACGACGGCGGCTCGGACTCCGGCGGCGACGGCACCACCGTCGTCATCGGCGTCGACGCCCCGCTGACCGGCGACCTGTCCGCGCTGGGCCTGGGCATCAAGAACTCCGTGGACCTGGCCGTCAAGACGGCCAACAAGGAGAAGTACGTCGAAGGCATCACCTTCGAGATCAAGGCCACCGACGACCAGGGCCAGCCCTCCGTCGGCCAGCAGAACGCCTCGCAGTTCGTCGCCGACAAGGACGTCCTCGGCGTCGTCGGCCCGCTCAACTCCTCCGTCGGCGAGTCGATGCAGAAGGTCTTCGACACCGCCAGCCTGGTCGAGGTCTCCCCGGCCAACACCGGCCCCGCCCTCACCCAGGGCCCGGACTGGCGCACCAAGAAGGTCCGCCCGTACAAGTCGTACTTCCGCACCGCGACCACCGACGCCATCCAGGGCCCGTTCGCCGCGCAGTACGTCTACAACGACGCCAAGAAGAAGAAGGTCTTCGTCATCGACGACAAGAAGACCTACGGCGCCGGTCTCGCCGCGACCTTCACCGAGGAGTTCAAGAAGCTCGGCGGCCAGGTCGTCGGCACGGAACACATCAACCCGGACACCAAGGACTTCTCCTCGGTCGCCACCAAGGTCAAGAACTCCGGCGCCGACGTCGTCTACTACGGCGGTGAATACCCGCAGGCCGGCCCGCTGAGCAAGCAGATCAAGGACGCCGGCGCCAAGATTCCCCTGGTGGGCGGCGACGGCATGAAGGACGAGACCTTCATCAAGCTCGCCGGCCCCGGCAGCGAGGGCGACCTCGCCACCTCCGTGGGCGCCGACGTCGCGACCCTCGACTCCGCCAAGAAATTCGTCGCCGACTACAAGGCGGAAGGCTACAAAGAGGACTTCGCCGCCTACGGCGGCTACTCCTACGACTCCGGCTGGGCCATCATCGAGGCCGTCAAGAAGGTCGTCGAGGACAACGACGGAAAGCTCCCCGACGACGCCCGCGCCAAGGTCACCGAGGCCATGCAGAACGTCTCCTTCGACGGAGTGACCGGCAAGGTCTCCTTCGACGAGTTCGGTGACGCCACCAACAAGCAGCTCACCGTCTACTCCGTCAAGAACGGGACCTTCGAGGCCGTCAAGTCGGGCACCTACACCGGCTGACCCGCCCGCACCTGCCACGAGCCGCGCGGGGCGCTGATCCACAGGCGCCCCGCGCGCTCACGCATCCGGCCAACATCCGTCGAAACATCCGAACGTCTCGGAGGACATGCGGTGAACGAACTGCCGCAGCAGCTGGTCAACGGCCTGCTACTGGGATCCATGTACGGGCTGGTCGCCATCGGCTACACCATGGTCTACGGCATCGTCCAGCTCATCAACTTCGCCCACGGCGAGATCTTCATGACCGGCGCCTTCGGCGCGCTCACGGTCTACGTCTACATCCTGCCCGACGGCACCTCCATGTGGATCGCCCTGCCGCTGATGCTGATCGGCGCCATGATCGTCGCCGTCACCGTCGCCGTGGGGGCGGAACGCTTCGCCTACCGCCCGCTGCGCGGAGCCCCCCGCCTCGCCCCCCTCATCACCGCCATCGGCCTCTCCCTCGCCCTCCAGCAGGCGGTCTGGGCCTGGTACCCCGACGCCAAGTCCGCGCGGACCTTCCCGCAGATCGACGGCGGCCCCTTCCACATCGGCGACGTCACCATCCAGACCGGCGACGTCTTCCTGCTCATCGCCGCCCCCGTCAGCATGGCCCTCCTGGCCTACTTCGTGATGCGCACCCGCACCGGACGCGGCATGCAGGCCACCGCACAGGACCCGGACACCGCCAAGCTGATGGGCGTCAACACCGACCGCATCATCGTCATCGCCTTCGCCCTCGGCGCCCTCTTCGCCGCCGTCGGAGCCGTCGCCAACGGCCTCAAGTACGGCCAGATCGACTTCCGGATGGGCTTCATCCTCGGCCTGAAGGCCTTCACCGCCGCCGTCCTCGGCGGCATCGGCAACATCTACGGCGCCATGATCGGCGGCGTCGTCCTCGGCGTCGCCGAGACCCTGGCCGCCGCCTACGTCGCCGACATCCCCGGCCTGGAACAGTTCGGCAGCCAGTCCTGGGCCGACGTCTGGGCCTTCATCCTCCTCATCCTCGTGCTGCTGCTCAGGCCACAGGGCCTGCTCGGCGAACGCGTTGCGGACAGGGCGTGACACCGATGACCACACAGACCACCGCCCCGAAGACCCCGGACACCCCCGCCCCGGGCGCCCCCACCGGCCTCATCGGCATCCCCCCGCACCTCGGACGCGCCCTCGCCACCGGCGGCGGCCTCCTCACCGTCGCCTCCACCTTCCTGGCCTGGACCTGGACCGACGCCTTCCCCGGCGACCTCACCGTCTACGGCTACCCCGGCGGCCTCCAGGTCCTCGTCCTCATCGCCGGCGCCCTCACCGCCCTCCTCGGCACCGCCTCCTACGGCGTCAAGGGCCTGCGATGGCTCACCCCCGCCGGCGCCGACGCGGCCGTCAAGTTCGCCGCCCTCGCCGCGTTCGCCACCACCTGGTACACCGTCATCGCCATCAGCGCCCAGCTCGGCGGCGTCGTCAACCTCGAACCCGGCGGCTACATCGCCGCCGCCACCACCCTCATCGCCCTCCTCGGCGCCCTCGCCCTCCCCTTCGAACGGCCCGCGCCCGACCCCTTCGACCCCGACGACACCGGCTGGGAGCAGTTCCGGCACCGCGCCGCCCAGAACTGGGGAACCGTCAAGGCCGCCTTCGCCGGCGGCACCCCCCGCCCCGCGCCCGCCCTGCCCCCCTACGCCGAGATACTCGTCATCGTCGCCGTCCTCGCCGTCGCCCTCACCGTCTTCACCTACGGCATCGGCACCGAGTACGACGAACTCTTCGTCGGCTTCCTCATCACCGCCGGCCTCGGCTTCAGCGCCCTGCACCGCGCCGGCCTGATCGCCCGGATCTCCCGGATCACCGCCCGGCACCAGAGCACCACCGTCTTCGGCGCCTTCATCGCCGCCGCCCTCTTCCCCTTCACCCAGACCGACGACCAGTACGCCACCATCGGCGTCTACATCCTCATCTTCGCCACCGTCGCCCTCGGCCTGAACATCGTCGTCGGCCTCGCCGGACTCCTCGACCTCGGCTACGTCGCCTTCCTCGGCGTCGGCGCCTACGCCGCCTCCCTCGTCTCCGGCTCCCCCAACAGCCCCCTCGACGTCCACTTCCCCTTCTGGGCCGCCGTCCTCGTCGGCGCCGCCGCCTCCCTGGTCTTCGGCGTCCTCATCGGCGCCCCCACCCTGCGACTGCGCGGCGACTACCTCGCCATCGTCACCCTCGGCTTCGGCGAGATCTTCCGCATCACCGCCAACAACCTCGACGGCACCTCGGGCCCCGACGTCACCAACGGCGCCAACGGCATCGCCGGCATCCCCGACCTCAAGATCCTCGGCTGGGACCTCGGCACCCAGCACGACATCGCCGGCTTCACCATCGGACGCTTCGCCAACTACTTCTTCCTGATGCTGCTCATCACGGCCGTCGTCGTCCTCGTCTTCCGGCGCAGCGGCGACTCCCGCATCGGCCGCGCCTGGGTCGCCATCCGCGAGGACGAGACCGCCGCCCTCGCCATGGGCATCAACGGCTTCCGCGTCAAACTCATCGCCTTCGCCGTCGGCGCCTCCCTGGCCGGTCTCGCCGGCACCGTCCAGGCCCACGTCACCTACACCGTCACCCCCGAGCAGTACCTCTTCGCCGGCACCACACCGCCCAACTCCGCCTTCCTGCTCGCCGCCGTCGTCCTCGGCGGCATGGGCACCATCGGCGGCCCCCTCCTCGGCGCCGCACTGCTCTTCCTCATCCCGAACAAGCTCCAGTTCCTCGGCGACTACCAGCTCTTCGCCTTCGGACTCGCGCTCGTCCTGCTGATGCGCTTCCGCCCCGAGGGACTCATCCCCAACCGCCGCCGGCAGCTCGAATTCCACGAAGAGGCCGAAGCACCCGCGGTCCTCGGCAAGACAGGGGCCTGACCACCATGACCACCACCACGGGAACCACCCTCGGGCCAACGGTCCTCGACGCCCGCGGCGTCACCATGCGCTTCGGCGGCCTCACCGCCGTACGAGGCGTCGACCTCCAGGTCAACAGCGGCGAGATCGTCGGCCTCATCGGCCCCAACGGCGCCGGCAAGACCACCTTCTTCAACTGCCTCACCGGCCTCTACATCCCCACCGAGGGCGAAGTCCGGTACAAGGACAAGGTCCTGCCGCCCAAGTCCTTCAAGGTCACCGCCGCCGGCATCGCCCGCACCTTCCAGAACATCCGGCTCTTCGCCAACATGACCGTCCTGGAGAACGTCCTCGTCGGCCGCCACACCCGCACCAAGGAAGGCTTCTGGTCCGCCGTCCTGCGCGGCCCCGGCTTCCACAAGGCGGAGGCCGCCTCCCGGGCCCGCGCCACCGAACTCCTGGAGTTCGTCGGCCTCGCCGCCAAGGCCGACCACCTCGCCCGCAACCTCCCCTACGGCGAACAGCGCAAGCTGGAGATCGCCCGCGCGCTCGCCAGCGAGCCGGGCCTGCTGCTGCTGGACGAACCGACCGCCGGCATGAACCCCCAGGAGACCCGCGCCACCGAGGAACTCGTCTTCGCCATCCGCGACCAGGGCATCGCCGTCCTCGTCATCGAGCACGACATGCGGTTCATCTTCAACCTCTGCGACCGCGTCGCCGTCCTGGTCCAGGGCGAGAAACTCATCGAGGGCGACAGCGCCACCGTCCAGGGCGACGAACGCGTCATCGCCGCCTACCTGGGCGAACCCCTGGAGAACGACCCCGGCGCGGCCGAGGCGGCCGAGGTGGAGGCCGCCGAGGCCCACGCCCCGAAGGAGAACGACCGATGACCGCACTCCTGGAGGTCGAGGACCTCCGCGTCGCCTACGGCAAGATCGAAGCCGTCAAGGGCATCTCCTTCACCGTCGACGCCGGCGAGGTCGTCACCCTCATCGGCACCAACGGCGCCGGCAAGACCACGACCCTGCGGACCCTGTCCGGCCTGCTCAAGCCGGTCGGCGGCCAGATCAGGTTCGACGGCAGATCGCTGAAAAAGGTCCCCGCCCACCAGATCGTCGCCCTCGGCCTCGCCCACTCCCCCGAGGGCCGCCACATCTTCCCCCGCATGACCATCGAGGACAACCTGCGCCTCGGCGCGTTCCTGCGGAGCGACAGGGCAGGCATCGAGAAGGACATCCAGCGCGCCTACGATCTCTTCCCCATCCTGGGGGAACGCCGCAGGCAGGCGGCGGGCACCCTCTCCGGCGGCGAACAGCAGATGCTCGCCATGGGCCGCGCCCTGATGTCCCAGCCGAAACTCCTCATGCTCGACGAGCCCTCCATGGGCCTGTCCCCGATCATGATGCAGAAGATCATGGCGACCATCGCCGAGCTGAAGGCCCAGGGCACGACCATCCTGCTCGTCGAGCAGAACGCCCAGGCGGCGCTCTCCCTCGCGGACCAGGGGCACGTCATGGAGGTCGGCAGCATCGTGCTGTCCGGCAGCGGGCAGGACCTCCTGCACGACGAGTCGGTCCGCAAGGCGTACCTCGGCGAGGACTGACCCCGCGGCATGACGGAGGCCCGCGTCCCGGTCGGGGACGCGGGCCTCAGCCGTACGTACTCAGGTACTGGGATGCTCAGCCCTTGTCCTTGGGAGCCTTCTTCTCCGCGGCGTCCTCGATGACCGCCTGGGCCACCTGCTGCATCGACATCCGCCGGTCCATCGACGTCTTCTGGATCCACCGGAACGCGGCCGGCTCGGTCAGCCCGTACTCCGTCTGCAGCACCGACTTCGCGCGGTCCACCAGCTTGCGGGTCTCCAGCCGCTGGGAGAGGTCCGCGACCTCCTTCTCCAGCTCCTTCAGCTCCGTGAACCGCGAGACGGCCATCTCGATCGCCGGGACGACGTCGCTCTTGGAGAACGGCTTCACCAGGTACGCCATCGCACCCGCGTCCCGCGCCCGTTCCACCAGGTCGCGCTGCGAGAACGCGGTGAGCATCAGCACCGGGGCGATGCTCTCGCCGGCGATCTTCTCGGCCGCGGAGATGCCGTCCAGCTTGGGCATCTTCACGTCCAGGATCACCAGGTCGGGACGGTGCTCACGGGCCAGCTCGACGGCCTGCTCGCCGTCGCCGGCCTCGCCGACGACGGAGTACCCCTCCTCCTCCAGCATCTCTTTGAGGTCCAGCCGGATGAGCGCCTCGTCCTCGGCGATGACGACACGGGTCGTCAGCGGAGGCACGTGCGACTTGTCGTCGTCGGTCACGTCGGCGGGCTGGGGCGACTCGGGGGCGGTCACGTGGGCTCCTTGTTCGGCGCAGACTACTGCTGACAAGAGCCTACCTAGCTGCGGTAAGGTAGGGCGCGGCGGGTGACCGCCATCCTCTGTTTTACAGGAAGCCCCGGTAGTCCAGCGGTAGAGACACGGTGCTCAAACCACCGACAGCGTGGGTTCGAATCCCACCCGGGGCACTTTCCCTTCGAATCAAAGGTCGCCACCGTCCAGCGGATGTCCACGTTCCCGTGAACATCCGCTCCTTGCCGCGCGTCGAGGCCGCCCCGCCTTCCCGGTGGCTCCCTGTACGACGTCGGCACACGCAAGCGGGCGCTCGCGCTCGTCGCACAGGGCCGCGGCCTCACCTCAGTGACGCGGCGCCGAGCGGACTCCCCCGGTTCGGCATTCCCGGCCGTCCGCAAGGCTCCCGCGGCCCTCATGGGGAGGCTCACGCGGGCCCGAAGCACTGGTCCGGCGTTCTACTCCTCGCCGATCCGATGCACCCGCACCATGTTGGTCGTCCCCGACACCCCGGGCGGGGAGCCCGCCGTGATGATGACCACGTCGCCCTTCCGGCAGCGGCCGTACTCAAGGAGGAGCTCGTCCACCTGGGCGACCATCGCGTCCGTGGAGTCGACGTGGGGGCCGAGGAAGGTCTCCACGCCCCAGGTGAGGTTGAGCTGGGAGCGGGTGGACGGTTCGGGGGTGAAGGCGAGCAGGGGGATGGGTGAGCGGTAGCGGGACAGGCGGCGGGCCGTGTCGCCGGACTGGGTGAAGGCCACCAGGAAGCGGGCGCCGAGGAAGTCGCCGATCTCGGCCGCCGCGCGGGCGACCGCGCCGCCCTGGGTGCGGGGTTTGGTGTGGCCGGTGAGCGGGGGGAGGCCCTGGGCGAGGAGGCCTTCCTCCGCCGCCTCGACGATGCGGGACATCGTGCGGACCGTGTCGATCGCGTGCTTGCCGACGCTGGTCTCGCCGGAGAGCATCACCGCGTCCGTGCCGTCGAGGACCGCGTTGGCGACGTCGGAGGCCTCGGCGCGGGTGGGCCGGGCGTTGTCGATCATCGAGTCGAGCATCTGGGTGGCGACGATGACCGGTTTGGCGTTGCGCTTGGCGAGCTTGACGGCGCGTTTCTGGACGATCGGGACCTGTTCCAGCGGCATTTCGACGCCGAGGTCGCCGCGGGCGACCATGATGCCGTCGAAGGCGGCGACGATGCCGTCGAGGTCCTCCACCGCCTGGGGCTTCTCGACCTTGGCGATGACGGGGAGGCGGCGGCCCTCCTCGTCCATGACGCGGTGCACGTCGTGGATGTCGCGTCCGCTGCGGACGAAGGAGAGGGCGATGACGTCGAAGCCGGTGCGCAGCGCCCAGCGCAGGTCGTCCTCGTCCTTCTTGGAGAGGGCGGGGACGGAGACGGCGACGCCGGGGAGGTTGAGGCCCTTGTGGTCGGAGACCATGCCGCCCTCGACGACGCGGGTGCGGACGCGGGGGCCGTCGACGGCGGTGACCTCCAGGCAGACCTTGCCGTCGTCGACGAGGACGCGTTCGCCGGGGGTGACGTCGTCGGCGAGGCCGGCGTAGGTGGTGCCGCAGCCGGTGCGGTCGCCCTGGGCGCCGTCCTCGACGGTGATGGTGAAGGTGTCGTCGCGTTCGAGGAGCACGGGGCCCTCGGTGAAGGTGCCGAGGCGGATCTTCGGGCCCTGGAGGTCGGCGAGGAGCCCGACGCTGCGGCCGGTCGCGTCGGATGCCTTGCGGACCCGTCGGTACCGCTCCTCGTGTTCGGCGTGGCCGCCGTGGCTGAGGTTGAAGCGGGCGACGTCCATGCCGGCCTCGACCAGTGCCTCGATCTGGTCGTAGGAGTCGGTGGCGGGTCCCAGGGTGCAGACGATTTTCGCTCGGCGCATGGGGCGAGCCTATGACTTACCGGCGGGTAGAGAATTCGCCGTGTATGACCGCTCAACGACCTTTGGGTGAAACCCTTTTGACAAGTGGTTAGGTGTGCGGCGGGATGCTCCGATGAGCGTTCCCCGAGGTGCCTCTCGGCTTTTTCGGGTGTTTTTTCGATGGCCGGTCACAGGGTCGGCGCGCTCACGGTGAAGGCGCGACGGAATCGCGGGTGGCGGCGCGGCGGCCGTGTGCGCCCACGGTGACGCCGATCGCGGCCGTACGTCCCGCTCTGTCACCTCTTGGGGGCGCGCGGCCCCGGCGAGTCACCGGATCGAAACCTGCCGGGACTGTTGCCGGCCGTGTTGAGCGGCCACAATCTACGCGCGTTGTCCACATGGGTCGCGGGACCCGTCATCCAGGAGACCAGCATGCCGTTGAACCGCCGGAAGTTTCTGAAGAGGTCCGCCGTGACGGGGGCGGGGGTGGCGCTGGCCGGTGCGGCGGCGGCTCCGGCGGCCGAGGCGGCGCCCGCCGGCCACGGGCGCAAGCCGGAGGGCAAGCGGTACGCGCTGACGGTGATGGGGACGACCGACCTGCACGGGCACGTCTTCAACTGGGACTACTTCAAGGACGCGGAGTACACGGACTCGGCGGGCAACGCGCAGGGGCTGGCGCGGGTCTCGACGCTGATCGACCAGGTGCGCGAGGAGAAGGGCCGCGGCAATACGCTGCTGCTGGACGCGGGTGACACGATTCAGGGGACTCCGCTGACGTATTACTACGCGAAGGTGGACCCGATCACCGCCGAGGGCGGACCGGTGCATCCGATGGCCCAGGCGATGAACGCGATCGGTTATGACGCGGTGGCGCTGGGCAATCACGAGTTCAACTACGGAATCGAGACGCTGCGCAAGTTCGAGGAGCAGTGCGATTTCCCGCTGCTCGGTGCGAACGCGGTGGACGCGAAGACGCTGAAGCCCGCTTTCCCGCCGTATTTCATGAAGACGTTCCGGGTGAAGGGCGCGCCGCCGGTGAAGGTGGCGGTGCTGGGGCTGACCAACCCGGGGATCGCGATCTGGGACAAGGCGTACGTGCAGGGGAAGCTGGCGTTCCCGGGCCTGGAGGAGCAGGCGGCGAAGTGGGTGCCGAAGCTGCGGTCGATGGGCGCGGACGTGGTGGTGGTCTCGGCGCACTCGGGCGCTTCGGGGACGTCGTCGTACGGTGACCAGTTGCCGTACGTGGAGAACGCGGCGGCGAACGTGGCCCGGCAGGTGCCGGGGATCGACGCGATCCTGGTCGGGCACGCGCACACGGAGATCGCGGAGCAGCGGGTCGTCAACGAGCGGACCGGCGAGGAGGTCGTGCTGTCGGAGCCGCTGTGCTACGCGGAGCGGCTGACGCTGTTCGACTTCGAGCTGGTGCACGAGAAGGGCCGTTGGCGGGTGGAGTCCGTCAAGGCGTCGCTGCGGGACTCCCGCACGGTGGCGGACGATCCGAGGATCACGCGGCTGCTGGAGGACGAGCACGCGCTGGTGGTGGCGTACGTCAACCAGGTGGTGGGGACGGCGACACAGACGTTGACGACGGTGGAGGCGCGGTACAAGGACGCGCCGGTCATCGATCTGATCACCAAGGTGCAGGAGGACGTGGTCAAGGCGGCGCTGGCGGGGACGGAGTACGCGTCGCTGCCGGTGCTGGCGCAGGCGTCGCCGTTCTCGCGGACGTCGGAGATCCCGGCGGGCGAGGTGACGATCCGGGATCTGTCGAGTCTGTACGTGTACGACAACACGCTGGTGGCGAAGGTGATGACGGGCGCTCAGCTGCGGGCGTACCTGGAGTACTCGGCGGAGTACTACGTCCAGACCCCGGCGGGCGCGGCGGTGGGCGTGGAGAAGCTGACGAACGCGGGCGGCCGTCCGGACTACAACTACGACTACGTCTCCGGGCTGGCGTACGAGATCGACATCGCGCAGCCGGCGGGTTCGCGGATCAAGAACCTGACGTACGGGGGTGCGGCGCTGGACGACGCTCAGCGGTTCGTGCTGGCGGTGAACAACTACCGGGCCAATGGCGGCGGGGCGTTCCCGCACGTGGCGTCGGCCGAGGAGGTGTGGTCGGAGTCGACGGAGATCCGTACGCGGATCGCCGAGTGGGTGACGGCGAAGGGCGTGCTGGACCCGGCGGACTTCGCCTCGGTGGACTGGCGGCTGACGCGGGACGGGACGCCGGTGTTCTAGCCGTCCGGTCGTCGTCCGGACGGCCGTTGCCGGTCGTCGGCCTCAGGTTCCGTCCGTGAGCGGGGTGAGTACGCGCGCCTCGCCTGCGGAGGGGATCTGGGGCCGTCGCCGTTCCAGGCCGAAGGTGGTGAAGGCGGTGCGGCGCGGGAGGGGGTAGGGGTCGGTGCCGGTGAGGGTGTTGAGGATGGTGGCGCTGCGCCAGGCGGCGAGTCCGAGGTCGGGGGCGCCGACGCCGTGGGTGTGGGTCTCGGCGTTCTGTACGTAGATGTGGCAGCCGGCGCCGGTGACGATGGGGTCGAGGAGGAGGCGGAAGCGGTCGTCGACGCGGGGGCGGCCGGCGTCGTCGCGGAGCAGGAAGGAGTCGACGCCGGCGAGGAGCTGGTCGAGGCAGCGGTGGCGGTAGCCGGTGGCGAGGACGACGGCGTCGGTGGTGAGGCGGGAGCGGGTGTCCTGTTCGGTGTGTTCGAGGTGGAGTTCGATCTGGGTGGTGGCGACGCGGCCCGCGGTGCGGACGCGGACCCCGGGGGCGAGGACGGCGTCGGGCCAGCCGTCGTGGAGGGAGCGGCGGTAGAGCTCGTCGTGGATGGCGGCCAGGGTGGTGGCGTCGACGCCTCTGTGGAGCTGCCACTGGGCGGGGACGAGGCGGTCGCGGACGTGCTCGGGCAGGGCGTGGAAGTAGTGGGTGTAGTCGGGGGTGAAGTGCTCCAGGCCGAGTTTGGAGTACTCCATGGGGGTGATGGCCCCGGTGCGGCCGATCCAGTGCAGGCGTTCACGGCCGGCGGGGCGGTTGCGGAGCAGGTCGAGGAAGATCTCGGCGCCGGACTGGCCGGTGCCGACGACGGTGACGTGGCCGGCGGTGAGCAGGGCGGTGCGGTGGTCGAGGTAGTCGGCGGCGTGCAGGACGGGGACGCCGGGGGCGTCGGCGAGGGGCTTGAGCGGTTCGGGGACGTGGGGTTCGGTGCCGATGCCGACGACGAGGTTCTTGGTGCGGGTGCGGCCGAGGGCGTGGGCCTCGCCGTCGGCGCCGAGGTGGGCGTAGTCGACCTCGAAGCAGCCGCGTTCGGGGTGGAAGCGGACGGCGTCGACCTGGTGGCCGAAGCGGAGGGAGGGGAGGTTCTCGGCGACCCAGCGGCAGTAGGCGTCATAGGCGGTGCGGTGGATGTGGAAGTGCTCGGAGAAGTAGAAGGGGTAGAGGCGTTCGCGGATGCGGAGGTAGTTGAGGAAGCTGAAGCGGCTGGTGGGGTCGGCGAGGGTGACGAGGTCGGCGAGGAAGGGGACCTGGAGGCGGGCCTCGTCGATGAGGAGGCCGGGGTGCCAGTGGAAGGCGGGGCGCTGGTCGTAGAAGACGGTGTCGAGGCCGGTCAGGGGGTGGGCGAGGGCGGCGAGGGAGAGGTTGAAGGGGCCGATGCCGATGCCGACCAGGTCGTGGGGGCGGGTGGTGTTCATCGGGGGGTGTGTCCTTCCACGAGGTCGAGGAGGGCGGTGAGGTCGCCGGGGCCGGTGCGGGGGTTGAGGAGGGTGGCCTTGAGCCAGAGCCGTCCGTCGGGACGGGCGCGGCCGAGGACGGCGCGGCCCTCGGTGAGCAGGGTGCGGCGGAGGGCGGCGACGGCGGGGTCGGGGACGCCCGCGGGGCGGAACAGGACGGTGCTGAGGGGCGGTGGGGCGTAGAGGTCCAGGGCGGGGCGGGCGTCGACGAGGCGGGCGAGGTCCTGGGCGCGGGCGTGGACGTGGTCGACGAGGGCGCCGAGGCCGGTGCGGCCGAGGGTCTTGAGGGTGACGGCGATCTTGAGGATGTCGGGGCGGCGGGTGGTGCGCAGGGAGCGGCCGAGGAGGTCGGGGAGGCCGGCGTCGGTGTCGTCGGCGGCGTTGAGGTAGTCGGCGCGCTGGTCCAGGGCGGTGAGGTCGGTGGGGTCGCGGACGGTGAGGAGGCCGGCGGCGATCGGCTGCCAGCCGAGTTTGTGCAGGTCGATGGCGGTGGTGTGGGCGCGGTCGAGGCCGGTGAGCTTGGTGCGGTGGCGGTCGCTGAAGAGGAGGCCGCCTCCGTAGGCGGCGTCGATGTGGAGCCGGGCGCCGTGGCGGGCGCAGGTGTCGGCGATGGCGGGGAGGGGGTCGATGAGGCCGGCGTCGGTGGTGCCCGCGGTGGCGGCCACGACGACGGGGCTGCCGGGGCCGGGGAGCCGGGCGAGGGTGTTGTCGAGGGCGGCGGGGTCGAGGGTGCCCGCGGGGGTGGGTACGGGGACGGGGTCGGGCAGGCCGAGGAGCCAGGCGGCGCGGGGCAGTGAGTGGTGGGCGTTGGTGCCGTGGACCAGGCGGGTCTTCGGTCCCTGGGTCTCGCGGGCGAGGAGCAGGGCGAGGTGGTTGGACTCGGTGGCGCCGGTGGTGACGAGGGCGTCGGCGTGGCCCGCCTCGTGGGCCAGGGCGTGGGTGACCAGGGTTTCGAGGGCGCAGGCGGCGGGGCCCTGGTCCCAGGAGTCCAGGGAGGGGTTGAGGACGCCGGCGGCGAGGTCGGCGGCGGCGCCGACGGCGAGCGGCGGGGCGTGCAGGTGGGCGGCGCACAGGGGGTCGGCGGGGTCGGCGGAGCCGGCGGCGAGGGCGGTGACGAGGGTGTGCAGGGCGCCGGGGTCGCCGTGGTCGGGCAGGACGTCGCCGAGGGCGGCGCGGGTGCGGGCGGCGACGGCGTCGGGGCCGCCGGCGGGCAGTGGTCCGCCGCGGGCCCGGGTGCCGGTGCGGAGGGCGTCGAGGACGGTGCCGAGCAGGGGCCGCAGGGCGTGGGGGCCGTCGGGGCCCGAGGCGAGGGGCGGCGGGGTGCTCATCGGTGTCCTCCGGTGCGCGGCGGGGTGTCCTCCAGCGTGTACGCGGGAGGGGGCCGCGTCCGGGGGTTCGGTGAACAGCACCCGATGGAGGTACCGCCGTGCGGGGAGGGCGGGGCGGAGAAGGGGGAGGAGGGCGTGCCGCCGGCCCGGAGGGGCCGGCGGCGGGCGGGGCCGGGCGGGGCCGGGTCCCGTGCGTCTCGTCGGCCCGAGCGTCCGGCGAGGTCGTCGGCGTCCGGCGGGATCGTCCAGGGCCTCCAGGGCCTCGTCCCGCGCGGACGGGGCGGGAAGCTGGGGCCCGCCGCACGTCCGGGAAGGGGTCGGGCGATGTCACCCGCCGGGCCGGCTCAGGCCCCGTGCGCCTCACGGACCCGGAGCGCTCGTCCCAGGTCGTCCAGTTCGTCGACGAGCCTGCGGCGCAGGGACGGGACGGGGTCGGCGTCGCGCAGGCAGTCCTCGCCGAGGCGGAGGGTGTCGGGGTCGACGGCGTGCACGGGGAAGGCCCAGCGGCCCGCGGCGGTGGCGACGGCGGGGCCGCGGCGGGCGGCGACGGCGACCGCGTCGGGGAAGTAGCGGGGCACGTACTCCCGTACCAGGTCGGCCTGCTCGGGCTGCCAGAAGCCCTGGGCGGTGGCGGTGAACAGGTAGTTGGAGAGGTCGTCGGAGCCGAACATGGCGTCCCAGGCGCGGGCCTTGGCGCCGGGGTCGGGCAGGGCGGCGCGGCAGCGGGCGGCGCCCTCCTGGCCGGTGGCGCTGGGGTCGCGGTCGAGTTCGGCGGCGATGGCGTCCTCGTCGGTGGCTCCGAGGACGGCGAGCCGGGTGAGGATGCGCCAGCGCAGTTCGGGGTCGAGTTCGGGGCCGCCGGGGACGGTGCCGTCGGCGAGCCAGGCGGCGATGGTGTCGGGGTGGGCGGCGGTGGCGATGCGGTGGCGTACGGCGATCAGGCGGCGCCCGGGGTGGTCGCCGTCCTCGGTGCGGCGGATGAGGTCGCGGCACAGCTCGGTGAGGGTGGCCAGGGCGGCGGGCCGCTGCCCGGGGGTGAGGTAGCGGTCGGCGATGTGGCCGTGGGCGAAGCCGAGGACGCCGGTCAGGAGGGCGAGGTCGGTCTCGTGCGGGAGGTGGGCGCGGGCGGTGTCGAGGTAGGCGCCGGGGTCGAGTTCGCCGTCGCGGACGGCGTCGCGCAGGGCGTTCCAGACGACGGCGCGGGTGAGGGGGTCGGGCAGGCCGGAGAGGTGGGTGCGGACGGTGGCGAAGGACTCGGGGTCGAAGCGGACCTTGGCGTAGGTGAGGTCGCCGTCGTTGAGGAGGAGCAGGGCGGGACGGCGGCCGAGGGTCTGGGGCTCGCTCTGCGGGATGTCGAGGTCGAGGCGGGCGCGCGGGATGAGCCGGCCCTCGTCGGTGAGGTCGTGGTCGTAGAGGCCGACGGAGACGCGGTGGGGGCGGGTGCCGGTGTGGTCGACGGTGAGGGTGCGGGTGCCTCCGGGGCCGGGGGCGAGGCGGGGGGTGAGGGTGTCGACGCCGGTGGTGCGCAGCCAGCTGTCGGCCCAGGCGTGGACGTCGCGGTCGGTGGCGGTGGCGAGGGAGTCGATGAAGTCGGCGAGGGAGGCGTTGGCGAATCTGTGCCGGGCGAAGTGGGTGTTGATGCCGGCCAGGAAGTCCTTCTCGCCGAGCCAGGTGACGAGCTGACGCAGGGCGGAGGCGCCCTTGGCGTAGGAGATGCCGTCGAAGTTGAGGAGGGCGGAGGCGGTGTCCTCGACGTCCTCGGGGGCGACGGGGTGGGTGGAGGGGCGCTGGTCGGCGTCGTAGCCCCAGGGCTTGCGGGTGACGCCGAACTCGGTCCAGGGGCCGGTGAAGCGGGTGGCCTCGGCCGTGGTCTGGTAGCCCATGTACTCGGCGAAGGACTCGTTCAGCCAGATGTCGTCCCACCAGCGCAGGGTGACGAGGTCGCCGAACCACATGTGGGCCATCTCGTGGGCGATGACCATGGCGCGGGTCTGGCGTTCGGTGTCGGTGACGGCGGAGCGGTGGACGAACTCGTCGCGGAAGGTGACCAGGCCCGGGTTCTCCATGGCACCGGCGTTGAACTCGGGGACGAACGCCTGGTCGTAGGAGTCGAAGGGGTAGGGCTCGTCGAACTTCTCGTGGTAGCGGTCGAAGCAGGCGCGGGTGATGTCGAGGATCTCGTCGGCGTCCGCGTCGAGGTACGGGGCGAGGGAGCGGCGGCAGTGGATGCCGAAGGGCAGGCCGCGGTGTTCGGTGGTGACGGAGTGCCAGGGGCCGGCGGCGACGGCGACGAGGTAGGTGGAGATGGGCGGGGTGGTGGCGGCGGTCCAGCGGCCGTCGTCGGTGCGTTCGGTGACGCCGTTGGCGAGGACGGTCCAGCCTTCGGGGGCGCGGACGGTGAGGTCGAAGCGGGCCTTGAGGTCGGGCTGGTCGAAGGCGGCGAAGACGCGCTGGACGTCGTCCATGAACAGCTGGGTGTAGAGGTAGGTCTCGCCGTCGGCGGGGTCGGTGAAGCGGTGCATGCCCTCGCCGGTGCGGGAGTAGGCCATGGCGGCGTCGACGCGCAGTTCGTGCTCGCCGGGGGTGAGGTTCTTCAGCGGCAGGCGGTTGTCGTCCAGGTCCGCCGGGTCGAGGGGGTGCCCGTCGAGGGTGACGCTGTGCAGCCGGTCGGGCCTGACCTCGACGAAGGTGTCCGTGCCGACCGCGGGCTCCGTCCCGCCGCGCACGGTGAAGCGGATGGTGGTGAGGGAGTCGAAGGTCTCCTCCCCACCGGTCAGATCGAGGGCGATCGTGTAGTGGTGGACGTCGAGGAGCCGGGCACGGGTCTGCGCTTCGTCGCGCGTCAGTACGGACATGGACGACATGCTGCCCGATGCCGGTCGGAGCGCACAGAGGCGGTTCGGTACGTGGCTTATGTCCGGTCTTTCCGGGGACGGTCGCGCTCCCCCTCGCGCGCTCCCCGGGGTCTGGGCGCGGGGGCGCGGGGCGTCGGGGCGCGGGGCGCCGGAGCGGGGCGGCCGGGACGCGCTGGGGCTGTTCCGCGCGGCGCGCGCGGGACCGCGTCGGGGCCGTCGGCGCCGGGGGTCCGTACGCCGGCGATCAGCGTTCCGGCGCCCGGCGCTGCTCCGGCACCGCCGGTACGGCCCGCGTCCTGCCTTGCGCGGCAAGAGCGCACGACCGTACGGCAGGGGGCGCGCGGCCGTGCGGCGAGGGGTGCGCACGGCGCGGCACGCCCGTGCGCGTCCCCGTGCCACTCCCCTGGTGCGGCCTCGGCCGGGTCAGCCGGGAGCGGAGCCGGTGCCGGTGCCCTCCGCGATGCGCTCGTGGTGGTGGATGACCTCGGCGATGATGAAGTTCAGGAACTTCTCGGCGAAGGCCGGGTCGAGTTTGGCGTTCTCGGCCAGGGTCCGCAGCCGGGTGATCTGTTCGGCCTCGCGGGCCGGGTCGGCGGGCGGCAGCTGGTGGCGGGCCTTGAGGTGGCCGACCTGCTGGGTGCATTTGAAGCGCTCGGCGAGCATGTGGACGACGGCGGCGTCGATGTTGTCGATGCTGTCGCGCAGCCGGGCGAGCTCCTCGCGGACGGCGGGGTCGGCTCCACTGTTACCGGTGTTGCTGGTGGTCATGACGGGTCAGCCTACGGGGCGGTGCGCGGGCGGCGCCGGGCCGTCTCAGCACCCGGCGGGGGCACGGGTGGGGCGGCTTGCCGCGGCCGGACGCGGGGCGGGCCGGGAGGGTGCCCCGTACAGTGGAAGCGGGTTCCGGCGTCTTGGGGGTACGGACGTGGCGAACGACGGGCCGGTCGAGCACGGCTACCCGCACCTGGAGACGGTGCGGGCCGCGGTCACCGCGCTGTACAGGCGGCTGTCGTACGACACCGTCCGGACCTTCGCGGCCAGCGTGGCACCGGCCGACGTGGCGTTCGGCGACGCCGACGACCTGCACCTGGGGGTGCAGAGGGTGGCCCGGGAACTGGTGCGGCACTACCGCCTCCCGGACGCCCGGCTGATCGTCTCCTTCCGTGCGATGACCCAGGCCGCCCATGTCGAACTGGCCGCCGGGCCGGAGTACTTCGTCGAGCTGAACGACCGCTTCCGCGCCCATCGCCGGGACATCGGCGCCGCGCTGGCGCACGAGGTGACGCATGTGTACCTGCACCGCCTGGGGCTGTCGTTCCCGGGCACGCGGGACAACGAGATCCTGACCGACACGGTGACGACGTACCTGGGCGCGGGGTGGCTGCTGCTGGACGCGTACCGCCAGGACGCGGCGTCCTCGCAGAAGCTGGGGTACCTGACGCCGGAGGAGTTCGGGTACGTACTGGCCAAGCGGACGCTGGTGTTCGGTGAGGACCCGGCGGTGTGGTTCACCAGTCCGCAGGCGTACTCGGCGTACGTGGCGGGCCGGGAGCTGGCCCGGCGGGACGAGCGGCGGCCGCCGCTGGCGGCGGCCGGCTGGGCGGGCCGGCGCCGGTACGCCCGGGACCGGCGGCAGGCGCGGGACCGGGCGGCGGACTGCGGCGGGGCGGGGGTGCCGTACGCGTTCTCCCCGGACGCCCGGGGTCTGCTGCGGGTGTCCTTCCCGTGCCCGACCTGTCACCAGCGCATCCGGGTGCCGGTGCGGGGCCGGGTGCGGGCGCGGTGCGGGCTGTGCCGGACGGTGCTGGAGTGCGACACGTGAGCCGGAGCGCCCCGGCACCCGTCAGCTCCCGGTGACGATCCCCTGGGTCCGTCAGCTCCCGGTGACGATCCCCCGGGCCCGCGCCTCCACCAGCCACTTGGGGAACTCGCCCACCAGACGGTCGTACAGCTCGGCGTCGGACACCGCGCGCGGGTCCTGTCCGGCGTGGAAGAAGCCGGCGTTGTCGACCACCCGCTTGCCGGGGACGGCCAGTTCGCCGAGCCTGCGGAGGTAGTCGAACTGCTTGCCGCCCCGGTCGCCGAAGCCGACGAACTGCCAGAACAGGGGCAGCCGGGCGGCCTTGCAGAGGTAGCGCTCGGCGGCGAGCCGGTTGACGGGGCCGCCGTCGGTCTGGAAGACGACGAGGGCGGGGGCGGTGGAGCCGCTGTCGAGGTAGTGGTCGATGACGGCGTCCATGGCCAGGTGGTAGGCGGTCCTGCCCATGTGGCCCAGGCCCGCCACGATCCGCTCGACGCGGCCCTGGTGGTCGGTGAGCGCGATGTCGGTGACCGCGTCGACGTCGGTCGAGAAGAACACCACCGGCACGGTGCCGTCGTCGTCGAGGTGCGCGGAGAGCGACAGCACCCGGTCGGCGAGCGCCTGCACGCTGCCGTCCTCGTAGTACGGCCTCATGGAGCCGGAGTAGTCGACGACGAGGTAGACGGCTGCCCGCAGGCCGTCCAGTCCGTGCCCGCTCAGGGAGGCACCGGCGCTCTTGTACAGGCTGACCAGCGCGGGCGCGCTCTCCTCGACCTCGCTCAGGCTGATCGCGGCCATCGGACTCCCCCACTCGCACCACGGCACAGGCTGCCGAGGTTACGGCACTGATCGACCCTGCTCTCAGCCTGTCCACAGAAGTTCGCTATTTTGTTCGCTACCGCCCCGTTCCCCACCACCCGGAGGAGCCGGCTCTTGGAGCCCGAGCCCGTCGTCACGACCTGCTGCCGCCGTCCGGCGGTGAAGTGTCCCGTCCTTCGCACTCGCCGCGAGCGGTACCTCCGCCCGGACCGCGGGCGCCGGACGTCCGCCGGCCGCCGGTGCCGGGAGCGCGCGGGGCAGGGCGCGCGCCCGCTCCGCCGCGCCCTCGCCCTCGTCCTCGCCGGCGGCCGGCC
>NZ_JBUDHV010000023.1:0-106810 GCF_054956795.1 Streptomyces sp. SYSU D01066-1 | reverse complement strand
GGCGCTGGCGGACCCGCGCGCGGACGACGTCACGCGGCACGCGCGCGTGCGGCGGGTTCCGGACGGGGCCGCCGGGCGCACCGGCGGCGCGGGGAGGCGGCCGTGAACCGGCCCGAGCGGGAGACGGCCGTGAACCGGCCCGGGCGGGAGGCGGCGGTGCGGCGGATCATGGAGCGGTCGCCGCCCCGGGTGCCGCCCGGTCTGTACGGCGACGCCGTCCGGCTCGGCGACCGCGCGCTGCGCCGCCGGACCGCCGCCCGCCGCCTGCTGTGGCTGCTGCTCCTGGCCGCCGCCTCGGCCTGCGCGGTCTGGGCGCTGACCGTCCAGCCGTGGGCGGAGCCGCCGTCCGGGACGCCGCCGCCGCTGACCGGCTGGTGACCGGTCAGCCCAGGGCCTGCTGGAGGTCTTCCAGCAGGTCGTCGGCGTTCTCGATGCCCACCGACAGGCGCACCAGGTCGGCGGGGACCTCCAGGGCGGAACCGGCCGCCGAGGCGTGCGTCATCCGGCCCGGGTGCTCGATCAGCGACTCGACGCCGCCCAGGGACTCGCCCAGCGTGAACACCTTGGCGCGGTTGCAGACCTCGACGGCCGCCTCCTCGCCGCCCTCCACCCGGAAGGAGACCATGCCGCCGAACGCCCGCATCTGCTTGGCGGCCACCTCGTGCCCGGGGTGGTCCGGCAGCCCCGGGTACAGGACGCTCGTCACGCGCGCGTGCCGGGTGAGCAGGTCGGCGACCTTGGTGGCGTTCTCGCTGTGCCGGTCCATGCGCACCGCGAGCGTCTTGGTGCCGCGCAGCACCAGCCAGGAGTCGAAGGGGCCGGCGATCGCGCCCATCGCGTTCTGGTGGAACGCCAGCTCCTCGCCCAGTTCGGGGTCGCTGACGACCAGCGCGCCGCCGACGACGTCCGAGTGGCCGCCCATGTACTTGGTCAGGGAGTGCACGACGACGTCCGCGCCGAGGGTCAGCGGCTGCTGGAGGTAGGGCGTGGCGAAGGTGTTGTCGACGACGAGCCGGGCCCCGGCGTCCCGGGCCACCTGGGCGACGGCGGCGATGTCGGTGATGCCGAGCAGCGGGTTGGAGGGCGTCTCCACCCAGACGGCCCTGGTCCTCGGGGTGAGCGCGGCCCGCACGGCGGCGGGGTCGGCGCTGTCGGCCACCGACCACTCCACGCCCCAGCCGGTGGCGACCTTGGCGAAGAGCCGGAAGGTGCCGCCGTAGGCGTCGGCGGGGATGACCACGTGGTCGCCGGGGCGCAGCAGCGTACGCAGCAGGCAGTCCTCGGCGGCCAGCCCGGAGGCGAAGGCGAGGCCGCGGCGGCCGCCCTCCAGAGCGGCGAGGTTCTCCTCCAGCGCGGTGCGGGTCGGATTGGCGCTGCGGCTGTACTCGTAGCCGCCGCGCAGGCCGCCGACGCCGTCCTGCTTGTAGGTGGAGACCTGGTAGATCGGCGGGACGACCGCGCCCGTCAGGGGGTCGGCGGTGTTGCCCGCGTGGATCGCGAGGGTCTCGAAGTGCTGACTGAAGTGCCTGTCGCTCATGGGCCTGAGGGTAATGCGCCCGGAGGGTCCGCGACGGTCCGCCGGGACGCGGGGCCGGGCGGGTTTTCCACAGGACCGGGGACAGGTTGGCCAATTGTCGGCGTGGTCTGGTTCGCTTGAGGTATGGAGATTCTCTGGGTCCTGCTGGCGCTGGTCATGATCGGCTTCGTGCTGCTCCCCGTCTTCCGGCGCCGGCGCGGCATGATCGAGCAGGTGCCGCCCGGCCATCCGGACGCCGCGGACCCCGCGCGCTACGGCTTCGCCCTGGAGGAGGAGCTGGACATCCGGATGCCCGGCCCCGACCAGGACCTGATCGACGTCCTCGACCTGGTGCAGCGCACCCAGGACTACCGCGCGGCGCAGCAGCTCCTCGCCGGGACCGGGGCGCGGAGCGAGCGGCGCTGGCAGCGCGTGCAGGCTTTCGCGGGTGCGGCGGCGCTGGAGCTGCAGCAGCGGCCGGGCGGGGTCTCGGACACGCCGGGCGGCCAGTGGCTGCGGGTGTGGCGGGCGGAGAATCCCAAGGAGGCGGGCGGCGCGGCGGTGCACGCCGAGTTCCTGGTGCAGCAGGCGTGGCGGACGTCGACGCCGGGCACGGACGAGTTCCGGATCATCATGGAGGAGGCGAGGGCGGCGTGCGGCGACGCGGCGCTGCTGGCCCCCGGCGATCCGGTCCCGTACATCATCGAGCTGGCGGTGGCCCGCGGTCTGGGGTACGAGCGCGCGGAGTTCGAGCAGCTCTGGCTGAAGATCCTCGACCGCGCGCCGGCGCACATGGGGGCGCACCTGGCCGCGCTGCACTACTGGTGCGAGAAGTGGCACGGCTCCCGGGAGCTGGCCTACTCCTTCGCGGAGGCCGCGGCGGCCCGCGCGCCCCGGGGTTCGCTGCTGGCCGCGCTGCCGCTGTTCGCGGTGTTCGAGCACCTGCCCGAGGTCAACCTGGTCAGCGGCTTCCACCAGAGCGAGGTCGTCACCAAGGCGGTCCACGGCGCCCTGCACGCGGTCCACGGCGCCCGCCCCGACGACCCGATGTCGGCGCACGTCCGCCATCTGCTGCTGTTCTTCCTGGTCCGCGGCGAGCGCTGGGCCGAGGCCATGAACCAGCTGGTCCACATAGACGGCCACGTCGGTGCCCTCCCCTGGACCCTGTCCGCCGACCCGGCGGCCGAGTTCGCGGTCCACCGGGCCCTGGCGGTGGCGGGCTACGAGGCCAACGGGGGCAGCCCGGCGACGCTGCCGCACTGATCCCGGCGGCCGCTCCCGGCGGAGACGAACGGTCGGCCTTCCCGCGCCCTGACCGCAGCCGCGTCCCGTTGACCTTGACACGGTGGCAAGGCGTTCACTGCCCTCACTGTCTGCCGAGGAGGGTGACGATGACCGGGACGCGACACGACACGGACGCGGTGACGCGAGCGCTGCGAGGGCTCGCCGACGACCGGGCGTCCGTACGGCTGAGCACGGCCCTGGCCGTCGGTACGGCGCCGGATCCGCGCTACGTCGGCCCGCTGGTCGAGCGGTGCGCGGTCGAGCCCGAGTTCTTCGTGCTCGACATGCTGACCTGGGCGCTCACCCGGCACCCGGTGTCTCTGACGCTCCCCGCGCTGCTCCGTGAGGTCCGCTCCGAGCGGGCGCGGGCGCGGAGTCAGGCCCTGCACACGCTGTCCAAGATCGGGGACCGGCGGGCGTGGCCGGCGATCACCCGGGACGTGCTGACCGACGCCGACGACGAGGTGGCGCGCAGTGCCTGGCGGGCCGCGGTCCTGCTGGTGCCGGAGGGTGAGGAGCCGGCCCTGGCCGCGGTGCTGGCGACGCGGCTCGGGCGGGGCGGGCGGGAGACGCGGCTCAGTCTCAGCCGGGCGCTGGCCGCGCTGGGGGAGGCGGTGACGCCGTTCCTGCGGGCCGCGGCCGCCGGACCCGACCGGGAGGCGCGGGCGCACGCGCTCGCCACGGAACGGCTGCTGCGCGACCCGGACGCGGGGTTCGAGTCCGCGGTCGAGGAGGCGAAGCGCGTCGTGGCCCTCGGCGGGTCCGGCCGCCAGGGGGGGGGACGATAGGGCGTGCTGATCGGTGAGGTGGCGCGGCGGTCCGGGGTCAGCGCCCGCATGCTCAGGCACTACGAGTCGCTGGGCCTGCTGCGGCCTTCGGGACGGACGGGCTCCGGTTACCGGGAGTACTCCGGCGAGGACATCCGGCGGATCTTCCACATCGAGAGCCTGCGGTCGCTGGGGCTGTCGCTGCGCGAGATCGGGCGCGCGCTCGACGATCCCGGCTTCACGCCCTCGGCGCTCGTCGACGACCTGATCCGGCAGACGCGACGGCGCATCGCGGCCGAGACCGAACTGCTGACGCGGCTGCGCCGGATCGACGCCGCCCGGCCGGCCGGCTGGGCGGACGTCCTCCAGGTCGTCGCGGTCCTGCGGGCGCTGGGTTCGAAGAGCGCCGTCGACCGTCAGCGCGCGGCCCTGACCTCGGGCGACGAGGTCCCGGTGCCGGTGGAGGCCCTGGTCGAGGCGGTACTGAACGAGACGGACCCGAACGTCGCCGGAGCCCTGCGCTGGGCGCTGGCACGATCAGGCGACGGTGACGGTACGGCGCTGCTGGCCGACGCCCTCGGCTCACCGGTGGCCGCGGTGCGGGAACGGGCCGTCCGCTCCCTCGCCGCGCTGCCCGGCGACCGGGCCGCCGCCCGGCTGCGGGAGGCCCTCACCCACTCCGACGCCGTGGTCCGCGGCCGGGCCGCCCTGGCGCTCGGGACGCGGGGGTCGGCGGACACGGTCCCCACGCTCGTCGACATGATCGCGGACGGCAGGAACGACACCGACGCGGCCGACGCGCTGAGTGTGCTGGCGGGCGACGCGGCGACGGCGGAGCGCATCGCCGCCGCGCTGGCCGACCGCCTCGCCCAGGACGCCTCCACCGCGCCCGCCCGGGTACGGCTGACCCAGGCGCTGGCGGACGTCCCGGGGCCCACGGCGTCCCGCGCCCTCGTGGAGCTGTCGTCCGACCCGGACCGCGCGGTGTCGCTCACCGCGACGTATCTGCTGCGGCTGCGCGAGGCGCGGTGACGGCCGCGCGGTCCGGGGCGTCGGCCCCGGTGCGGGCCCCGGCGCCGAAGCCCCCCGCGGTCAGCCCTCGGCGCGGGCCGGCAGCCGCCAGCCCGGGCGCGGGAAGTGGCAGGTGTAGCCGTCGGGGTAGCGCTCCAGGTAGTCCTGGTGCTCGGGCTCGGCCTCCCAGAAGGGGCCGGCCGGCTCCACCTCGGTGACGACCTTGCCCGGCCACAGGCCGGAGGCGTCGACATCCGCGATGGTCTCCTCGGCGATGCGCTTCTGCTCGTCGTCCACGTAGTAGATCGCCGAGCGGTAGCTCATGCCGATGTCGTTGCCCTGGCGGTTCTTGGTGCTCGGGTCGTGGATCTGGAAGAAGAACTCCAGGAGCGCCCGGTAGTCGGTCCGCTCCGGGTCGAAGAGGATCTCGATGGCCTCCGCGTGCGTCCCGTGGTTGCGGTACGTCGCGTTCGGCACGTCACCACCCGTGTAGCCGACCCGGGTCGCCGTCACGCCCGGCAGCTTGCGGATCAGGTCCTGCATCCCCCAGAAACATCCGCCCGCCAGCACGGCCCTCTGCGTCTGCGCGGCCATCACGGCCCTCCACTTCCTGTCACTTCAGCGTCACTGAATCACTCGGGTCCCTCGGCTCACACACCACGGGCGCCCACGGCCACCCCTCACAACGCACGAGCGCTCCGCGCGATTCCGCGCCCGTCCACGTGGCCGGCCTCACCTGATGCCCCGGCGGCAAAGGAGTTCCCGTCCCTGCCCGGCGGAGAAAGCGCGCGCGACACTGCCGCGGACCGCCGGGCCGGCGGCCGCGCACTTGGTTCCGTAGTGCACGCCGACGGTGATCACGACGAGGACGGACACGTACGCGGGTGTGTCCTTGAGCCTCCCCGCCCGCACTCCGGCAGCACGCGCCCCGTCGGCCGGCGGGAGAGCGGGCGACGGGGCGCGTGCGTACCGTGCGGTGGGGAGGTGGGGTCAGATCGTCGCCGCGTCGATCACGAAGCGGTAGCGCACGTCGCTGGCGAGCACCCGCTCGTAGGCCTCGTTGATCTGGCTCGCCTCGATCAGTTCGATCTCCGCGCCGATGCCGTGCGCGGCGCAGAAGTCCAGCATCTCCTGGGTCTCGGCGATGCCGCCGATCATCGAACCGGCCAGGTTCTTGCCGCCGCCGATGAGGGAGAAGAGGTTCAGCGAGACCGGCTCCTCGGGGGCGCCGACGTTGGCCAGGGTGCCCTGCGCCTTCAGCAGACCCAGGTACGCGCCGAAGTCCAGGGGCGCCGAGACCGTGGAGACGATCAGGTCGAAGGCGCCGGCCAGTTCGGTGAAGGTCGCCGGGTCGCTGGTGGCGTAGTAGTGGTCGGCGCCCAGCTTGAGACCGTCGTCCTTCTTGCGCAGCGACTGCGACAGGACGGTCACCTCGGCGCCGAGGGCGTGCGCGATCTTGACGGCCATGTGGCCGAGGCCGCCCAGGCCGACGACGGCGACCTTCTTGCCGGGACCGGCGCCGAAGCGCTTCAGCGGGGAGTACGTGGTGATGCCGGCGCAGAGCAGCGGCGCGGCCTCGTCGAGGGACAGGCCGTCCGGGATGCGGACCGTGAACGCCTCGTCGACAACGATCTTCTGCGAGTAGCCGCCGTAGGTCGGCTCGCCGTCACGGCCGACGGCGTTGTACGTGCCGACCTGGCCGCGGAGGCAGTACTGCTCCTGGCCGGCCTCGCAGTTCTCGCACTCGCGGCAGGAGTCGACCATGCAGCCGACGCCGACGCGGTCGCCGACCTTGAACTTCGTCACACCGGGGCCGACCTCCGAGACGACACCGGCGATCTCGTGGCCGGGGACCATCGGGAAGATGGCCTCGCCCCAGCCCTCACGGGCCTGGTGGATGTCGGAGTGGCAGATGCCTGCGTACTGGATGTCGATCAGGACGTCGTGCTCGCGGACGTCCCGCCGCTCGATGGTGGTGCGCTCCAGCGGAGCCTTGGCGGCGGGGGCGGCGTACGCGGCGACAGAGGTCATGCCGGGTTCTCCGGAATCTTCGTAGCGGGGTCTTGCGGAGCGCCGGCCGGCCGGTCGGCCGGGGCGCGTCGTCCAGCGTGCCGCCCGGACGGGCCGCCGCCCAGACCACGGTTTTGCGTACGCCCGCCGTGCGTACCACTGACAGGAACAGGCTGCCGTGCGTACGACCGCCGGGGTCCGGGAACAGGGACGGGGATACTGGGGAGCATGGACGTACCGCCCGAATCCGCACCCTCGCCCGCACCAGGGGCCGGCCCCGGCCTGGACCAGCGTGCCGAGCTGAGCGAGTTCCTGCGCACCCGGCGGGCCCGGCTGAAGCCCGAGGACGTCGGGCTGCCCTCGTACGGGCGGGCCCGCCGGGTGCCGGGACTGCGCCGGGAGGAGCTGGCGCAGCTCGCCGGGGTGTCCGTGGCGTACTACACCCGTCTGGAGCAGGGCAACGGGCGGAACGTGTCGGCGGAGGTCCTGGCGGCCATCGCCCGCGCGCTGCGGCTGACCGACGCCGAGCGCGCGCACCTGACGCACCTGGCCAAGCCGAGGCAGCAACGGGGCAGGCACGCGGTGCGGGCCCAGCAGGTGCGGCCGGCGCTGCGGCAACTGCTGGACTCGATCGACACGGTCCCGGCGTACATCACCGGCCGGCGCACCGACATCCTCGCCTACAACCCGCTGGCCTCGGCCCTCTTCGGCGACTGGGACCGGATGCCGGCCCGGGAGCGGAACTGGGCCCGGCTGGTGTTCCTGCGGCCCGACTACCGGGAGCTGTTCGTGGAGTGGGACGCGAAGGCGTCCGACCTCGTCGGCTACCTGCGGATGGACGCCGGCTGCCACACCGACGACCCGCTGCTGGCCTCGCTGGTCGGGGAGCTGTCGATGAAGAGCGGGACGTTCCGGCGGCTGTGGGCCGCGCACGACGTGAAGGAGAAGGGCCACGGCGTCAAGCGGATGCGGCATCCGCTGGTCGGGGAGCTGACCCTGTCCTTCGAGACGTTCCGCCTGGTGGACGACGCGGACCAGTCCCTGGTCACGTACCACGCGGAGCCGGGCTCCCCGTCGGCGGACGCGCTGCGCCTGCTGGCGAGCTGGAGCGCGGAGACCACCGCTCACGTCTGAAAGCCGCACGCGGCAGCCGTGACTCAACTACCCTCGCGCGCATGCTGCTTCGCGGAATGTCACGCGTGGTCATGATGTTCACCGTGACGCTGACGGGGGGTGGCCGCGAGCGGTGTGGCGGCACGGGCGGGCGGAGAGTCGTTGCTGTACTTCAACCACGCGTACGGGGTGCTCGACCGGGAGACCGCCGACGCGATCGAGGGCTCGGCGTACCTGCGGGAGTTCGCCGACTTCCAGGTGCGGACCACGACCGGGGCGGACGGGCGGACGTGGACCGGGCGCTACCTGATGGGGCGCGAGACGTACGTCGAGCTGTTCGGGGTGGGCGACCTGCCCGGCCAGGACGGCACGCTGGGCTCCGCCGGGCTCGGGGTGTCCGTCGAGCGCGCCGGTGACCTGGCGAAGGTCGTCGAGCGGCTGCCGCGGTACGGCGTCCCCGAGCCGGTGGAGTTCCAGCAGACCCGTGACTTCGGGGACGGGGTGCCGGTGCCGTGGTTCGACGCGGTGTTCACCGACACGCGGTACGACGCCTTCGGGGCGTGGGGGATGGAGTACCGGCCCGAGTACTTCGCCGATCCGCGCGGCGGCACGGAGCCGGCGAGCGGGCCGGGGGACGTCGGCCGGGAGCGGTACCTCTCCGACGGCTACCGGGACCATCTGATGCGGAACGTGACGTCCGTCCGCATCGGGGTGACGGAGGGGGACCTGGCCGACACGGTGCCGCTGCTGCGCGCGGGCGGTTTCGCGGTGCGGGCGGTGGCGGGCGGTGGCGTCGTCGCGGACGACGGCACCACGAGGATCCGGCTGGACGCCGTCGCGCGCGATCGGGCGGGGCTGCGGTTTCTCGGCTTCGCCCTCGACCGGCCGGTGGCCGAGCGGCACGTGGAGCGGATCGGGAACTCCACGCTCGTGGTCGGGCCGGGGGCCCGGGCGGAGTGGGGGTTCACGGACGGGGACGGCGGGGAGTGACGGCGGCCGCTTCGCCACCGACGGCGCCGGACCGGCGGGTTCACGGGCGGCCGGGTTCACGGACAACCGGGTTCACGGGTAGCTGACGCCGGTCAGCTTCTCGGCCACCGCCCACAGCCGTGCGCCGACGGCCGGATCGGCCGCCTCCTCGCTGAGCCGGGCGTCGGTGACCCGGCCCCGGGTCTCCCACAGCCCGGCCGGTCCGAAGAACCGGCCGCCCCGCACACCGGGCTCGGTCGCCGCGCGCAACTGCGGCAGCGCGCCCCGCTCCACCGGCTGGGTGGCCAGCAGACCGGCCGACGCGATCAGCCGCCCCAGCCGGCCGCGGTGTTCCCACGCCCGCGGGGTCAGGTTGGTGCGGGTGAGGCCGGGGTGGGCCAGCACGCTGACGACCGGTGAGCCGACGGCGCGCAGCCGGCGGTCCAGTTCGACGCCGAAGACCGTGGTGGCGAGCTTGGAGCGGCCGTAGGCGGTGGCGGGCTGGTACCCCCGCTCGGACATGAGGTCGTCGAAGTCGAGGTGCGCGCTCTTGTGGGTGATCGAGCTGAGACTGACCACCCGGGCCGCGGGTGCGGCGGCCAGCGGGCCGAGCAGCAGGCCGGTCAGTGCGAACTGGCCCAGCAGGTTGGTGCCGAGGTGCAGTTCGAAGCCGTCGGCGGTGGTGCGGCGCGGCCCGAGCAGCACCACGCCCGCGTTGTTGACCAGCAGGTCGATCACCGGGTGGTCGGCGGCCAGCCGCTGTGCGAACGCCCGGACCGAGGCGAGGGAGGCCAGGTCCAGTTCACGGACCTCGGTGGCGCCGCCGATCCGGCGGGCGGCCTCCTCACCGGCCGCGGTGTTCCGTACGGCGAGCACGACGTGGGCGCCGCGGCGGGCCAGTTCGGTCGCGGTGACCAGGCCGAGCCCCGAGTTCGCGCCGGTCACGACGGCGGTCCGGCCGTGCTGGTCGGGGATGTGGTCGGCGGTCCATTCGGTCATCCGCTGCTCCTGGGGTGTGGTGGTGCCGTGGGGCGACCACGCTAGGAGCGGCGCGCGCCGGTTCCGTCGTTCCCGCCCGCCTAGGTCTGCGGGACCTACCTTCGGCGCCCGGCCGGACGGCACACTTGCGGCATGACGCATCCCTACGCCCGTGAACTCGGCGACTTCCTGCGGGCCCGGCGCGGCAGGCTGCGGCCGCAGGACGTCGGCCTGGAGCCGGGCGGCCGGCGCAAGGTCGCCGGGCTGCGGCGGGAGGAACTGGCCCTGCTGGCCGGGCTGAGCACCGACTACTACCAGCGGATGGAGCAGGGCCGGGAGGTACGTCCGTCCGACGACGTCCTGGACGCGCTGGCCGGCGCGCTCGGTCTCGACGACGCGGAGCGCCGCCATCTGTTCGGCCTGGCCCGCGCCGCCCGTAGGCCCGTGCCCGCCCGCGGGGACCACGGTCCGGAACGGGTGCCGGACGGCACCCGGCGGCTGCTGCGGGTACTGGACACCCCGGCGGTCGTGCTCGGCCGGCACCTCGACCTGCTGGCCTGGAACCCGCTGGCGGAGGCGCTGCTCGGCAGCCCCGGGGACCGTCCGCGCGACCGGCTCAACATGCTCCTGCTGTTGTTCGACGACACGCTGACCGGCGGACGGAGCTGTCCGGACTGGGAGCGGCAGGCCCTGGAGTACATCGGCATGATGCGCGCCGCCGTCGCCGCCGACCCCACCCATCCGCGCGCCACCGCGGTCGTCGGCGAGCTGTCCATCCGCAGCGCGGAGTTCCGCCGGCTGTGGGCCCGGCACGACGTGCGCACGTCGGTCAGCGGAACCAAGACCTTCCGGGTCCCGGAGGTCGGCGACCTCGTCCTGGACTGGGACACGTACCCGCTGCCCGGCGCTCTGGGCCCGTTCCTGCTCGTCTTCACCGCCGAGCCGGGCAGCCCCGACGCGGACCGGCTGCGCCTGCTGGCGTCGTTGCGCGCCACCCGCTCGCCCGGCGCGCGGTAGCGACGGCGGACGGGGGCGGCGCGCCGCGTCCCGGGGCGGGTCCGCCGGCGTGCGACGGTCACCCCTACGCTGCGGCTCACGCGCGGACGCTCACCCGCTCCGCCCGACCACCAGCCCCAGGGAGAACAGCGATGACCCGCACGCGTTTCGACATCCCCGACCGTGACGTCCTCCAGGCCCGGCAGAAGCTGGTCCTCGACCACTTCCACGACGAGGTCGTCCACGCGTGGGACGACGTGCTGTCGACCTTCCCGCACCCGCACTACGAGCTGATCCCGACCATGACCGTGCACGACGGCGACTCCGCGGTCCGCGGCTACTACCACGAGACCCGCGTCGCCTTCCCCGACCAGGACCACGAGACCATCGAGCTGCGGCACAGCGCGGACGCCGTCATCGTCGAGTTCTGGCTGCTGGGCACCCACCGCGGACCGCTCGGCGAGATCCCGCCCACCGGCGGTCGCTTCCGGGTGCGTATGACCGCGTACTTCCTCTTCGACGAGGACGAGCGCCTGATATGCGAGCGGGTCTACTTCGACACCCTCTCCATGCTCCGTCAGCTCCTCAAGGCGCTCGACTTCAAGAACCCGCGCGACCTGCTCAAGCTCGCCAAGGCGGTGAAGGGCCTGGCGTCGATGACCCGCGAACCCGATCCGCGCCTGCTGTCCACCACCGTCCCGGCCGACCTGCGCGGATGACGAGGCGGTGACGGGCGGTCCGGGGAGGTGCTCCGGAAAACGGTGAACACTTGGGGCCGAAGTGCTCACGGTTTTCCGGCGCAGCCACCGGGACCGGCCGCGTCCGGGTGGAGGTCACCGACCCCGACCCGCGCGCCCTGCCAATCCTGTGGCCCGCGTCGGACAGGTGCGAGTCCGGACGTGGACTGGCCCTCGTCGACGCGACGGAGGGCGGCTGCGATGTTGGTGTGGCCGTCCTGGCGGTGGACGCCGATGGCGAGGTTGCGCAGGCCGGCCATGACGCGGGGCAGGTGCCGGGTGCGGATGTGCGAGGCGTCCTCGTGGAAGGTGCGGTCGCGGACGTGGTGGAGCTGGTTCTCGCTCTTCCGGTGCCCTTGGATCCAGCCGGCGAGCTGTGCGCCCGTGGCGGCGCCGGGCGGGAGGCCGGTGACGGAGTGGAGCCGCTCGACCGTGGTCCTCTTGCCGGCCAGTGTCCTTGCGCCAGCGCATGACGCGCAGGGCCCGGTGGACACCGGGGTGGTCGAAGCGCCGGTGGACGGCCAGCGCGTCGACGCCGAAGTCGTAGTGCCCGGCGAAGGCGACCGCTTCCGGGTACAGCGGAACCGCCTCGCCCGGGGCGACGTGCCGGTGCACGGCCATCTTGGTGCGGTCGTGGACGATGCTCATCGGCACCCTGCCGAAGTACGCGAACGCAGCCCGATGGCAGTCGAGGAACGTCGTCAGGTCCTGGCTGGTGGCGAAGCAGCGGAACGGATCACACGAGCACGACAGCGCCATGTGGAACAAGTAGATCTTCGGAATACGCACATGGGCGAGGATCTTGCCCTCCGTACGAGGTGGCGCACGTCCGCCTGTACGCCGACACGTGCCGGCCATCAGCGCGAGGAGCGTCACGAGTGGATGCCGCACACCTCACGGGTCACGCGGGTCCGGGACCTGCGGGAGGCGTTCCAGCAGATCTGGAAGCCCACTCCCGGACACTTCCGGATACGGCCTGATCTGTTCAAAGACAGGGGAGAGCAGAGACGACGCAGCACCGGGCACGAGCAGTCCAAGATCACGGAGCGCAGAAAGCTCCATGATCAGGAACGTCCGTGCCGGCTCTGCGCCGAAGCCTGCCCAACACGACGAGACGCCAGCAATCGGGCGTGAGCCGACCAGGCCGAGCCCCTGATCCTGCTCGGAGGCCCCGGCTCCCCGGATGGGCCTCCGGCCCGGGCACGGTGAACCGTCACGGAGCGGGAGTCGTAGAGGGAGCAAGTACGCCGACCTTGGAGGGCTCTTCCCGTGCCACAACTTACCGACGCCGAGCTCGCGGCAATGTTCAGGGGTCTGCCCAGAGGCGTCCCGATTCCCCGGTACATCACAGACCCTGCTACCGGGGGAAAGCTGCAGAACCCCCTCTCCAGTCTCCTTTCGACCTTGAGGAAAAAAGGTAAAGATGGAGGGCGAGTGAGTTTGAGTCCTGAACTGCGCGAAGCGATGGAGGATTACGACGAAAAACTGGTCCCCGTACATGGCTCGGACGGAAGGTGGAGACTGCCACCCCGCCATAATATCACGCTACGGGACGATAAAAAGTATGCAGCCGCGCTCAAAATATGGAATGAAACTAAAACCGACCTTCCCACCCAATACGCATACGTCATTTTTCCCGATACAGGCGAAAGGGTAAACATCGGCCTGGTGGTTCACGGCCTGCGGTATAAAGGGTGGAACCATAGGCCGAGTGAGGAAATGGAGGAGGAGCTGGAAAAAATGGGGCTGAAAATCAACCGGGTCGGGGATAAGTACAAAGCCACGTTCCATGGCTACCCGGGAGCGACCGCGGTGTCTTCTGGTGTTCCTGGGCTGACTGTGCCCGCGGGCATTCCGCAGAACAACCCTTTCGCCGACCCCCCCCCAGTCCCCCTCGGGGCAGCAGGGCCCCATGGCGCAGATGCCCAGCACCGGCATGGAGCACACGGCCTTCGCGGCACAGATGCCCACCGATCCCTGGTCGGACTCCGCAGCGGCACAGATGCTTCTCGACATGGAGGAGCTGCAGGAGGAAGCCGTTGCTATTTACACCGAATACCATCGGACAATGCCCCACCTGCTGCCGGAACAGCCCCCGCCAGGAATGACGATCGCAGTGAACTCACAGGTGGTGGAACCGGAATCAGACTCCGACGTAATCATGATCACCCTCGGTGACACGGCCGTGCAGTCGACGTCGCACTCCGAAGGGGGGATACGGATCCTCATCGACCCCTCCCTGAATCCCTACAATCTACCTGGACTGTATGAGCCAATAACCCAGAAACTCGAGGAGAACAACTGTAACGAATTGGATATAACCCTGGCCGCCACCGCGCTGGATGTCTATTACAAAAAGAACCCTCCCCTCAATCCCAACACGTCCTTCCGCCCCGCCATCACCCCGCACGTAGCCGGGTACGACCCCGACTTCGCACAGTGGCAGCCCCCAGCCTCCACCCCCTCCGGCCTGCACAACCCGTTCGCCTCCCACGCCTGGGACCACACCTCCTTGCCGGACACCTACGACCCGACCCACCCCTCCGGTACCTCAGCACAGAGCTCGTACCAGGCACAGACAGGCCAGGCGCAGAAAAAAAACACATTCCGCAGATGATTCGGACGCTGAAAAGACCGGGCACAACAGGACCCGCAGCTGTGGAGAATCCGGAAGGAACTGCTGAGCGAACGCCCCCCGGAATTCCCACAGCCGCTGGTCATCAGGATCTTTGAAAAGTGATCTTGTGTCCGGGTTGGTCAGGTGAGTCCGAGGGTGGTGAGGGGCCATAGGTGGTCTCGGGCAGTGCGGCGGAGGGCGGCTGCGATGTTGGTGTGGCCGTCCTGGCGGTGGACGCCGATGGCGAGGTTGCGCAGGCCGGCCATGACGCGGGGCAGGTGCCGGGTGTGGATGTGCGAGGCGTCCTCGTGGAAGGTGAGGTCGCGGACGTGGTGGAGCTGGTTCTCGATGCGCCAGTGGCCGCGGATCCAGGCCGCGAGCTCCCTGCCGTCGGCTGCGCCGGACGGCAGGCTCGTGACCAGGTAGATCCGCTCGATCGTCAGCTTGCCCGTGCCCAGGTCACTTCTCCAGCGCACGACTTGGAGGGCCTGGCGTGCGTGCGGGTAGTCGATGCGGGCGAACGCGGTGGTCTTCAACCGGCGGATCTCGTCGCGGCGATGGGCCCGGGTGCGCTCGATGTGGTCCAGGCGGATGTCGCGCCAGGGAAGGCCACGGACCCACTCATGCAGTCCGGAATGGTTCCACTTGACGACGGCCAGATAGTGAGCCCCGCGTTCGTGCAGGTAGGGGGGCGTGGTCGTGCTGGGTGTGCAGGGCGTCCGCGGTGATGACGACACCGGTCAGGTCGATGCCGTCCAGGAGCGGGGCGAAGGCTGGGATCTCGTTATGAGCCAGCTGCTGACCCTGGAAGCCCCGGACAACGCGCGTCCGGTCCGCCTGCGCACGGAGCGAGGCGTCTTCGCTGGGCTCGATGTCAGACCTGACGGACGGGTTTCTCCCGCCGGGGGGACAGCCCTGCTGGTTCCCGGGTTCATGGGCAGCAAGGAGGATTTCCTGCCCTTGTTGTCCCCCTTGAGCGAAGCGGGCCTGCGCGTCGTGGCCATCGACAACCGCGGGCAGTACGAAACCGGTTCGGCCTCGCCGCGGCCCTCGTACGCGCGGGACGACCTCGCACGTGATCTCGTGGCCGTCGTCGAAGCGCTCGGCACCGGACCCGTACACCTGGTGGGTCATTCGTACGGAGGGCTGCTCGCTCGGGCGGCCGTTCTCGCCACCCAGGGGGATCCCGCTCTCTGGGCGTCCGTCACCTTCATGAATTTCGGCCCCGCCGGCGTCTCGGCCGCGCAGCAGGAGCGACTCCGCCTGCTGCTTTCCGTCGTCGGATCGATGACGCTCGCCGACATGTGGCCGTTCGTGAAGAACAAGGAAGTGTCCGCGCTTCCGGACGTGGAGGAATTCATGGAGCGGCGGTGGCTGAGCAACAGCCCGCAGCAGTTGGCGGCTGCCGCACAGCAGATGCTGAGCGAGATCGGCGAGACGTCCCGGCTGGCCGTGCTGTCCGTCCCGAAGTGCGTGATCTCGGGTACGCCGGACGAGACGTGGCCGCCCGAAGGGGTCGAGCGGATGGCCCGTGAGCTCGGGGACCGGTTCGTCCGGAGCGAAGGCGGTGGGCATTCACCCAACGTCCACCGGCCTGCCGAGACGGCGTCGGCGCTGCTCGACTTCTGGCGTTCCCACGCACAAGGGCCCGCCGGAGTCGGTGACTCCGGCGGGCCCCGGCGCTACGGGCTGACGGCTCACTTGCCGTAGTAGGCGTTGTACAGCGAGATCGTCGACGTGTTGCCCTTCTTGTCGGTGATCTTGGCGCGCAGGGAGATGCCCTTGCCCTTCGACGGGTTCTTGACGGTGATCTTGCCCTTGGTGACGGTGACCTTCTTCCAGGTCTTGCCGGTGTCGTAGGAGGCGTAGACCGTCAGCGACTTCAGGTTGGAGCCCTTGGCGGCGCCCTCCACCGTGACCGGGATGACCGCCTTCTGGCCGGCCGTCTTCTTGCTGTCCAGCGTCACGGTCGCGCCGAAGCGGGCCGAGGAGGCGGGCAGCTGGGTGTGGGCGCTGGTCCGCTTGGAGCGGAAGGTCCAGGTCGCGTCGATCCGGCTGGCCGCCGCGGCGACCTTGGACGAACGCTTCACCGACGTCGTCAGCTTGTACGCCGCGTCACCGGAGGGAACCTGGAACTCCTCCTCGCCGAAGAGCGGGTCCTTGTTGGAGCCGACCTTGGTGCCGTTGCGGTAGAGCGTCGTGGTGACCGAGGAGAAGTCCGACGAACCCGCGTGGCCCTTGCCGTCGGCGAACAGCGGGACGAGGCCGCCGATGCCGTTGCCCTCGCGGAAGAGGCCCCACTCGGAGGTGATGCGGGGGGAGAAGACGGCCGTGTTGAAGGCCGTCGAGTAGCTCTTGCCGCCCTTGTAGACCTGCCCGGGGTTCTGCGT
The DNA here is from genome assembly GCF_054956795.1 of Streptomyces sp. SYSU D01066-1. Taxonomy (NCBI): domain Bacteria; kingdom Bacillati; phylum Actinomycetota; class Actinomycetes; order Kitasatosporales; family Streptomycetaceae; genus Streptomyces; species Streptomyces sp. SYSU D01066-1. Next base: position 90,422 of record NZ_JBUDHV010000023.1, on the reverse strand, counting down.
GTAGTAGGCCTCGGGGATCGGGAAGCCCTCGGAGTCGGTGCCGCCGTACTGCGTGGCCGACAGGTCCCAGCGGACGCCCGACGTGGTGGACAGGTGCAGGGTGCGGGTGCCGGGCAGGCTCTGCAGGACGCTGGTGCTGGAGCCGGAGCCGGTGGCCGGGAGCCGGCCGACCGCGCTGACGTCACCCTTCTTGCCGCTCGCGGAGGCGCCCAGGCCCGCCTTCACCGTGGCCAGCTCGCTCGCCTTGTAGTGCCGGGTGAAGCCGGTGGCGAGCTGCTTGACCGCGCCGCCGGCGACGGTGTCGTACTGCTCCTTGGTGCCCTTGGCCCAGTGCGCGTCCCACTGCTGGACCAGGGAGCCGTCGGTGATCTGCGGGCCGAGGTGGCGGGTGCGGAAGTTGGCGTAGGAGTCCAGGAACCAGCCGAAGCCGTAGCCGGTGTCCCCGGTGTCCAGGTAGTAGTCGACGGAACCGAGGACCGGCTTGGCCGCCTTGTCGGGGACGGTGATGTCGACCGGCTTCGCGGTGCGCGCGTCCAGCGTGACCGTGGTGTCCTTGGTGATGCTCAGCTTGGGCTGGGCCAGCCAGTCGGCGCCCTCGTACTTCTCCGGGTCGGCGTTGACGTAGACCGAGGAGTTGAGGATGTAACCGCCCTTGGGCACGCGCACGGTGACGGTGCCGTCGGCCTCGTAGGGGCTGTACCACTCGTCCGCGGCCAGGCCGGAGACGCCGGCCAGGTCGGCGAAGTAGTCGGCGGACGGCTTGCCGTCGCGGCCGATGACCTTCAGCGTGAGGTCGTAGGACTCCACCTCGCGCTGGACCGCGGCGGCGGTGCGCACGCTCTGGCCGCCGCCGGTCGCCGTCACGTACGCCGAGTAGGCGCCGTCGACGGTGCCGCCGAGGCGGGTGTCGGCGGTGACGCCGACGGAGGCGGTGCCGCCCGCGGGGACGGTGACCGTGTCGGCGTCCAGGGTGAAGAAGCCGGCCGGGGCCGTCCTGCCCTTGGGGTCGGTGGCCGTCGAGGTCAGCTGGAGGGTGACGTCCTCGGTGCCGAGGTTGCGGTACGTCAGCTTCTCGGTGACCGGCTGGTCGTCGGTGTGCGGCCACTGCTGCGGCGCGAAGCTGACCGAGGACCGCTCGGCGATCACGGTCTGGGTGAGCGCCTTGTCGACCTGGACGCGGCCCGCGCCCTGCTGGAACGGCGTGTAGGCGCCGTTGCCCTTGGCGGAACCGGTGAGGGCGGCCTTCAGCTCGGTGTACGTCCAGTCCGGGTGCTGCTGCTTGAGGATCGCGGCGGCGCCCGCGACGTGCGGGGTCGCCATCGACGTACCGGAGATGGTGACGTACCCGGCGGGCTTCTCGCCCTCCTCCTGGGCGATGACGCTGCCGGGCGCGGAGGCCGCGGTGATGTCGACGCCGGGGGCGGTGACGTCCGGCTTGAGCTGGCCGTCGAGGCCGGGGCCGGTGCTGGAGAAGCTGGCGAGCGCGTCCTTGCCGTCGACGGCGCCGACGGTGAGGGCGGCGGCGGCGCTGCCCGGGGAGCCGATGGTCTGGTCGCCGTACTCGCCCTCGTTGCCGGCGGCGATGGCGAAGAGGATGCCCTTCTCCGCGGAGAGCTTGTTGACCTGGGCTTCGAGCGGGTCGATCTCGGGGGTGTCGCCGCCGCCGAGGCTGAGGTTGACGACGTCGGCGCCCTGTTCGGCGGCCCACTCCATGCCGGCCAGGATGCCGGAGTCGTCGCCGTAGCCGCTGTCGTCGAGCACCTTGCCGTTGAGCAGCTGGGCGCCGGGTGCGACGCCCTTGTACGTCCCGCCGCCCTTGGCACCCGTGCCGGCCGCGATGGAGGCGACGTGGGTGCCGTGGCCGAACCTGTCGGTGGCGTCGGCCGCGGTGGTGAAGTTCTTGGACGCGACGACCTGGCTCTTCAGGTCGGGGTGGGTGGCGTCGACGCCGGTGTCCAGGACGGCGATCTTGACGCCCTTGCCGTCGTAGCCGGCCGCCCACGCCCGCGGGGCGCCGATCTGCGCGACGGAGGTGTCGAGGCTGGCCTCGCGGACGCCGTCCAGCCAGACGTGGGCGATGCCGGAGGCGGCCTTCTCGCCGTCCGTGACCGCCTTCCACAGGTCGGGAGCGTCCGCTTGCGGGGTCTGTACGGCGTCGGCGTTCAGGGACGTGAGGGTGCGGCGCAGGGTGCCCGCCTCCCGGACGTCGGCCCTGGTCGCCGCCGGGGCGCCCCGGTAGCCGACGATGACCTTCAGGCCCTTCTTCTGGGCCTTGCGGGTCGTGGCCTTGTTCAGCTCGGTGACGTCGAACAGGCGCCGGTCGAGCTTGCCGGAGGCCACCAGGCGGGCGGCGTCGGCCGGGACGACGTAGGTGTGCCCGGCGGCCCGGCGGACTTGGACGGGTATGTGCTCGCGGCCCTCGGCCCGCTCGAGGCCGGTGACCCGGCCCCGCGCGTCGACGACGACCCGGTCACCGGTGATCAGGGTGACGTGGCGGGCGGCGGAGAGCGCGGTGCCGGCCGCGTCCCGCGCCCCGGTCCCGGCCGCGCCGGCCGGGGTGGTCAGTCCGGCGGCGAGAGCGACGGCCGCCGCCACGGCGACCGTGGCGGCGTGCCCTCTGTTCTTGTGTCTGCGCAAGGATCCCCCTAGCGGATGTCCGGGCCAACCACACGGTTCACCCGGCCAGGGGTGGTCTCGTACGCCAGTGCGCACCCCCCGGTGCACGCAGTATGCCGGGGGGCGATCATCCGCCTCAATCGGATGAGAGAAAGGTGAGAGAACCGCCGGACTACTGTTACGCGCCCGCGTGGACTCCGTTACCCGACCGATGGGTTCCCCCCGGTCACAGGGGCTCCGCGGGTCACGCCTCGGCGTTCTCCCTGATCGTGATCTTCCCCTTGCGGATCGTCGCCAGGCGCGGGGCCTTCTTGGCGATGGAGGAGTCGTGGGTGACCATCACGAAGGTCAGGCCCAGCTCCTTCCACATCCGTTCGAGTACGTCCATGATCTCGTCGCGCATCGACTCGTCGAGGTTGCCCGTGGGTTCGTCGGCGAGCAGCACCTTGGGCTGCTTCACCAGGGCCCGCGCGATGGCGACCCGCTGCTGCTGGCCGCCGGACATCTCGCTGGGCAGGTGGCCGAGCCGCTCGCCGAGGCCGACCGAGGCCAGTGCCTCGGCGGCGCGTTCGCGCCGCTCCTTGGTCTTGACGCCGAGCGGCACGAGCGCGGTCTCGACGTTCTCCTGCGCGGTCAGCGTGGGGATCAGGTTGAACGACTGGAAGACGATGCCGATGGTTTCGCTGCGCACCCGGGTCAGCCGGGCCTCGGACAGCTTGGCCAGGTCGGTGCCGTCGAGGACGATCTCGCCGGAGGTGGGCCGGTCCAGCGCGCCCAGCATCTGGAGCAGCGTGGACTTGCCGCCGCCGGTGGGGCCCTGGATGACCAGCCGGTCGCCGTCGGGGATGGTCAGGTCGATGCCGTCGAGGGCGTTGACGGTGTCCTTGCCGCGCGTATAGCGCTTGGTGACGCCTCTGAGTTCGTACATGGTCCGACTCCTGGAAAACGTGAGGAAAGGGGCGGGGCGGGGCGCGCGCTACTCGACGCGGCGCAGGGCGTCCGCCGGGCGCAGCCGGGAGGCCCGCCAGCCGCCGAAGCCGCCGGCGATCAGACCGCCCGCCACGGCGAGGACGACGGCCAGGGCGATGGTGGTGAGGCTGACCGGCGCGGTGAGGGCGACCTCCAGGGTCTTGGAGGCCGACTGCCCGCCGGGGCCGCCCATGCCGCCACCGCCGGGCCCGCCGCCCATGCCGCCGCCACCGCCGCCGGTGGAGCCGAGCGAGGCCTCCAGCGTGGGGCTGACCGCGGTGACGGCGTACGCGCCCGCCAGGCCGAGCGCGATGCCGAGGACGCCGCCGACCAGGCCGTTGACGACGGCCTCGCCGACGACCTGCCGGGTGACCCGGCCGGACTTCCAGCCGAGCGCCTTCAGGGTGCCGAACTCGCGCACCCGGCGGGAGACGGCCGAGGAGGTGAGCAGGCCGGCCACGAGGAACGCGGCGGCCAGCACCAGGATGGAGAGCCACTTGCCGACGCTGGTGGCCAGCGAGGAGGCGGTGGACAGCGAGCCGGAGACGGTGTCGGCGAGGTCGGCGGAGGTGGTGACCGTGGTCCCCGAGATGTTCTTCTGGATGGCCGACTTGACGCTGTCGATCTGCTGGGAGTCGGAGGCCTGGACGTAGATGGTGGTGACCTTGTCCTTGGCGTCACCCAGCGTCTGGGCCTGCTTCAGCGGGATGTAGACGTTGGCCGCGGCGTCCCCGCTGTCGGCGGTGGCGATGCCGATGACGGTGAACTTGGTGTCGCTGATGGTGAGGGTGGAGCCCTTCTTCAGCTCCTTCTCCTTGGCGTACGCCGAGTCGACGACGGCGACCTTGGCGTTGGTCTCGGACGACTTGAAGGTCCGGCCGCTGGTGATCTTCGAGGAGGTCAGCGGGCCGAGCTCGGTCTTGGTGACGTCGGTGCCGTAGACGGAGTAGCTGTTGACGTCGAAGTTGGCGCCGCCGCCCTGGACGCTGCCGCCCTGGCCGCCGGTGCCACCGCCCGGAGCGCCGCCCTGGCCCTGGCCCTGGCTTTCACCACTGCCGTCCTGCTGGACCTGACCACGCGTGAACTGGCCGCTGACCTTCATGACTTGCAGGCTGAGCCCGCCCACCGCGTCGGCCACCCCGCTCTGGCCGGCGACCTTGTCGACGGTCGAGCCGGCCAGCGACTGGAAGCCCTGCACCATGACGCGGTCGCTGGACTGCTCCTCGTCGGAGTCGCTGTCCTGCGCGTCGAACTGGAAGTTGGGACGGCCCCCCTGCCCGCCGCTCTCACTGGAGTCCGGCGCCTCGGCGGCCTTGGTGACGGTCATGTCGGTGCCGAGCCCGTACAACGACTCCAGGACCTTCTCCTGGGCCTTGCCCATGCCGGAGGAGACGGAGTTGACGACGATGACCAGCGCGATGCCCAGCGCGAGTCCGGAGGCGACGACGAGGGCCGCCTTTCTACGGCGGCGCAGTTCGCGCCTCAGGTAGGTGAAGAACATGGCCGCAAAGTAGGGACGGCGCGTGATGGGCGGATAAGCCTCGGATAAGAGGAGGATGAGAAGGCTGAGGGATGCCGATGTGTGACCAAAGCGAACCGCCGCCCGCCCCCGAGGGGCGAACGGCGGTGCGGCAGCGGTGAGTTGCGGGGGCGTCAGATCGCCGAGCCCGCCTTCCACTCGGCCCAGTCCATGTTCCAGCCGTTGAGGCCGTTGTCCGGGGCGATGGTCTCGTCGCCGGTGTTCTGGACGACGACCACGTCACCGATGAGGGAGTGCTCGTACATCCAGGCGGCCGGGGTGTCCGGGTCGTTGGCACCCTTGGTGTCCGACAGGCCCACACAGCCGTGGCTGGTGTTCTGGCTGCCGAAGATGGACTTGGCGCCCCAGTAGTTGCCGTGCATGAAGGTGCCGGAGGTGCTCAGCCGCATGGCGTGCGGTACGTCCTTGATGTCGTACTCGCCCTTGCCGTCGTCGTCGGTGAAACCGACCGTCGAGCCGTCCATCCGGGTCTCCTTGTACTTCTCGGAGATCACCATCTGGCCCTCGTAGGTCTTGTTCTCCGGGGAGCCGGCCGAGATCGGGATGGTCTTGATGGTCTTGCCGTCCTGCGTGACCTTCATCTGCTTGGTCTGCGCGTCGACGTAGGAGACCTGGTTGCGGCCGATCTTGAAGGTGACCGTCTTCTGCTGGACGCCGAAGACGCCGTCGGCACCCTCGACGCCGTCGAGCGCGAGCTTCAGGGTGACGGTCGAGCCTTCCTTCCAGTACTCCTCGGGGCGGCAGTCCATGCGCTGGGCGCTGAACCAGTGACAGGCGACCTCCTGGCCGCTGTCGCTGTTGACCGTGATGCCCTTCTGGACGGCGGCCTTGTCGGTGATCTCCTTGTCGAAGTTGATCGAGACGGGCATGCCCACGCCGACCGTGGTGCCGTCGTCCGGGGTGAAGGTGCCGATGAAGCTGTTGTCCGGGGCGACGGTGGTGAACGACGCGTTCTCGTGCGCCGCGCGGCCGGCGGAGTCCTCGGCGGTGACCGTCAGCTTGTAGGTGGTGGCCCGCTCCAGCTGCGCGCTGGGCTTCCAGCTGGTCTTGTCGGCGGATATCTCGCCGCTGACCTCGGTGCCGTCCGAGGTCGTCATCGTGACCTCCGTGAGCGTGCCCTTGGTCACGGAGACGGTCGCGGAGTTGTTGATGGACGCGTTGTCGGACCCGTTCTTCGGCGTGATCTCGATCTGCGCCTCGGAGGTCTTCTCGGCAGCCGCCTTGTCGACCTGGGCCTGCGAGGACCCGCCCCCGCCGCCGGCCGTGTCGTCGCCGCCGGAACACGCCGAGAGCACCAGTACACCCCCGAGCAGCGCGGACGCGGCCGCGAGGCCCTTGCGCCGCTTACTGTTCGTCATCACACGCTTCTCCATCGCTACCGATTCCGGAAACCACGAGATTCCCCGTCAACCTGTTCAACGCTACGACCGGTTCGTCCCGTTCCACATGGCCCCCAGGTGTGGGCCACACCACGTCCGCGGGGCGGACGGCCTGGTACCGGTGTCGGTCCGTGCGCCGGGTGAGACGGCGAAACCCCGGGTGGCGGTTGCCGCCCGGGGTCACGGTTTCCCCAAGGAACGTCAGCCGACCGCCACTTCCGCGTCACGTCCGCGCCATGTCCGCCGTCACGTCCGCGCCGTGCCCGCCGTCACGTCCGCACCGTGCCCGCCGTCACGTCCGCACCGTGCCCGCCGTCACGTCCGCACCGCGTCCGCCGTCACGTCCGCACCGCGTCCGCCGTCACGTCCGCACCGTGCCCGCCGTCACGTCCGCACCGTGCCCGCCGTCACGTCCGCGCCGCGTCCGCCGTCACCGCCTCGTGGCCGCCGCCTCGTGGCCGCCGCCTTCGTGGCCGCCGCTTCCGTCGCCACCGTCGCCGCCGTCTTCCTTGTCGCCGTCGTCGCCGTCGTCGCCGTACTCGCCGTCGCCGTACTCGTCGTCGCCGTCGTCGCCGTATGCGTCGTACAGGGGGCCATCATCCTCACCGAGCCCCCAGTCCGGCGAATCGGGGTCGTGGTCGATCCACTCGCTGCTCCACGACGCCTGCTGGAGTTCGACCCCCGGCACCTCGCCGACCAGGTCGAACGGGTCGATGAGATGAGCCAGGGCCTCGGCGGTGTCCTCCGTCACAGCGCCTTCGGCGCCCGTCCGCTCCGCCTCGGGCAGGGCGGCGTCCCCGGCGATCCGCTCCAGCGCGGCCCGGGTGACCGCCGCGTCGTCCTCGACCTCCAGGATGAGGTCGACGCGAATCCGTACATACCGTGATGTCTCATCAGTGCTCATGCCCGGAGCGTACGGCCGGTGACCTCTGCGGCTTTCCGGTGACCCGCGCCTTTCACTAACATCGCCCCACACGGCCAAAACACCAGCGCCACAAGGGGATCGATATTCAGTGTCATCCGCTCGCCGTCCGTTGCTGACCGCCGCCGCCGCGGGCTCCCTGCTGTGCGCCCTGTGGTTCGTCCCGTCCGCCAACGCGACCCCGGAGACCACCGCGGGAAACACCCCGTCGGACCGCTCGTCTTCGCAGGTCACCGAAGAGGCGAGACTCGCCGCCACGGCCTCCGGGGCGGCCGGCGGGGACACCCGGCTGGCCGACACCGGCAGCTTCGACAGCACTCCGTACGTCATCGGCGGCACCGCCTGTCTGGGGCTCGGCGCCGGTTTCGTGGTCTATTCGATGCGCCGCGAACGCCTGGACTTCTGAGGAACTCGCGAAGGATTCGTGAGGAACTCCCGAGGGACTCCGAGGGATTCCGAGGACCTTCGGGGGTTTCTGAAGGCTTCTGAGGGTTTCTCAAAGCTTTTGGCGTTCTTGGCTTTTTCTTGACGCGCTGTGCCGGTGGCTCCACCGGCACAGCGCTTTCGTATGGCTAGCGCAGTGGTCCGGTCACCGTCTCCGCCGCCTCGACCAGCCGGCCGTCCCGCACGAACGCGTCCGCGGCGGCCAGGTCGGGCGCCAGGAAGCGGTCCGGGCCGGGCCCCCCGATCCCCGCCCGCAGTACGGCGTCGATCACGGCCCGGGAGGCCGGGGCCGGGACGAGGCCCTCGCGGAGCTGGAGCGCCCGGGTGGCGGCGTACAGCTCGACGGCGATCACCCGGGTGAGGTTGTCGACAGCCGTGCGCAGCTTGCGCGCCGCCGACCAGCCCATCGACACGTGGTCCTCCTGCATGGCGGAGGACGGGATGGAGTCCGCCGACGCCGGTACGGCCAGCCGCTTCAGCTCACTGACCAGCGCGGCCTGCGTGTACTGGGCGATCATGAGCCCGGAGTCCACCCCGGGGTCGTCGGCGAGGAACGGCGGCAGACCGTGGCTGCGGTTCTTGTCCAGCAGCCGGTCGGTGCGCCGCTCGGCGATGGAGGCGAGGTCGGCGACGGCGATGGCGAGGAAGTCGAGGACGTAGGCGACGGGGGCGCCGTGGAAGTTGCCGTTCGACTCGACCCTCCCGTCGGGCAGCACCACCGGGTTGTCCACCGCCGCCGCCAGCTCCCGCTCCGCGACCAGGCGGGCGTGGGCGAGGGTGTCCCGGCCGGCGCCGGCGACCTGCGGGGCGCAGCGCACCGAGTAGGCGTCCTGGACGCGGGGGGCGTCGTCCTGGTGGTGGCCGGTGAGGCCGGAGCCCGCCAGCACGGCGGCCATGTTGGCGGCGGACGCGGCCTGTCCGGGGTGCGGGCGGATGGCGTGCAGCTCGGGGGCGAGCACCTTGTCGGTGCCGAGCAGGGCCTCCAGGGTGAGGGCGGCGGTGACGTCGGCCGACGTGTAGAGGGTGTCGAGGTCGGCGAGGGCCATGACCAGCATGCCGAGCATGCCGTCAGTGCCGTTGAGCAGGGCGAGGCCCTCCTTCTCGCGCAGCTCGACGGGGGTGATCCCGTGCTCCGCGAGCAACTCGCCGGCGGGCCGCACGGTCCCGTCGGGGCCCTCCGCCTCGCCCTCCCCCATCAGCGTCAGCGCGCAGTGGGACAGGGGCGCGAGGTCACCGGAACAGCCGAGGGAGCCGTACTCGTGCACGACGGGGGTGATCCCGGCGTTGAGCACGTCCGCCATGGTCCGCGCGACCTCGGGGCGGACGCCGGTGCGTCCGGAGCAGACGGTCTTCAGCCGCAGGAACATCAGCGCCCGTACGACCTCCCGCTCCACCCTCGGCCCCATCCCGGCGGCGTGCGAGCGGACGATGTTGCGCTGGAGCCGGGCCCGCAGCTCGGGGCTGATGTGCCGGGTCGCCAGGGCGCCGAAGCCGGTGCTGACGCCGTAGACGGGGTCCGGCTTGGCGGCCAGCGCGGCCACGGTCTCGCGGGCCGCGGCCAGCGCCGCCACCGCCTCCCCGGAGAGTTCGACCCGGGCGCCGCCGCGCGCCACGGCGAGGACGTCGGACGCGGTGACCCCGGCCGTCCCCACCACCACAGTATGCATATCCATATTCAGGAGCGTACGCAGTGAATGCGACGGTGTCACCCCCGGGGTGCGGTTTCACCCCTTACATCGAGCGGTACCGCCCGCCGGACCGGTAGTTTGCTGCGCCGAACACCCGTATCCGGAGGTCCCGTTGAGCCCGTACAACCCGTCGTCGCCGCAGTGGCGCAAGCCGTCGCCGCTGGGTTTCGGGGTGGCCGTGGACGCGGTGAGCAATGTCGCCGCGCCGCTGCTGGCGGGGTTCGCCGTCGCCGCGATCGGGGTGGTGGCCGCGGACAGCGACAAGTTCCGCTGGCCCGGTCCCGTGCTGCTGTTCCTGACCCTGGCGGCCCTGCTCTTCGTCACCTGCGTGCAGTTCGGCTTCCACGCCCGCCGGCACCTGTACTCGTACGCCGACATCACCGCCTGGTGGACGGAGGAGGAGGTACGGGACCGCCGTGACCTGCTGCGCGAGGAGCAGGACCACGACTTCGAACTGTGGGACGGCTGGCGCCGCCGCACCTACGCGGCCTACAGCGGCGGTCTGATCACGCTGTGGCTGGGCGTGTCCCTGGTTCTGGTACCGCCCGCGCCGGGTACCACCCTGGACACACCGTTCCGCTGGGCGGCGGCCGTGGTCGCGGCGGGCGCGGCGGTGGGCGAGGCGGTGTGGAGCACGTATCCATCGATCAGCCGCCGGATGCGGCGGCGCCGACTGCTCCGGGGGGACGCATGACGGGCGGTGATCCGCGGGAGTGGTGGGGCGACTACGAGCGCGACAGGGCGGCACCACCGCCCGCCTCCGCCGACGGCGACTCTCCACCGGCTTTGCACCCCCAGGCGTACGGCGCCCCGCCGCCCCCGTCGGCGGCCTGCCCCGCCTGCCACCACACCTACCGGCACCAACCGGGTTGCCCCCTGGAGCCGCTGCCAGTGGACGACGCCGCCGCCCTCGGCCACGACGCCGCGCTCGCCCGCGTCCGCGCACGGGGCGGCGGATACCCCATGCCGGGCGCCCCGCCGCCCCCGTCGGCGGCCTGCCCCGCCTGCCACCACACCTACCGGCACCAATCGGGTTGCCCCCTGGAGCCGCTGCCGGTGGAGGAGGCGGCGGTACTCGGATACCGTGCCGCGTTCGCCCGCGTCACGTACCGCGCCACCGTGCCGCTATGCGGGCCGCCGCCGACGGATCTCTGTCCCGCCTGTCACCACAGGCACCGGCACCAGCATGGCTGCGAGCTGGCCGCGCTCACCGTGGCGGAAGCCTCCGTGCTTGGTCACCGCGCCGCCCTCAACCGCGCCCGCACCGCGGCCGACGACGGCGGACCGCAGACACCCCCCGGCGGACTGCGCGGCTGGCTGCGACGGCTGACCAGGAGGCGTTAGGGCGCGTGCCGCCCCCGGAAGCGGCGGCGCTCCCCGTCCCGCTCCCGCCCGGGCGGCTGGTCCGCCAGGCGGACGACCGGGTCGTCGGGGCCCTCGCGCCCGGCGACGACCGGGCAGTCGGCGCGGTCCGCCTTCGCGCGGTACTGCGCCGCGTCCGCGAGCCGGAACAGCCGGCGGGCGGAGCGGACCGGGCCGATCGGGTCGCCGGTGGAGGCCACCCCGCAGGCCACCCCGTCGCCCAGCTCCAGTACGGCGGCCCGGCGGCACAGCTCCCCGGCCGCCCCGACCACCGCGTCGGCCGGCGGTCCGACCGCGAGCAGACAGAACTCGTCACCGCCGAGCCGGGCCGCCAGCGTGCCCGGCAGCATCGCGCCGCACAGCGACAGGACCGAGCCGAAGCGTTCCAGGAGCCGGTCGCCGACGGCGTGCCCGTGGGTGTCGTTGACCCGTTTGAGGCCGTTGAGGTCGCAGACGACGAGGCTGACGACGACCCCGTCGCGGCGGTGGCGCTCCACCGCCTCGTCCAGGTGGGCGTCGACGGCACGGCGGTTGGCCAGGCCGGTCAGCGCGTCGGTGTAGGCCAGGCGCCGCGCCTCCTCCAGGCGCTCGGTCTGCGCGATCCCGGCGGCGACGACGGAGGCCAGGACGGTGGCGAAGTCGGCGTCGGCCCGTGCGAAGACGGGCTCCCCCACCGGCCGGGCCACGTACAGCTCGCCCCAGGCGCGGCCGTGCAGCACGATCGGGGCGACGACGCAGCAGCCGCGGCCCCGGCGGCGCAGGGCGGCGACGCGCTGATGGACGTAGCCGGGGCGCCCGGCCGCCGGACCCGCCGCCGTCTCCACCCAGGCGTCGGGCTCGCCGCCGCCGGCCCAGCGCTCGTGCAGGAACTCGGTGATCTCCGCGAACTGGTGCACCGGGTAGGACTCGTCCTCGGGGAACTCCTCCTCGCCCTCGGCCAGCTCCCCCACGTTGACCAGCACGCGCAGGCGGCCCAGCTCCCGTTCCCACACCGACAGCGCGGCGAAGCTGCCGCCCAGCGCCCGGCAGCCGCCGACGGCCGCCGCCCGCCACGCCTCCCGCAGGCCGTGCGCGGCGGCCATCCCCTGCGCCAGCGCGACGACGGCCGCGAGACGTCTGTCCTCACCCATTTCATCAGGTTAGGGACATACCAGGCAGGCCGCCGCCGGGGGAGCCGTCTCCCCGCTACTCCCCCGGCCAGTCCGGCTTCCGCTTCTCGTTGAACGCCGCCACGCCCTCCGCCCGGTCCCCCGAGAACGCCACCGTCCGCCACGCCGCGTCCTCGACCTCCAGGCCGGCCCGCAGGTCCAGCCCCTGTCCGAGCCGCAGGGCCCGCTTGGCGGCGCGCAGGCCGACCGGGGAGTTGGCCGCGATCCGGCCGGCCAGGGCCAGCGCCTCCTCCCGGTCCCGTCCCTCGTCCACCAGCCGGTCGACCAGGCCCAGCTCGCGCGCCTCCACCGCCTCCACCCGCCGCGCCGTGAAGACCAGCTCGGCGGCGCGCGCCGCCCCCACCCGGCGCGGCAGCAGCTGCGTACCGCCGCCCCCGGGGATCACCCCGACGGACACCTCGGGCAGCCCCACCACGGCCGTACGGTCGGCGACGATCACGTCGCAGGAGAGCGCCAGCTCGAAGCCGCCGCCCAGCGCGTACCCGTGCACGGCCGCGACCGCCGGCACCGGCAGCTCCAGCACGCCCGTGTACGCGCCCCGGGCGACCGGCCGCTGGCGCCGCAGGTCGGCGTCGCTGAGGGAGCCGCGCTCCTTGAGGTCGGCGCCGACGCAGAACGCCCGCTCATGGGTCGAGGTCAGCACCACCACCCGTACGGCCGGGTCCGCGCCCAGCGCCGCGCAGGCCGCGCCGATGGACCGGGCCATGCCGGTCGAGACGGCGTTCATGGCCTTGGGCCGGTCCAGCGCCAGTTCCGCGACGTGTCCGTCCGCGTGCCGCCGTACCAGCACCCACTCCCCGTACCGCTCCTCGCTCATGACACCCCTCCATCGAGACAGTCAGCGTGCTACGGCGAGGGCTCCCCCCGCCGGGTCAGCAGCCAGGGTTCGACGACCCCGAGTCCGCGCACCGGGCGCTGCCACATCGGCTGGAGCGCGAAGCGGTACGCCGGCGGCTCCTCGCCCTCCTTCTCCGCCGCCTCCGCCTCCGCCGCCGCCTCGGCCTCGGAGGCCGGCGCGTCCCCGGTGCGGATCAGCTCCTGCGCGAAGGCCGAGTCGACGAGGACGGCGTCGCGCGGCGCTATCGAGGTGAGCCGGGAGGCCAGGTTGACGGTGGTGCCGAAGACATCGCCCATCCGGGTGGTGACCGTGCCGAAGGCCATGCCGACCCGCAGCTCCGGCATCGTCTCGTCACCCGACATGGTCTCGATCAGCCGCAGGGCGATCTCGGCGGCCGTACCGGCGTCGTCCGCGGCGTAGAGGACCTCGTCGCCGAGGGTCTTGACCAGCCGGCCGCCGCGGGCGGCGATCAGGTCGGCGGCGGTGGTCTCGAACGCCTCGACCAGCTCGCCCAGCTCCTCCTCCTCCATCCGGCGGGTCAGCCGGGTGAAGCCGACCAGGTCGGCGAAGCCGACGGCCAGGCGCCGGTCGACCATCTCCTCGTCGTCGGTGGCCTGCACGACCCGCCCGGCGGAGGCGGCGAGCTGGCGCCGCCAGACGTAGACGAGGAACTCCTCCAGCTCCGGCAGCAGCAGCTCGACGATCGGGTACGTGACCTCGGTGCGGGTCATCCCCGGCTCCGGCGGCTCGGTCAGCCCCTCCAGGAAGGAGTCCATCTGCCACTCGGCCAGCCGGGCGGTGGTCTGCCCGGTGGACCGGGCCACCTGCACGGCCATCGCCTCGCTGAGCAGCCCCGCCTCCACCAGACCGGCCAGCCGCCGCAGGGCCAGCACGTCGGCCTCGGTGAGCGCCCTGGCCTGGCCGATGTCGGCGAAGCCCATGGCCCGCCAGAAACGGGAGGCCAGCTCCATGGAGACACCCGCGCTGCGGGCGGCCTGGAAGGGGGTGTAGCGGCGCCCGGCGCCCAGGATGAGCTGTTCCAGACGGAGCGCGAGCGGGTCGTCGCCGGAGTCGGCGGAGTCCACCTCGCCGTCCCCGTCCGTGCCGGAGCCCGTGTCGTCGACGGTCACGCCTGCTGCCTTCCGATCTGCCGCGGTCAGATATCGACCGGGCCCAACTTTACGACAGCTGTGGGCCAGCTCACTCCCGACGGCCGGCGCCCGCCGCGGCGGCGCCGCTACGCCGGCCGCAGGTGGACGATGTCCCCCGCGCCCACCGGTTCGCGCACCCCGTCCTCGGTGGCGAGCACCAGCCGGCCGTCGCCGTCCACGGCCACCGCCTCGCCGACCAGGTCGGTGCCGCCCGGCAGCTGGGCCCGTACGGTGCGGCCGAGCGTCGCGCACCCGGCGGCGTACGTCTCCTGGAGCCCCGAGGGGCCCGGGTCGCCGCCGGCCGCGCGCCAGCGCCCGTACCACTGCTCCAGCGACCGCAGCACGGCGCGCAGCAGCGGGTCGCGGTCGGTGCCGGCCGCGCCGGCCAGGGCCAGCGAGCCGGCGTTGGGGACCGGCAGCTCGTCGGCGCGCAGGGTGACGTTGACGCCGACGCCGACGACCACGCCGTCGGGTCCGGCCCGTTCCGCGAGGATGCCGCCGGCCTTGCGCTCCTGGCCGCCGACGGTGACGAGGACGTCGTTCGGCCACTTCAGGGCGGTGTCGACGCCGGCCGCGCGGGACAGCCCGGTGGCCACCGCGACCCCGGTGAGCAGCGGCAGCCAGCCCCAGCGGGCGACCGGGACCTCGGCGGGCGTCAGCAGGACGGAGAAGAACAGGCCCGAGCGGGCCGGTGCGGTCCACCGCCGGTCCAGGCGGCCCCGGGCGGCGCTCTGCTCCTCCGCGACCAGGACGGCGCCCTCCGCCGCCCGGCCGGCGGCGGCCCGTGCCACCAGGTCGGAGTTGGTGGAGCCGGTGCGCTGCACGACGTCCACCTCCCGCCACAGCCCGCCCGGCCGCACCAGGCCGCGCCGCAGGGCGGTGGCGTCGAGGGGCGGCCGGTCCAGGTCGGACCACCGGCTGCGGTTCCCGTCGCTCCTGCCGCTCCTACCGCTCCTGCCGCTCCTGTTGTCCCCGTCGCTCCTGTCGCTCCGGTTGCTCTCGTCGTTCCCGTGGTTCCGGTTGCTCTCGTCGTTCCCGTCGTTGCGGGCCGGGACATCTCGCGGCGTCATGCAAGCCACCCTAGGTGTGGCAAACGCCGCACTGCCGATCGGTAGGCGCCCCACTACGCTGCGATGAACAACCGACCCCTCAGTCGACCAGGCAGGGAGCCGCATCCCGATGTCCGAGCCGGAAGAGCAGCAGCCCGACCTCCACACGACCGCGGGCAAGCTCGCGGACCTGCGACGCCGTGTCGAGGAGGCGACGCACGCCGGTTCGCGGCGTGCCGTCGAGAAGCAGCACGCCAAGGGGAAGCTGACGGCCCGTGAGCGGATCGCCCTGCTCCTCGACGAGGACAGCTTCGTCGAGCTGGACGAGCTCGCCCGGCACCGCTCGACCAACTTCGGCCTGGCGGACAACCGCCCCTACGGCGACGGTGTCGTCACCGGCTACGGCACGGTCGACGGCCGCCCGGTCGCCGTCTTCTCCCAGGACTTCACCGTCTTCGGCGGCGCGCTGGGCGAGACGTACGGGCAGAAGATCTGCAAGGTGATGGACTTCGCGCTGAAGACCGGCTGCCCGGTCATCGGCATCAACGACTCCGGCGGCGCCCGCATCCAGGAGGGCGTGGCCTCGCTCGGCGCGTACGGCGAGATCTTCCGCCGCAACACCCACGCCTCCGGCGTCGTCCCGCAGATCAGCCTGGTCGTCGGCCCCTGCGCGGGCGGCGCGGTCTACTCCCCCGCGATCACCGACTTCACCGTCATGGTCGACCAGACGTCCCACATGTTCATCACCGGCCCGGACGTCATCAAGACGGTCACCGGCGAGGACGTCGGCTTCGAGGAGCTGGGCGGCGCCCGCACCCACAACACCGCCTCGGGCGTGGCCCACCACATGGCCGGCGACGAGAAGGACGCCATCGAGTACGTCAAGCAGCTGCTGTCGTACCTGCCGTCCAACAACCTCTCCGAGCCGCCCGCCTTCCCCGAGGAGGCCGACCTGACGGTGACGGACGAGGACCGCGAGCTGGACGTCATCGTCCCGGACTCCGCCAACCAGCCCTACGACATGCACGCGGTCGTCGAGCACGTCCTGGACGACGCGGAGTTCTTCGAGACGCAGGCGATGTTCGCGCCGAACATCCTCACCGGCTTCGGCCGCGTCGAGGGCCGCCCGGTCGGGATCGTCGCCAACCAGCCGATGCAGTTCGCCGGCTGCCTGGACATCGCCGCGAGCGAGAAGGCGGCCCGCTTCGTCCGCACCTGCGACGCCTTCAACGTCCCCGTCCTCACCTTCGTCGACGTCCCCGGCTTCCTGCCCGGCGTCGACCAGGAGCACGACGGCATCATCCGCCGCGGCGCCAAGCTGATCTACGCCTACGCGGAGGCGACGGTCCCCCTCATCACCGTCATCACCCGCAAGGCGTTCGGCGGCGCCTACGACGTGATGGGCTCCAAGCACCTGGGCGCCGACCTCAACCTGGCCTGGCCCACCGCGCAGATCGCCGTGATGGGCGCGCAGGGCGCGGTCAACATCCTGCACCGGCGTGCCATCGCCGAGGCCGACGACCCCGAGGCCGCCCGGACCCGCCTGATGCGGGAGTACGAGGACACCCTCCTCAACCCCTACACGGCCGCCGAGCGCGGCTACGTGGACGCCGTGATCATGCCGTCCGACACCCGCGCCCACCTCGTGCGCGGCCTGCGCCAGCTCCGCACCAAGCGCGAGTCCCTGCCCCCCAAGAAGCACGGCAACATCCCCCTCTGAGCCCTGTCCCTGTGAGGAGCCGCTGTGACCATCAAGGTCATACGGGGCAACCCGTCCCCGGAGGAACTGGCCGCCGCCCTGGCGGTCGTCAAGGCCCGCGCCACGGCGACGGCCCCCGAACCGCCCCCCGAGCCGGTGCGGGACGCCTGGTCCGACCCGTCGCGCATCGCGAGGACCGGACTGCCCCGCCCGGGCCCGGCGTCATGGGCCCGCACGTACTGGCCGGGCTGAGGGCGTCCGGCCGGCGGCGCGGGGAACCGCGCGCGGGGTCCCACGGCCGAGGGCGCCGATCTGAGTACCCCTACTCAGGCGCCCTCCCCCGTCAGGCCCCACGCTGGGGGCATGCTCTGGTCCGACCCCGACGACAAGCCGCCGAAGGAGCTGCGCGACGCGCAGGCCATGCTCCGGCGGCTCGGCCTGCTCATGGCCCTGGCCATGATCCTGGCGATGATCGTGATCTACACGAGGTGAAGCCCCCGTACCGGCGTGGCTAACCTGACCGCATGACTGATCAGCCCCGCCGTCTCGTCCTCGCCTCCCAGTCCCCCGCCCGGCTGGGCCTGCTCCGGCAGGCCGGACTCGCCCCCGAGGTGATCGTCAGCGGCGTCGACGAGGACGCCGTCAGCGCGCCGACCCCGGCCGAGCTGGCCCTCGCCCTGGCCGAGGCCAAGGCGTCCGTCGTGGCCGCCCGGCCCGAGGTGCGCGGCGCCCTGGTGATCGGCTGCGACTCGGTCCTCGACCTGGACGGCCGGGCCCTCGGCAAGCCCGCCGACGCCGAGGAGGCCACCGCCCGCTGGAAGGCGATGCGCGGCCGGGCCGGCACCCTCCAGACCGGGCACTGCGTCTGGGACACGGCCACCGGCCGGCACACCTCCGCCGTCGCCTCCACCGTCGTCCGCTTCGGCGACCCCAGCGACGCGGAGATCGCCGCCTACGTAGCCTCCGGCGAGCCGCTGCACGTCGCCGGGGCGTTCACCCTGGACGGCCGCTCGGCGCCGTTCGTCGACGGCATCGACGGCGACCACGGCAATGTGATCGGCCTCAGCCTGCCCCTGCTGCGCCGGCTCCTCGCGGACCTGGGCGTCGGCATCACGGACCTGTGGGCGCCGGCAAAGGGCTGACCCGGACGGGAGCCACGCCGGCAAAGGGCTGACCCGGACGGGAGCCACGCCGGCAAAGGGCTGACCCGGACGGGAGCCACGCCGGCGGCAAAGAAACATTGGGCCATTCGTAGGGACTCGACAAAGAAACGGAGTGGGGCGCAGCACGCTCTCACAGAGACCTTGACCACACCGGGCGGCTAGGGTTTGCCGGAGGAGTCCGCCGCACCCAGGTGCGACAAGGGCTTTCGCGGGTCGAGCGCGCCTCGAATCACACTCCGTGTGGGCAAGCTCACCGATGGGGACGGGTCGAAGGTCCGTGTCGGCAGTCCCTAAACTCGGCTTGTTTCAAGGAGGGAGCCTCAATCGTGCGCAAGGTGCTCATCGCCAACCGTGGCGAAATCGCTGTCCGCGTGGCCCGGGCGTGCCGGGACGCCGGGATCGCGAGCGTTGCCGTCTACGCCGACCCGGACCGGGACGCTCTGCACGTCCGCGCCGCGGATGAGGCGTTCGCCCTGGGCGGTGACACCCCGGCGAGCAGCTACCTGGACATCGGGAAGGTGCTGAAGGCCGCCAAGGAGTCCGGCGCGGACGCGGTCCACCCCGGCTACGGCTTTCTCTCGGAGAACGCCGAGTTCGCCCAGGCCGTGCTGGACGCCGGTCTGATCTGGATCGGCCCGCCGCCGCAGGCCATCCGCGACCTCGGTGACAAGGTCGCCGCCCGGCACATCGCCCAGCGTGCCGGCGCCCCGCTGGTCGCCGGCACGCCCGACCCGGTGAGCGGGGCCGACGAGGTCGTCGCGTTCGCCGAGGAGCACGGCCTGCCGATCGCCATCAAGGCGGCCTTCGGCGGCGGCGGACGCGGCCTGAAGGTGGCCCGCACCCTCGAAGAGGTCCCCGAGCTGTACGACTCGGCGGTCCGCGAGGCCGTGGCGGCGTTCGGGCGCGGGGAGTGCTTCGTGGAGCGCTACCTGGACAAGCCCCGGCACGTGGAGACCCAGTGCCTGGCCGACACCCACGGCAACGTGGTGGTCGTCTCCACCCGTGACTGCTCGCTGCAGCGCCGCCACCAGAAGCTGGTCGAGGAGGCCCCGGCGCCGTTCCTCTCCCAGGACCAGCTCGACCAGCTGTACTCCGCCTCCAAGGCGATCCTGAAGGAGGCCGGCTACGTCGGCGCCGGCACGGTCGAGTTCCTGGTCGGCCTCGACGGCACGATCTCCTTCCTGGAGGTCAACACCCGCCTCCAGGTCGAGCACCCGGTGACCGAGGAGGTCGCCGGCATCGACCTGGTGCGCGAGATGTTCCGCATCGCCGACGGCGAGGAACTGGGCTACGGCGACCCGGTGCTGCGCGGCCACTCCTTCGAGTTCCGCATCAACGGCGAGGACCCGGGGCGGGGCTTCCTCCCCGCCCCCGGCACCGTCACCGCCTTCGCCCCGCCGTCGGGCCCCGGCGTCCGGCTGGACGCGGGCGTGGAGTCCGGCTCGGTCATCGGCCCGGCGTGGGACTCCCTGCTCGCCAAGCTGATCGTCACCGGCCGCACCCGCAAGGAGGCCCTGGAGCGGGCCTCGCGGGCGCTGGAGGAGTTCACCGTCGAGGGCATGGCGACGGCCATCCCGTTCCACCGCGCGGTCGTCAGGGACCCGGCGTTCGCGCCGGAGCTGACCGGCTCCACCGACCCGTTCACGGTCCACACCCGCTGGATCGAGACCGAGTTCGTCAACGAGATCGAGCCGTTCACGGCCGGCGCCGGCGCGGACACCGACGAGGAGACGGCCGGCCGCGAGACGGTCGTCGTCGAGGTCGGCGGCAAGCGCCTGGAGGTCTCCCTGCCGTCGTCCCTGGGCATGTCCCTGGCCCGTACGGGCCTGGCGGCGGGCGCCAAGCCCAAGCGCCGGGCGGCGAGGAAGTCCGGCCCGGCGGTCTCCGGCGACTCCCTCACCTCGCCCATGCAGGGCACCATCGTCAAGGTCGCGGTGGAGGAGGGCCAGGAGGTCAAGGAGGGCGACCTGATCGTCGTCCTGGAGGCCATGAAGATGGAACAGCCGCTCAACGCCCACAAGTCGGGCACCGTCAAGGGCCTGGGCGCCGAGATCGGCGCGTCGGTCACGTCCGGTGCCGTGATCTGCGAGATCAAGGACTGACGTCCGAAGGGCTGACGTCCGAAGGGCTGACATCCATCAGGGGCATCCCCACGGCACGCACAGGGCGCCCGGCGGACCGCAGCGGTCGGTCCGCCGGGCGCCCTGTGCGTGCGACGCGGCGGACCCCACCGGCTCAGCGCCGCCGCAGATCGGCGACCCGGGACCGCTGTTCCGCCCCGGCGCCCTGGTCCAGCGCCGCGGCCGTGCGCAGTCCCGGACCCGCCCCGGGAGTCTGGCGGCGCGGGCCGGGCAGGGGCACGTCCCGGCGCTGCTGACGCGCCGGGCCGGCCTCATCCCCCGGGCCTGGCCGGCCCGCCGCTCCCCCCGGGGCACCGGCCACGGCGATCTGTACGCCCTGGTCGGCGAGGGCCTGGAGTTCGGCACCCGCGCGCTCGTCGTGACCGGGCGGCTCGTCCGTCACCAGGCGGGTGATCAGGTGCGTGGGCACGGTCTGGAACATCGTGTCGGTGCCCAGCTTGGTGTGGTCGGCCAGGACGACGACCTCGGCGGCGGCCTGCACCAGCGCCCGGTCGACGGAGGCCGAGAGCATGTTGGAGGTGGACAGCCCCCGCTCGGCGGTCAGCCCGCTGCCCGAGATGAAGGCCCGGGAGACCCGCAGCCCCTGGAGGGACTGCTCGGCACCGCTGCCGACGAGGGCGTAGTTGGACCCCCTCAGGGTGCCTCCGGTCATCACGACTTCCACCCGGTTGGCGTGGGCGAGCGCCTGGGCGACCAGCAGGGAGTTGGTGACCACGGTCAGGCCGGGCACCCTGGCGAGCCGGCGGGCCAGCTCCTGGGTGGTGGTTCCCGCCCCCACCACGACGGCCTCGCCCTCCTCCACGAGGCCCGCGGCGAGATCGGCGATGGCCGTCTTCTCGGCGGTCGCGAGATGGGACTTCTGCGGGAAGCCGGACTCCCGCGTGAAACCGCCCGGCAGCACCGCACCGCCGTGCCGGCGGTCGAGGAGTCCTTCTGCCTCCAGCGCGCGCACGTCCCGCCGTACGGTCACTTCGGAGGTCTGGACGACGCGGGCGAGTTCACGGAGCGACACGGCCCCGTTCGCTCGCACCATTTCGAGGATCAATTGGCGACGTTCTGCAGCGAACACGAAACTGACAGTAACCCCAGCGACCGTCTGCTTTCAGCAGTTTGCACTGAATAACAGAAGTTGTTCGCACCGCCCCACCGGAAGTGGTATAAGCCCGTGACCGGTCCGGTGACCGGAAGAGGCTGGAGGAGACCGGTGGGGCCCCGCGAGGAACCGGCACTGACCTGCGGGGAACCGCCCCGCGGGTCAGCCCTCCGCGCCGCTCTTGCGGGTGTGCAGCTGCCGTGCCACCTCGGCGATCGAGCCCGAAAGCGAGGGGTACACGGTGAAGGCGTTCGCGATCTGTTCGACCGTCAGATTGTTGTCGACGGCGATCGAGATGGGGTGGATCAGTTCCGAGGCGCGCGGCGCGACCACCACACCGCCCACCACGATCCCGGTCCCCGGCCGGCAGAAGATCTTGACGAAGCCGTCCCGGATGCCCTGCATCTTGGCGCGCGGGTTGCGCAGCAGCGGCAGCTTGACCACCCGGGCGTCGATCCTCCCGGCGTCCACGTCGGACTGCGAGTAGCCCACCGTGGCGATCTCGGGGTCGGTGAAGACGTTGGCGGAGACGGTCTTCAGGTTGAGCGGGGTGACCGCGTCGCCCAGGAAGTGGTACATGGCGATCCGGCCCTGCATGGCGGCGACCGACGCCAGTGCGAAGACGCCGGTCACGTCACCGGCGGCGTACACGCCCGGCGCGGAGGTCCGGGACACCTTGTCGGTCTTGATGTGCCCGGAGTCCTTGAGGGTGACCCCGGCCTCCTCCAGGCCCATGCCCTCGGTGTTGGGGATGGCGCCGACGGCCATCAGGCAGTGCGAGCCGGTGATCACCCGGCCGTCGGCGAGGGTGACCTCGACCCGGTCGCCGACCCGCTTGGCGGACTGGGCGCGCGAGCGGGCCATCACGTTCATGCCGCGCCGCCGGAAGACGTCCTCCAGGACGGCGGCGGCGTCCGGGTCCTCGCCGGGCAGCACCCGGTCGCGGGAGGAGACGAGGGTGACCCGGGAGCCGAGCGCCTGGTAGGCCCCGGCGAACTCGGCACCGGTGACACCCGACCCGACCACGATGAGCTCCTCGGGCAGCTCGTCGAGGTCGTAGACCTGGGTCCAGTTCAGGATGCGCTCGCCGTCGGGGCGGGCGTCGGGCAGCTCGCGCGGGTGACCGCCGGTCGCGATCAGCACGGCGTCGGCGGTCAGCGTCTCCTCGCTGCCGTCGGCGGCGCGCACCACGACCTTGCGCGACCCGTCCAGGGCCTGCATGCCCTCCAGGCGCCCGCGCCCGCGCATGACGCGCGCTCCGGCGCGCGTCACGGAGGCGGTGATGTCGTGCGACTGGGCGAGCGCGAGCCGCTTCACGCGCCGGTTGACCTTGCCGAGGTCCACGCCCACGACCCGGGCGGCCTGCTCGATGTGCGGGGTGTCGTCGGCGACGATGATGCCCAGCTCCTCGTAGGAGGAGTCGAAGGTGGTCATCACCTCGGCCGTGGCGATCAGGGTCTTCGACGGCACGCAGTCGGTGAGCACCGACGCCCCGCCCAGACCGTCGCAGTCGACGACGGTCACCTCCGCGCCGAGCTGTGCGGCGACCAGCGCCGCTTCGTATCCGCCGGGTCCGCCACCGATGATCACGATCCGAGTCACGTACTCCATTGTCCCGCACGCTTCGGGGGCGCACCGCCCGGGGGGCCCGCCCGATGCGCCCCTGCCATCCGGAAGACCCGTACCCTCTCCCCATGTCGCTCTACGCCGCGTACGCCGGCAACCTCGACGCGCGGCTGATGTCCCGCCGCGCCCCGCACTCGCCGCTGCGCGCCACCGGCTGGCTGAACGGGTGGCGGCTGACCTTCGGGGGCGAGCGGCTGGGCTGGGAGGGCGCGCTGGCCACGCTCGTCGAGGACCCGCTCCGCCAGGTCTTCGTCGCCCTGTACGACATCGCCCCGATGGACGAGGACCCGCTGGACCGGTGGGAGGGCGCGGGCCTGGACATCTACCGCCGCACCCGGGTCCGGGTCCACACCCTGGACGGCGAGGAGGGCGCCTGGACCTACGTCCTGAACGCCTACGAGGGCGGCCTCCCCTCGGCCCGCTACCTGGGCGAGCTGGCCGACGCCGCGGAGTCGGCGGGGGCGCCGCACGACTACGTGATGGAACTGCGCAAGCGGCCCTGCTGACGCCGGGGCCCCGGTCAGACACGGCGGCGCAACGATCGGGAACCGGCCGACCTCGTCATCTACGCGCGTAGGCCGGGACCGGCTACCCTCGTCCGCGTGAACGCATCTCTTCTTCCGGACGACCTCCAGGGCGACCCCTACGCCGCCGCCGACGCCGCCGCCGCCCGCCTGCGCGAGCTGACGGGCACCGAGACCCACGACGTCGCCCTCGTGATGGGCTCCGGCTGGGCCCCGGCGGTGGACGCCCTGGGCGCCCCCGAGGCCGAACTCCAGGTCACCGACCTGCCCGGTTTCCCGCCTCCGGCGGTCGAGGGCCACGGCGGCAAGATCCGCTCGTACCGCATCGGCGACCGCCGCGCCCTGGTCTTCCTGGGCCGCACCCACTACTACGAGGGTCACGGCGTGGCCTCCGTCGCCCACGGCGTGCGGACCGCCGTCGCGGCCGGCGCCAAGACGGTCGTCCTGACCAACGGCTGCGGCGGCCTGCGCCAGGGCATGCGCCCCGGCCAGCCGGTCCTGATCAGCGACCACATCAACCTCACGGCGGCCTCGCCCATCGTCGGGGCGAACTTCGTGGACCTCACCGACCTGTACTCGCCGCGGCTGCGGGCGCTGTGCAAGGAGGTCGACGCGACGCTGGAGGAGGGCGTGTACGCCCAGTTCCCCGGGCCGCACTACGAGACGCCGGCGGAGATCCGGATGGCCCGGGTGATCGGGGCGGACCTGGTGGGCATGTCGACCGTGCTCGAAGCGATCGCCGCGCGGGAGGCGGGGGCGGAGGTGCTGGGGATCTCCCTGGTCACCAACCTCGCCGCGGGGATGACCGGGGAGCCGCTCAACCACGAGGAGGTGCTGCGGGCCGGGCGGGACTCCGCGGCGCGGATGGGTTCGCTGCTGGGGCAGGTGCTGGGGCGCCTGTAGACGCCGCGCCGGGGCCCCGCCCTCCGGACCCCGGCCTTCGCCCGCCCACCACCCGCTTTACTGTCGGCCGAGAGGTGAACCGTTCGGCCGACCGAGCCGGGTGGTGGGCGGAGCCCCCGGAACGCGCCCCCCACCGCACCGCACCGAAAGGACTCCCGTGCACGCCGATGTCATCGCACAGGCCAGGACCTGGCTGGCCGAGGACCCCGACCCGGAGACCCGCGCCGAGCTCGCCGAGCTCATCGACAAGGAGGACGTCACCGCACTCGCCGCCCGTTTCTCCGGCA
Organism: Streptomyces sp. SYSU D01066-1; assembly: GCF_054956795.1. NCBI lineage: Bacteria > Bacillati > Actinomycetota > Actinomycetes > Kitasatosporales > Streptomycetaceae > Streptomyces > Streptomyces sp. SYSU D01066-1. The sequence goes on along the minus strand of NZ_JBUDHV010000023.1, from coordinate 65,859 downwards.
CCCTCCAGTTCGGCACCGCCGGGCTCCGCGGCGAGCTGGGCGCCGGTCCGACGCGCATGAACCGCGCGGTCGTCATCCGCGCCGCCGCCGGACTCGCCGCGTACCTGAGGAAGCAGGGCCACGGGAACGGCCTCGTCGTCGTCGGCTACGACGCCCGGCACAAGTCGCTCGACTTCGCCCGTGACACCGCCGCCGTCATGACCGGCGCCGGTCTGCGCGCGGCCGTCCTGCCCCGCCCCCTGCCCACCCCCGTCCTCGCCTTCGCGATCCGGCACCTCGGCGCCGTCGCGGGCGTGGAGGTCACCGCCAGCCACAACCCGCCCCGCGACAACGGCTACAAGGTGTACCTCGGTGACGGCTCCCAGATCGTGCCCCCGGCGGACGCGGAGATCGCCGCCGAGATCGACGCCGTGCGGAGCCTGCACGACGTACCGCGGCCCGACTCCGGCTGGGAGACGCTCGACGACCGCGTCCTCGACGCCTACCTCGCCCGCACGGACGCCGTCCTCGCCCCCGGCTCCCCGCGGACGGCCCGTACCGTCTACACCCCGATGCACGGCGTCGGCCGGGACACCCTCCTCGCCGCCTTCGCCCGCGCCGGTTTCCCGGAACCCGTCCTCGTCGCCGAACAGGCCGACCCGGACCCGGACTTCCCGACCGTCGCCTTCCCCAACCCCGAGGAGCCCGGCGCGATGGACCTCGCCTTCGCGGCGGCCCGCGCGGCCGGCCCGGACCTGGTCATCGCCAACGATCCGGACGCCGACCGCTGCGCCGTGGCCGTGGAGGACGGGGACGGCTGGCGGATGCTGCGCGGCGACGAGGTCGGGGCGCTGCTCGCCGCCCACCTGGTGAACCGCGGAGCGACCGGCACCTTCGCGGAGTCGATCGTCTCCTCCTCCCTCCTCGCCCGCATCGCCGCGGAGGCCGGCCTGCCGCACACCGAGACCCTCACCGGCTTCAAGTGGATCGCCCGCGCCGAGGGCCTGCGCTACGGCTACGAGGAGGCGCTCGGCTACTGCGTCGACCCGGAGGGCGTGCGGGACAAGGACGGCATCACCGCCGCCCTCCTCGTCACCGAGCTGGCCTCCGTGCTCAAGGCGGAGGGACGTACCCTCCTCGACCTGCTCGACGACCTCGCCGTCGCGCACGGCCTGCACGCCACCGACCAGCTCTCGGTCCGGGTCGAGGAGCTCACCGTCATCGCCGACGCCATGCGCCGGCTGCGGGAGCGTCCGCCGGCCGCGCTGGGGGGCCTGCCGGTCGTGCGGAGCGAGGATCTGGCGCGGGGGGGCGCGGGACTGCCGCCGACGGACGGGCTGCGGTACACCCTGGACGGGGCCCGCGTCATCGTCCGGCCCAGCGGCACCGAGCCCAAGCTCAAGTGCTACCTGGAGGTGGTCGTCCCGGTCGCCGGCCGGGCCGGTCTGCCCGCGGCCCGGGCCGGGGCGGCCGAGCTGCTGGCGGAGATCAAGCGGGACCTGTCCGCCGCGGCCGGTCTCTGAGCCCCCACCGCCCTTCTTCCACCGGCTGCCGGCCCGTCGCACGCGCCCCGCGCGTCCATCACGGTCACGGCCGCCGCACGGTGGAGCGGAGCGCGAACGTTTCCGCCCCGCCGTCCTCTCCGCGGTCCCGCGAGAGGGCCTCCGGCCTCCGGGCCGGGCCCGGCATGACTGCCGCCCCCTGTCGAACAGACGCCCTGGGGGCGGCGTCACCGGGCCCGGGAAGTGTCCGTCGGAGACGCTGACGAGCGGTGCCTCGGCGAAGGACACACAGGCCTCCGGCGGAGGCGTTCGCGCCGACGTCCCGCCGTCCCCTTCGCACCGCGGGGCGCCCAGCCCTGGGCCGGGGACGGCCCCCTGGCCCGCCCCCGGCCTTTTCCGGGTCAGGGTCCGGGGCCAGAGCAGAGGCCGGGGCCAGGGCCAGGGCAGGGGCAGGGGCCGGGACCGGGGCAGGAGCCGGGGCCAGGACAGAGGCCGGGACCAGGGCAGGAGCCGGGACCGGGGCAGGAGCCGGGACCAGGGCAGGAGCCGGGACCAGGGCAGGAGCCGGGACCAGGACAGAGGCCAGGGCCGGGGCAGGAGCCGGGGCCGGGGCAGGAGCCGAGGCCAGGACAGAGGCCAGGACCAGGACAGGAGCCGAGGCCAGGACAGAGGCCAGGACCAGGACAGGAGCCGAGGCCAGGACAGAGGCCAGGACCAGGACAGGAGCCGGGACCGGGGCCAGGGCAAGGGCCAGGGCTGGGCCCAAGGCCAGGGCCAGGGCCAAGGCAGGGGCCAGGACCGGGGCCAGGACCGGGGCCAGGACCGGGGCCAGGACCGGGGCCAGGACCGGGGCCAGGGCAAAGTCCGGGACCGGGACCGGGGCCGGGGCCAGGACCGGGGCCGGGGCCAGGACCGGGGCCAGGACCGGGGCCAGGGCAAGATCCGGGGTCGGGGCCGGGGCCGGGGGCTCGGCCGGGCGTGGTCGGCTCCTCGGCCGACGGGGAGGCGCCGCCGGAGGCAGTCGCCTCGGACGAGGGCACGGGCGAATCCCGCCGACCGCACCCGGAGCGCCCCTACACGGACGACATCCGCCAGGTTCCCGAAGGCGCCGGTGCCGTCGTGCCGGTCACCGAGCGGCCGCGGTCCCCTTGGGCCCCCGGTCTGCCCGCCGTCGCCGCGGGTCGGGCCCGCCGGCCTGTCCTGGCCGACGTGCGCGCTGTCGTCGGCACGTGCCTGCGGACACGGAACGGCTGGACTGTCCGCCAGCTCGGCCGTCCCGTCCAGTACCCCCGCCCGGTACCCCCGCCCTGACGCCTCCGGCAACCGCCGGGACAGAGGGGGGAACGGACACGAAGCACTCCTGGCAAGAGTGGCGGGAAGGGACACCGCGCCCGCAGCACATGTGCTTGGTACGGGGCGGTGAGCAGTGGCGCCTCCGCTGTCATCACCCCGCTCAGATGAGCGGAGTGAGTACAGATCAGCGGCGACTGTTCGCTTTTCCTGCCTCCACCCCTGTCCCGCCCGTCGCCCCGGGCGGCGGTGACGACGGACAGGGAGCGGACGGCGCGGGGCCGGTGAGCGGCGGCCTCGCCCTTGTCATCCCCCGGCGGAGGTCGGCCGCCGGCCGGCAGCGCCTCCGGCCTCGGCGGTGCGAGCACGCCCACCGTCGCGGCTCACGGCGCGTCCCCCCTCAACACCTCAACACCTGGAACGGCCCCACCCGCCCCGGCAGCCAACCACCCGACACCCACCAAGCCGACGTCCGGTCACCCGACACCCACCAACCCGGCGACCGATCACCCGACACCCGGCAACCAGCCACCCGACACCCGCCAAGCCGGCATCCGGTCACCCGACACCCACCAACCCGGCGACCGATCACCCGACACCCAGCCACCGGCGCCCGGTCACCCGACGCCGAGCAGTACCGCCAGCAGCACCGCGCCGGCCGCCGCCGGTGCGAGGATCTCGTAGGCCCAGCGCACCGTCACGTCCCCCTCGTCCCCCTGGTCCGCCCGGGCATGCTCCCGCGCCTGGAGCAGGGAACGCAGCTCGTCCATCACCTTGTCGGTCTCCGCCCGCACCGGCCCGTCCGCGATCCCGGCGGCGGCCGTCCGCTGTCCGGTGAGCCCGAACCCGCCGCGCCCGGCCGCGTCCCGGCCCTCGCCCGCGGTCCGCCGCGCCTCGCGCCGGGCCGCCTTCTTGCGGGCGCGCAGCGAGACGGGGACGGCCCACAGCTGGTACTTGGTCCCGGAGTCGGCGACGACCTCGTTGGAGTAGCCGGAGCGCAGCGAGGCGACCCGCCCCCAGGGCAGCACGACGACGCGCAGCGGGTTGCGCACCCGCAGCCGGTCCTCGTCCGCGAAGACGGCCGGGCGCAGGGTGTAGGCGACCACCAGCGGCACCACCAGCAGCATCGTGGCCAGCGCCAGCCAGGGGGTGCGGCCCTCGCCCGCGACCACCGCGTCGAGGCCCAGCCACAGGACGACGGCGAGCAGCAGCACCCCGCCGGCGATGCCCGCGGGCGACCGGTAGACCCGGTCCTTGGACTCGGGCGCCGGGGGCTGCGGCGGGGGCGAGGGATGCTCCGGGGTCGTCATGTGCCGATTGTGCCCGACGCGCCTCGCACGGATCGGTCCCGGCCCGGGGGCTGTACAGCCGCTACGCGCGTAGATATGCTCGGCTGGTGACCATGCCCACCACTGCACCCGCCCCCGGATTCGCCGGCGTCACCGCGTCCGACGGCACGCTGCGCCGCTTCCTGCACGGACTGCCCGGCGTCGACGCGGTCGGCCTCCAGGCCCGGGCCGCCGCGCTCGGCACCCGCTCGATCAAGACCACCGCGAAGGCGTACGCCCTCGACCTCGCCATCTCGATGGTCGACCTGACGACGCTGGAGGGCGCGGACACCCCCGGCAAGGTCCGGGCGCTCGGCGCCAAGGCGGTCCGCCCCGACCCCACCGACCGCGCCACCCCGTCGACCGCCGCCGTCTGCGTCTACCCGGACATGGTGCCGGCCGCCAAGGAGGCCGTGGCCGGTTCCGGCGTCAAGGTCGCCTCGGTGGCCACCGCGTTCCCGGCCGGCCGCGCCTCCCTCGCCGTCAAGCTGGCCGACGTGCGCGAGGCGGTGGCGGCGGGCGCCGACGAGGTCGACATGGTCATCGACCGGGGGGCGTTCCTCGCGGGGAACTACCTCAAGGTGTACGAGGAGATCACGGCCGTGAAGGAGGCGTGCGGCACGGCCGCCCGCCTCAAGGTCATCTTCGAGACCGGCGAGCTGTCGACGTACGACAACATCCGCCGCGCGAGCTGGCTCGGCATGCTGGCGGGCGCCGACTTCATCAAGACGTCGACCGGCAAGGTGGCCGTCAACGCCACGCCCGCCAACACCCTGCTGATGCTGGAGGCGGTGCGGGACTTCCGGGCCGCCACCGGCGTCCAGGTCGGCGTGAAGCCGGCCGGCGGCATCCGGACGGCCAAGGACGCAGTGAAGTTCCTGGTCCTGGTCAACGAGACGGCCGGCGCGGACTGGCTGGACAGCCACTGGTTCCGCTTCGGCGCCTCCTCCCTCCTGAACGACCTGCTGATGCAGCGTCAGAAGCTGGCCACGGGCCGCTACTCCGGTCCCGACTACGTGACGGTGGACTGATCACCATGGCACCTGTTTTCGAGTACGCCCCGGCGCCCGAGTCGCGCGCGGTCGTCGACATCGCGCCCTCCTACGGCCTGTTCATCGACGGGGAGTTCGCCGAGGCGGCCGGGGGCAAGGTCTTCAAGACCGTCTCCCCCGCCACCGAGGAGGTCCTCTCCGAGGTCGCCGAGGCCGGTGAGGAGGACGTCGACCGCGCCGTCCGGGCCGCCCGCAAGGCGTTCGAGAAGTGGTCGGCGCTGCCCGGCTCCGAGCGCGCGAAGTACCTGTTCCGCATCGCCCGCGTCATCCAGGAGCGCAGCCGCGAGCTGGCCGTCCTGGAGACGCTGGACAACGGCAAGCCGATCAGGGAGACCCGCGACACCGACCTCCCCCTGGTCGCCGCGCACTTCTTCTACTACGCGGGCTGGGCCGACAAGCTGGAGCACGCGGGCTTCGGCGCCGACCCGAAGCCGCTCGGCGTCGCGGGCCAGGTCATCCCCTGGAATTTCCCCCTCCTGATGCTGGCGTGGAAGATCGCCCCGGCGCTGGCGACCGGCAACACGGTGGTGCTGAAGCCCGCCGAGACCACCCCGCTCTCCGCCCTGTTCTTCGCGGACGTCTGCCGCCAGGCCGGCCTGCCTCGCGGCGTGGTCAACATCGTCACCGGCGACGGCCGTACCGGCGCCGCCCTGGTCGCCCACCCTGGCGTCGACAAGGTCGCCTTCACCGGCTCCACGGCCGTCGGCAAGGAGATCGCCCGCACGGTCGCCGGCACCCGCAAGAAGCTCACGCTGGAGCTGGGCGGCAAGGGCGCCAACATCGTCTTCGACGACGCTCCGGTCGACCAGGCCGTCGAGGGCATCGTCAGCGGCATCTTCTTCAACCAGGGCCAGGTCTGCTGCGCGGGCAGCCGGCTGCTGGTCCAGGAGTCGCTCCACGACGAACTCCTCGACCGCCTCAAGCGGCGCCTGACCACCCTGCGCCTGGGCGACCCGCTGGACAAGAACACCGACATCGGCGCGATCAACTCCGCCGAGCAGCTGGCCCGGATCACCGCGCTGGCCGACCTGGGCGAGGCGGAGGGCGCCGAGCGCTGGTCCCCGGCCTGCGAACTCCCCGCCTCCGGCTACTGGTTCGCCCCGACCCTGTTCACCGGCGTCACCCAGGCGCACACCATCGCCCGCGACGAGATCTTCGGCCCGGTCCTGTCGGTGCTGACCTTCCGTACGCCCGACGAGGCGGTCGCCAAGGCCAACAACACGCCGTACGGCCTGTCGGCGGGCGTCTGGACGGAGAAGGGCTCGCGCATGCTGGCGGTGGCGAGCAGGCTCCGCGCGGGCGTGATCTGGTCCAACACGTTCAACAAGTTCGACCCGGCCTCGCCGTTCGGCGGCTACAAGGAGTCGGGCTTCGGCCGCGAGGGCGGTCGTCACGGCCTGGAGGCGTACCTCGATGTCTGACCGACTGAGTGTCCTGAAGACCTACAAGCTGTACGTCGGCGGGAAGTTCCCGCGTTCGGAGAGCGGCCGGGTGTACGAGGTGTCTGACGCGCAGGGCAAGTGGCTGGCGAACGCTCCTCTCTCCTCCCGCAAGGACGCCCGGGACGCGGTGGTGGCCGCCCGGAAGGCGTTCGGCGGCTGGTCCGGCGCGACGGCGTACAACCGGGGCCAGGTGCTGTACCGGGTCGCGGAGATGCTGGAGGGACGCAGGGACCAGTTCGTCCGTGAGGTGGCCGACGCCGAGGGCCTGTCCGAGTCCGAGGCGGCCGAGCAGGTGGACGCCGCGATCGACCGCTGGGTCTGGTACGCGGGCTGGACCGACAAGATCGCCCAGGTGGCGGGCGGCGCCAACCCGGTGGCGGGCCCGTACTTCAACCTCTCCTCCCCCGAGCCGACCGGCGTGGTCGCGGTCCTGGCCCCGCAGGGGTCCTCGCTCCTGGGCCTGGTCTCGGTCGTCGCCCCGGTGATCGCGACGGGCAGCACGGCGGTCGTGGTCGTCGCCGAGAAGTGCCCCCTGCCCGCCCTCTCCCTGGGCGAGGTCCTGGCCACCTCCGACGTCCCCGGCGGAGTCGTCAACCTCCTCTCCGGCCGTACGGCGGAGATCGCCCCCACCCTCGCCGCCCACCAGGACGTCAACGCGATCGACCTCGCGGGCGCGGAGGGGGAACTGGCGACGGAACTGGAGACCGCCGCGGCGGACAACCTCAAGCGCGTCCTGCGTCCACAGCCTGTGGACGACTGGACGGCGACTCCGGACCTGAAGCGCCTGACCGCCTTCCTGGAGACGAAGACGGTGTGGCATCCGACGGGGGCGCTGGGGGTCTCCGGGTCGTCGTACTGACCGGTGTACTGGCCGGCGAACCGACTGCTGTGCTGTCCGGCTTACTGACCGGCGGTCCGCCCGGACCCGGGGAAGAGGTGATCCGGTGCGCCGGACAGCGGTCCGGGGCAGTCGTCGCCCCGTGACCGGGATCGCCGTCAGCACCGCCCGTGCGCGGCTCGGCGCCCTCGTGCGCCGAGCCGCGCACGGCCGCGGGACCAGCCCTTTCACCGATCACGGGCACGTGGCCGCCCTTCTCGTGTCTCCCCGAGGGACGGAAGGACCCGCAGGACGCGCTGGTGTCCGCCGGCCGCCGCAGGGGCACGACTGAGGGGACCCTCGAAGAAGGCGTCCCCACGGCCGGGGTACGCCGACGGCCGGGACTCCGACAGCGGCGGCCCACGAGATCCTCCGTGTGCCCCCGGCCCCGGACACCGCGGCCCGTTTCCCGGAAGACGGTCCGGACGGCCGCACGACGGCCCTCGACACTGTCGACGGCCTGGCGACGGCCTGTCGACGACCTGGCCAACGGCCCCCGCCCCGCGGGACCGGCCCCGTACCGATCACCGGACCCCCGCCGACCGTGCGTCGGCGGGTACCGGGTCCCGTACGTCATCGGCCGGGAGGCGGTCCGCGTCCCGGTGACCCACTTGGGCCGCACCGCTTGGCGGGTCCCCGGACCGCGCCACCCGGGCTCCTCCACCCGGGGCCCCGTGAAGCGCGGTTCACATGTGACGCCCGCCGCAAACCCGCCCCGCCGGGTCGGCCCGGGGCCGTCCGATGCCGCACACTGGTCTCCCGTGACCTCCCATCCGCCCATATCCGCCCGCGTCGTGCTGCTCTGCGGCCCCTCCGGCTCCGGCAAGTCCCTCCTCTCAGCCCGCTCCGGCCTCCCGGTGCTGCGGCTCGACGACTTCTACAAAGAGGGCACCGACCCGACGCTGCCGCTGGTGGCGGGGAGTTCGGACATCGACTGGGACCACCCCGGCTCGTGGGACGCGGACACGGCCGTCGCCGCCATCGCCCGGCTGTGCCGCACCGGTCGTACCGCCGTGCCGGTCTACGACATCGCGCTCAGCGCCCGGACCGGCGAGGGCACCGTCGACATCGGGCGGACCCCGCTGTTCATCGCGGAGGGCGTGTTCGCCGCGGAGATCGTGGCGCGCTGCCGGGAACTGGGCGTGCTGGCCGACGCGCTCTGTCTGAGCCGGGGCCCGCTGACCACCTTCCGCCGCCGGTTCCTGCGGGATCTGCGCGAGGGCCGCAAGTCGGTGCCGTTCCTGCTGCGCCGCGGCTGGCGGCTGCTGCGCGAGGAGCGGTCGATCATCGCCCGGCAGACGGCGCTCGGCGCGCACGCCTGCGACCGGGACGAGGCGATGGGCCGGCTGGCCGCCGCCGCGGCGGCGGGCCGGTGCGCGACGGCCCGTACGGCCACCCCCACCTGACCCAGGCCCGAGTACCCGGAGCCCGGGGAACACCTGACCCAGGCCCGGGTACCCGGAGCCCAGGGAACGCCTGACCCGCGCACGAGTACCCGGAACACGCGGAAGCGGGACTGGACGGACCCCCCGGCCCCCCAGTCCCGCTTCCTTCCCCGTTCCCCCCGTGTTTCCCCCGTGTCCCCCGTACTCCCCCGTTTCCCCCGTGGTGCTCCCCCGTGAGTAAGAGCCCGGGGCGCCCCCCGTGATACACCCCGGCTCGAACTTTTTTCCCGCCCCCTCGGGCCGGTCAGGCGACCAGTTCCCCGAAGGCGTCCGCGCGGTCCCGGCCGAAGCTGAGCACCTCGTCCTCGCGCAGCCGGCGCAGCGAGCGCCAGATGCTCGACTTCACCGTGCCGACGCTGATGCCGAGGATGTCCGCGATCTCCGGGTCCGTGCGGCCCTCGTAGTAGCGCAGGACCAGCATGGTGCGCTGGAGTTCGGGCAGCCGGGCCAGCGCCTGCCACAGGACCGTGCGCAGTTCGGTGCCGCGCATGGCGTCCGTGTCACCGGGCGTCTCCGGCAGCTCCTCGGTCGGGTACTCGTTGAGCTTGCGGCGCCGCCAGGCGCTGATGTGCAGGTTGGTCATGGTGCGGCGCAGGTAACCGCCGACCGCCGCCTTGTCGGTGATCCGGTCCCACGCCCTGTACGTCGAGAACAGCGCGCTCTGCAGCAGGTCCTCGGCCTCGAAGCGGTCGCCGGTCAGGTGGTAGGCGGTCGCGTACAGGGAGGCGCGGCGCTCCTGGACGTAGGCGGTGAACTCCGCCTCCGACAGCGAGCGCCGCTCCCCCTGGTCCTCCCCGTACGCGGTTCCCCCGTGGTTCTCCCCCGTGTTCGCGTCGACCACCGACATGTACGTCGTCGAGTGCTGACGCCCGGCGGCGCCGCGAGCGCACCCCCGCCCTCCCCCGCGCTCGGACACGCTCGCGCGGGAGGGACCCCCGTCGGTGCCGGACTTCTCGTGCCCCCGGAACCCGTTCACGTCGTGCAGACGCGTGATCACTGCGCTGGTGCTGCTGCGAGTCAGCGTGTTCATCATGCGCCCCCCGTCGTGGAGTTACCGGTGTCCGTCTCGCGGTGCCACCGTCTTGCCTGTGCCGAAAATCATGCCGGGATCACTTCATGGCCGTGTCCGCCGACTGTCACAGACCTGTCACAGCGCCCGGTCACGGCGAAACCACAGGTCCCGCACGGGGTTCGGGGGTAGGAGGACCGGCTTCCCGCCCACCGGTCGAACCCCGCCCCCCGCATGGGCCAGAATGAGACCGTGCCTTCCCTGTTGCTGATCGAGGACGACGACGCCATCCGCACGGCCCTGGAGCTCTCCCTGACGCGCCAGGGCCACCGGGTGGCCACCGCGGCCAGCGGTGAAGACGGTCTGAAGCTGCTGCGCGAGCAGCGGCCGGACCTGATCGTGCTGGACGTGATGCTGCCCGGCATCGACGGCTTCGAGGTGTGCCGGCGCATCCGGCGCACCGACCAGCTGCCGATCATCCTGCTGACCGCGCGCAACGACGACATCGACGTGGTCGTCGGCCTGGAGTCGGGCGCCGACGACTACGTCGTCAAACCGGTGCAGGGGCGGGTGCTGGACGCCCGCATCCGGGCGGTGCTGCGCCGCGGGGAGCGGGAGTCCACCGACTCGGCGACCTTCGGCAGCGTGGTCATCGACCGCTCCGCGATGACCGTCACCAAGAACGGGGAGGACCTCCAGCTCACGCCGACCGAGCTGCGGCTCCTGCTCGAACTGAGCCGCCGGCCCGGCCAGGCGCTGTCCCGGCAGCAGTTGCTGCGGCTGGTGTGGGAGCACGACTACCTCGGCGACTCCCGGCTCGTGGACGCCTGTGTGCAGCGGCTGCGCGCCAAGGTCGAGGACGTGCCGTCCTCCCCGACGCTGATCCGTACCGTGCGGGGCGTGGGCTACCGGCTGGATCCGCCTCAGTGACACAGGAACATCCGCAGGGGCACCGCGGCTGGTCCGCGGCGCGCAGGGGAGTCTGGTCGCGGCTGCGCCTCACCAGCCTGCGGCTCAGGCTGGTCGTCGTCTTCGGGCTGGTGGCGCTCACCGCCGCCGTGTCCGCGTCCGGGATCGCCTACTGGCTGAACCGGGAGGCGGTGCTCACCCGCGCCCAGGACGCCGTGCTGGGCGACTTCGAGCAGGAGATGCGCAACCGGGCCGGGTCGCTGCCCCGGCACCCCACCGAGGACGAACTGCAGCACACCGCGGGCCAGATGGCCGACAGCAGCCAGCGCTTCGGCGTGCTGCTGGTCGCCGAGGACACCGACGGCGACACCGTGTACGGCAGCGCGGGCGGGCCGGACGGCTTCTCGCTGTCCGACGTGCCCCGGTCGCTGCGCACGGCGGTGAACAGGAAGCAGGAGGTCACCGGGGCCAACAAGTCCCCGTACCACCTGTACTGGCAGCGGATCGTCCTCGACGACACCCCGTACCTGGTGGCCGGCAGCCGGGTCGTCGGCGGCGGGCCGACCGGTTACATGCTCAAGTCGCTGGAACCGGAGGCCAAGGACATCGACTCGCTGGCCTGGTCGCTGGGGATCGCGACCGCGCTGGCGCTGATCGGCTCCGCGCTGCTCGCGCAGGCCCTGGCGACGACCGTGCTCAAGCCCGTGCACCGGCTGGGCACCGCGGCCCGCCGGCTGGGCGAGGGCAAGCTGGACACCCGGCTGCGGGTCTCCGGCACCGACGAACTGGCCGACCTGTCCCGGACGTTCAACAACGCGGCCGAGTCGCTGGAGAAGCGGGTCGAGGACATGGCCGCGCGGGAGGCGTCGTCCCGGCGGTTCGTGGCGGACATGAGCCATGAGCTGCGTACGCCGCTGACCGCGATCACCGCGGTCACGGAGGTGCTGGAGGAGGAGCTGGAGGCCGGGTCGGGGTCGATCGACCCGATGATCGAGCCCGCCGTGCGGCTGGTGGTCAGCGAGACCCGGCGGCTGAACGACCTCGTCGAGAACCTGATGGAGGTCACCCGCTTCGACGCGGGCACCGCCCGGCTGGTCCTGGACGACGTGGACGTCGTCGACCAGATCACCGCCTGTGTCGACGCCCGCGCCTGGCTGGACGCCGTCGAGCTGGACGCCGAGCGCGGCATCCACGCCCGCCTCGACCCGCGCCGCCTCGACGTCATCCTGGCCAACCTGATCGGCAACGCGCTCAAGCACGGCGGCTCGCCGGTGCGGGTGTCGGTGACGGCGGTGGACGACGCGGTCGTCATCGCCGTGCGCGACCACGGGCCCGGCATCCCCGAGGACGTCCTGCCGCACGTCTTCGACCGCTTCTACAAGGCCAGCGCCTCCCGGCCGCGCTCCGAGGGCAGCGGGCTCGGCCTGTCCATCGCCCTGGCCAACGCGCACATCCACGGCGGTGAGATCAGCGCGGCCAACTCCCCCGACGGCGGCGCGGTGTTCACCCTGCGGCTGCCGCGGGACGCGTCGTCGCTGACGGAGGCCGGCGCCGGCGCCGACGGCTCCGGGAGCGAGGGCAAGGGCAAGGACGCGAAGGGACAGGGCTGATGACCGTACGCCGCCTGCTGGCGCTTCCCGTGCTCGCGGTACTGCTCACCGGATGCGGTATCCGGGCCACCGAGGTGCCGACGGACTTCGGCCCCGCGCCGTCGCGGGTACGCTGCTCGCCCGCCGGACCGGACGCGGCGAGCGGGACCGCGCGGGGCGTGACCGTGCGGGTGTCCCTGCTGTGCGGCTCCTCGCTGGTGACGGTGGAGCGGACGGTACGGGTGCCGGAGGGCTCGACCGGTGCCGAGCGCCGGCCGGCGGTGGCGAGGGGGCTGCTGGACCAGCTCGCCGCGCCGCCCTCGGCCGCCGAGACACAGGCCCGGTACACCACCGACGTGCCCGGCGGGATCACGGTCTCCGGGCCGCGGGACGGTGACCCCGACGCCACCTTGCGGCTGAGCACCGCGCCCGGCGACCTCACCTCGTACGCCCTCGCCCAGACCGTCTGCACCTTCGCCCAGTCGGCGGTGGCCGAGGACGACGGTTCCGTGGTCCTCGGCGGGCCGGACGAGCGGGCGCCGCGCCGGTACGTGTGCACGGACGAGGTCCGCGCCCGGCCGGGCAGCAACGAACCGCCCTCCAGCGAGGTCACCCGGGACTGACCGCGGCCCGTGGCCGGGGTGTGGCGCATGACTCACCCGTGTGGGGGAGGGCCCGGAACCACCCGCGCCGGGGGCCGCGTCTAGGGGGGCGTGCAGCGTCAAGGGTTCTCCGGCGGCAGCGCCGCGCTCCGCATCCGTGCGACGGGAGGCGTCCTCCTGGCCGCGCATCTCGTGGTCGTCGCCTGGCTCACGCTGCGTCCCCTGGACGTCCCCTGGGTGACGCCCCCCAACCTGCACCCGTTCGACGGCATCCGGGCCGAGGTGGCGCTGGGCTGGCCCGAGGCGGTGCGGTGCGTCGGCGGCGGGCTGGGGCTGCTGGCGCCGCTGGGTGTCCTGCTGCCGATGGTGAACGGCCGCGCCGTCGTCTCGGCGCCGGCCTCGCTGCTGCGCAGCACCGCCGCGGGCGCCCTGCTCTCCCTGGGCATCGAACTGCTGCAGACCGGGGTGCCCGGCCGGGTCGCGGACATCGACTCGCTGCTGCTGAACACCGTGGGCGTGGCCCTCGCGCACCTCGCGGTGGTCCCGGCGGGCCGGGCCTGGCTCCGCCGCAGGTCGCAGGCCGGGGAGAGCGGAGACCTCCCCCAGGAGGAGCCCTCTCAGGGTCGGACCCCGACGATTCCCAGGGTCGGGATCGCCCCGTAGAGCGACGCTTCGCCCCTGTTCGTCCTCGTAGCGTGGGGGCAGATGAGGCGGCCGACGAAGGCGCCTCGGACCGACGCTCACGAAGGAGCCGCCATGTCCCGCCTTGCCCGCCCGACCGACGGTCGCATGATCGGCGGAGTGTGCGCCGCGCTGGCGCGACGCTTCGGCACCTCCGCGACGACGATGCGCGTCGTCTTCCTGGCCTCGTGCCTGCTGCCCGGTCCGCAGTTCCTGCTCTACCTGGCGCTGTGGATCCTCCTCCCGTCGGAGGAGAAGGCGGCGCGCGCGGCCTGGTGACGGCCGCCCCCGCGGCGCCCCCTCCGGACCCCTGTCCCTCCCCCTGGATCCGGAGGGATCCGCCCGGATCCCTCCCTCTGGCCATCTGGATCCCTCCGGGTCCCTCCCTCTGGATCCCCCTCCAGACCCCTCCCTCTGGATCCCCCTCCAGACCCCTCCCTCTGGATCCCCCTCCAAACCCCTCCCTCTGGCCCTCCGGGTCCCTTTGGATCCTCCCTCTGGAAAGCCGACGGGGCGCACCCGGCAGTACCGGGTGCGCCCCGTCGGCGCGTCGTGGCGGGCGCGGCTCAGACCACCGCCAGGCCCTTGACCGGCAGGCCGCCGAGCAGCTGGGCGACCGGCTGGGCCGGACCGTTGGTGAGCTGGTCGGCGATCGACTGCCCGGCGGGGGCCGCGGCGCCCCGCGTCACCCCGGGCGCCTCGGCCGCGCCGGGCACGGCCTGGGTGAGGCCCTCGGCACCGGGGAGCGAACGGACGACGCCGCCGGCCGTCGGGCCGAGGTCCGGGGCGACCGGGGCCGCGTTGGCCGCGCCCGCGCCGGCGGCGGCGAAGGCGGCACCGAGGGCGGTGACACCGAGGGTCTTGACAGCAGACTGCTTCATGAAATGCGTCCTCGAAATGGGAGATCGGGAATCCGAGCGGTCCCCGACCGTAGACACGCACCGCCGTCCGCCGCAAACATCGCAATGCGAGCGGGCGGCGAAAGGCAGCCCGCGCACCCGGTCCGCCCCCGCCCCCGGATCACCCCTCGCCGCCGGAATAACCGCTGGTGGGGCGGTTCACCGGAACAGCCACGCGGACCTCAGCTCCGCGTATCCGGGTTTGATCACGTCGTTGATCATGGCCAGCCGTTCATCGAAAGGAATGAACGCTGATTTCATAGCATTGACAGAACACCACTCGATGTCGTCGAGCGTGTAACCGAACGCGTCGACAAGGTGCTCGAATTCCCGGCTCATGCTGGTGTGGGACATCAGACGGTTGTCCGTGTTGACCGTGACACGGAACCGCAGCCGCCGCAGCAGCCCGATGGGGTGCTCCGCGTACGAGGCCGCCGCCCCGGTCTGGAGGTTGGAGCTGGGGCACAGCTCCAGCGGGACGCGCTTGTCCCGGACGTAGGAGGCGAGCCGTCCCAGCTTCACCGTGCCGTCCGCGGCCACCTGGATGTCGTCGATGATGCGCACCCCGTGCCCGAGCCGGTCGGCGCCGCACCACTGCAGCGCCTGCCAGATGGACGGCAGTCCGAACGCCTCGCCGGCGTGGATGGTGAAGTGGTGGTTCTCGCGCTTGAGGTACTCGAAGGCGTCGAGGTGCCGGGTGGGCGGGTGGCCGGCCTCGGCGCCGGCGATGTCGAAGCCGACGACGCCCAGGTCCCGGTAGCGGTTGGCGAGCTCGGCGATCTCCAGGGAGCGGGCGGCGTGCCGCATGGCGGTGAGCAGGGCGCCGACGCGGATGCGGTGGCCGTTCTCCCGGGCCCGCCGCTCCCCTTCCCGGAAGCCCTCGTCGACCGCCTCGACGACCTCTTCGAGGGTGAGGCCGCCCGCCAGGTGCTGTTCGGGGGCGTAGCGCACCTCGGCGTAGACGACGCCGTCCTCGGCGAGGTCCTCGGCGCACTCGGCGGCCACCCGGACCAGGGCGTCGCGGGTCTGCATCACGCCGACGGTGTGCGAGAAGGTCTCCAGGTACCGCTCCAGGGAGCCGGAGTCGGCGGCCTGGCGAAACCAGTGGCCCAGCTCGCCGGGGTCGGTCTCGGGCAGCCCAAAGTAGCCGCTCTCCCGGGCGAGTTCGACGACGGTGCCGGGGCGCAGCCCGCCGTCGAGGTGGTCGTGCAGCAGGACCTTGGGCGCCCGGCGGATCTGGTCCGGCGTCGGGGAGTTCGCGGTGGTCTGGCTCGTCATCTCCGCACTGTAGCTCCTACGCGCGTAGATCACGGGGTGAACGCCGGATCCCGGGAAGGGGCCGGGCGGCCGGCTCACCGGCCGATACGCAACAGTGACCGCGCGTACGGATGGCGGACACCCGCTCTTCTGACACTGTTTTGTCATGGCACAACAAGCGACGCCGGTGCGCGAGGCCCGGCTGGGGCGGGCGCTGGGTCCACAGACGGCGGCGGTGAGCGGAGTGGCCGTGCTGCTCCCGGCGGGCGACGAGGTCTCCAGCCGCAGACCCTCCCCCCTGCTGGCCAACGCCTCCGTGCGCGCGCTGGGGCGCCGGCTGACCCGGGCCGGCCGCGACGAGGGGCTGGCGGCCCACGTCGTGCACTACCGCTACCGGGGCTGGAACGGCAGCGAGGCGCATCTCGCCCGGGACGCCGCCTGGGCCGCCGACGAGGCGGTACGGCGCTACGGCGACGTCCCCGTCTGCCTGGTCGGCGTCGGCATGGGCGGGCGGGCGGCGCTGCGCGCGGGCGGCCACGAGGCCGTCAACTCCGTGCTGGCGATAGCCCCCTGGCTGCCGGACGAGGACGTCGCGGCACCGCCCGAACCGGTGAAACAGCTCACCGGGCGGCGGGTGCTGATCGTGCACGGCACGGACGACGGGCGGTGCGACCCGGAGCTGTCGTTCCGGCTGGCGGCGCGGGCGAAGAAGGCCAACCGGGACGTGTGCCGCTTCGAAGTGCACAGCGAGGGGCACGGGTTGCGGCACTACCGCGACGAGGTGGCGGCGCTGGTGGAGGACTTCACGCTGGGGGCGCTGTTCGGGCGGCCGTTCTCCCGGCCGGTGGCCGACGCGCTGGCCGCCCCGCCGCCGCTGGGGCTGCGGATGCCGCTGGCCGTGGGGTTCGGCAGGACGCGGCGTTGACTTCCGCTCCCCGGGCTGAAGCCCGGGGATTCCCGCCAGGTCGGCCGACCGTCTCGGCGGGTTCCCGCTTCACCGCGCCGGGCCGGTACGCGTACCGGTCCCACCCGCGCTCCACAGGCCGGCACCGCCGGTCCGGCGGCCTTGGCGGCGGTAACGCCTCAGGGCAGCAGCCGGCCCCGCTTCGAGAGCAGGAACTCCTTGAACGCGGCCACCGGTGGCGTGTCCGCCCGCCCCGCCAGCCACGCCACGCCGATCTCCCGGGCCGCGCGGGGCGCGGTGACCGTCAGTTCCACCACCCCCGGGCGGGGCACGGCCGGCGGCGGCAGGAGTGCGACGCCCAGGCCCGCCGCGACCAGGCCCCGCAGGGTCTCCGCCTCCTCGCCCTCGAAGGCCACCCTGGGCCGGAACCCGGCCTCCGCGCAGAGCGCGTCCGTGATGCGGCGCAGGCCGTAACCGGGCTCCAGGGTCACGAAGGGCTCGTCGGCGGCCTCCGCGAGCCGCACCCGGCGGCGGCCGGCGAGGCGGTGGTCGGCGGGGACGACCAGCCGCAGCCGCTGCTCGTCCAGGCGGCGGGCGACGAGGTCGGGGGCGTCGGGCACCGGGGAGGTCAGGCACAGGTCCAGTTCCCCGGCGCGCAGCCGCTCCAGCATGGCCTCGCCGTAGTTCTGGACCAGGCTGAAGCGGACCCTGGGGTGGTCGGCGCGGAAGGCGTGGATCAGTCCGGGGACGGTCTCGGCGCCCATGGTGTGCAGGAATCCGAAGGCGACCTTGCCGGTGGTGCGGTCGGCGTCCGCGCGGACCTCGTCGGCGGCCCGCTCGATCTCGGCGAGGGCGCGCTCGACGGAGGCGAGGAAGGTGTGCCCGGCGGGGGTGAGGGAGAGGGCGCGGCCGTGCCGGGCGAACAGGTCGACGCCCAGGTCCTGCTCCAGGCGGGCGACGGCCCGGGAGAGGGTCGACTGGGGGACGTTCATCTCCTGGGCGGCGCGGGTGACGTGCTCGGTGCGGGCCACGCCGGCGAAGTGCGCCAGGCGCGGCGCGAGCAGCGTGACGATGTCTTCTGTGTCACTGTCCCGTGACAGCCGCCCTCGTGAGCTTCGCTGATGCGTCATGGGAACGATTATGAACGTTTCATGCATTGGACGGATGAGTAAGGGGCTTCGTACCGTCATGGCATGACTCCCGCCGATACCGGGGCGTCCACCACCGTGGGCGCCGCCACCTCCGTCCCCGCTCTCCCCGACACGCGCGTGGCCCCGGGCGGCCCCGGCTACCGCCGGATGAGCTTCGCCCTGTTCCTCGCGGGCGTGGCCACCTTCGCGCTCCTCTACTCCACGCAGGCCCTGCTGCCGCTGATCTCCGGCGACCTGGGGGTGACCGCGAGCGACGCGAGCTGGACGGTGGCCGCCGCCACCGGCGGTCTGGCGCTGTTCGTCATCCCGATGAGCGCCCTGTCGGAACGGTTCGGACGGCGTACGGTCATGACGGCGTCGCTCGCGGTCGCGGTGACCGTCGCGCTGCTGGTCCCCTTCGCCCCCTCGCTGCCGGTGCTGGTCGCGCTGCGCGCGGTGCAGGGCGCGGCGCTGGCCGGAGTGCCGGCCTCCGCGACGGCGTACCTCGCGGAGGAGGTCACGCCGAAGGCGCTGGTCACGGCGATCGGCCTGTTCGTGGCGGGCAACAGCGTGGGCGGCATGAGCGGCCGGGTGATCACCGGCTGGGTCGCGCAGGAGTGGGGCTGGCGGGTGGCCGTCGGCGTGGTCGGCGCCGTCGCCGTCGGCTGCGCGGTGGCGTTCCGGGCGCTGCTGCCGAGGCCGCAGCACTTCCGCCCGGGGTCGCTGCGCCCGCGCGTCCTGGCCGGGACGATCCGCGATCACCTCTGCGACCCGCTGCTGCGCCGCCTGTACGCGATCGGCGCGCTGTTCATGACGGTCTTCGGCGGCGTCTACACGGTGATCGGCTACCGCCTGACGCAGGCCCCGTTCTCCCTCCCCCAGGGCATCGTCGGCTCCGTCTTCCTGGTGTACCTGGTGGGCACGGTCTCCGCGTCCACGTCGGGCCGGCTGGTGGGCCGGCTGGGGCGGCGCGGCGCGCTGTACCTGGCGGGCGGCACGACGGCGGCCGGCCTGCTGCTGTCGCTGGCGGACTCCCTGCCCCTCGTCCTGCTGGGCCTGGTCCTGATCACGGCGGGCTTCTTCGCGGGGCACGCGGTGGCGTCCTCGGCGGTCAGCCGTACGGCGACGCACGGCCGGGCGCAGGCGTCGGCCCTGTACCAGTCGGCGTACTACACCGGCTCCAGCGCCGGCTCCACGGTGGGCGCGGTGGCCTTCCACTCCGGGGGCTGGGCCGGCACCGTCGGGGTCGGGCTGCTGGCGGTGCTGGGGGTCGTGACGGTCACCCTGCTCGGCACCCGGGCGGCCCGCGGACAGACCGCGAAGCTCCCCGCCGCGGCCTGATCAGCACCGCTGTGACCCGCTGATTCCCTGGCCGCACGGGCCAATGTCGGTGCGCTGCGGTAGCTTCCGGAGTGCGGGGCGCGAAGACGCGCCCGCAGGGCGGCCACGGGGGTGGGTGGACGATGACCGACGGCACGGTGACGCCGGAGCTGGAATCCGCGCTGGAGCGGCACCGGGTCGAGCTGACCGGGTACTGCTACCGGATGCTCGGATCCTCCTTCGAGGCGGAGGACGCGGTCCAGGACACCCTGATCCGTGCCTGGCGGAGCTACGCCACGTTCGAGGGCCGTTCCAGTCTGCGCTCCTGGCTCTACCGCATCGCCACCAACGTCTGCCTGGACATGCTGACCGCGGGCAACAAGCGGGCCCGCCCGGTCGACCTGTCCTCGGCGACCCCGCTGGCCCGGGCGGCCCTGACGCCCCGCCCGGACAACACCTGGCTGGAGCCGATGCCGGACGCCCGGGCGCTGCCCGCGACCGACGACCCGGCGGAGGCCGCGGTGGCCAAGGAGTCGGTGCGGCTGGCCTTCATGGCCGCCCTGCAGCGGCTTCCGCCCAGGCAGCGGGCGGTGCTCATCCTGCGTGAGGTGCTGGCCTGGCGGGCGAGCGAGGTGGCCGAGCTGCTGGGCACCACGGTGGCGTCGGTCAACAGCGCCCTCCAGCGGGCCCGCGCGACGCTGGCGGAGCGGGCGGACCTGGAGACCGCGGGGGCGGTGTCGGACCCGCTGGACGAGGAGCAGCGAAAGCTCCTGGAGCGGTACGTGGCCGCCTTCGAGGGCTACGACATGACGGCGCTCACCGCGCTGCTGCACGAGGACGCGGTCATGACGATGCCGCCGTTCGACCTGTGGCTGGCCGGCCCGGCCGACATCACCGGCTTCATGACGACCGTCGGCGCGTCCTGCGCCGGCTCCCGTCTGGTGCCGGTCCAGGCCAACGGGCTGCCGGCCTTCGCGCACTACAAGCCGGACCCCCAGGAGGGCGGCTTCTCGCCCTGGGCGATCCAGGTGCTGGAGATCTCAGCCGGCCGCGTCACCGGGTTCCACTGCTTCCTCGACACCAAGCGGTGGTTCCCGCTGTTCGGTCTCCCCCTCCACCTCGAAGCGGAGGCCGACCAGGCCGATTAGGGCGCGCAGGGCCGGTGCGGGGTCCCGCAGCCTGATCCGGCCCCCGCGCCGCGCCGCGGTCAGCTGCATCCGGGCCAGCGCGTCGACCGCGGCGAGCCCCGGCGGTCCCATCCCGCCGGCGTCACAGACGACCACCCCGGCCCCGGTGGCGTCCAGCAGCGCGCGCACCTCGGCACAGAGCCGGGGCAGGGCCTCCCCCGACAGGGTCCCCGGCAGCACGAGCACGGCGGGTGTCACGGCGTCCACGTCCCGGTAGACCGGGGGCCGGCGCGGAACTCATCGGTGGCGCCGGGGGCGCGGCGCCCCGGTCACAGGTCGGCGACGTGTTCGGCCTTCTTGCCCACGGAGCCGAGCACGTCCAGCCACTTGTCCTTCCGCCGTGCCCGCTCCGCCCGGTCCGCCGGGACCAGCCGCGCGGCGGTCTTCACGGCGTGGGCGTCCGGGTCTCCGAAGGCGGTCCGCGGGTGCTGCCCCGTCTCCTCGCAGTGCGCCGTGACCTCCTTGACGCCCTGGAGCACGACGGCCCGGTCCACGCCCGGCTGCGTGGCCAGCCGTACCTGGAAGCGCGCCAGCCACCGCTCGCGGTCCTTCTCCTCCGCCGTCGCCTTGTCCTTCTTCGCCACGTGCTCTCCCGGGTGATCGGCAGCCGTCCGTCGTGGGGTCAGACGCCGGGACGACGGGACGGGTTGCGGAAGCGGGGAATCCGGACCTGCCGCGGGGATGCCGCCAGGGTCACATTGACCTGCGCACGCTCTACAGCAGAGGGTTTGCTGTATGTCGCACGTACCCCCTTCCCGCAGGTCACCCGAGGTCGTTCGCGCCGCTCAGGGGGTGCCGTGCAAGGGGTGCTGACCGGGTTCGCGGTGATCGCGGTCGTGATCGGGGTCGGCTATCTGCTCGGCCGGGGCGGCTACCTGGGCGATCAGGGGCGCGAGGTGCTGACCAAGCTCGCCTTCCACGTGGCCTCCCCGGCGCTGCTGTTCACGACCTGCGCGCGGGCCGACCTGTCGGTGGTCTTCTCCAGCCGGCTGCTGGTGACGGCGCTCAGCACGGTCGCGGTGGCCGGAATCTTCGTCGCGGTCGGCGCGGTACGCCGCTGGGGCACCGGCCGGATCACGATCGGCGCCCTGTGCTCGGGGTACGTCAACGCGGGCAACCTCGGCATCCCGATCGCCGTGTACGTGCTGGGCGACGCCTCCCTCGTCGCGCCGGTGCTGCTGTTCCAGCTGACCGTGGTCGCCCCGATCGGCCTGACCTTCCTCGACCTGGCCGGTGCGCAGCGGTCCGGCTCGCCGTGGTCCCGGCTGCTCACCCCGCTGCGCAATCCCATCGCGGTGGGGTCGCTGAGCGGGGTGGCGGTGGCGGCCCTCGGACTCCACGTCCCCGCGCCCGTCATGGACCCGTTGACGCTGATCGGCAACATGTCCGTCCCGGCGGTCCTGATGGCGTTCGGCATATCCCTGCGCGGCAGCGCGATGCCCTTCCGGGGCCCGGACCGGGGACCGGTGCTGCTGGCGGTGGCCCTGAAGGCGGTGGGCCAGCCGGCGGTCGTCTGGGTGCTGGCGGCGGGCGTCTTCGAGCTGCGGGGCGCGCGACTGCTGGACGTCGTGGTGACCTCCGCCCTGCCGACCGCGCAGAACATGTACACCTACGCCTCGGCCTACCGGGTGGGCGAGCGGCTGGCCCGTGACGTGGTGCTGGTGTCGACGGTGGTGGCGGTGCCGGTGCTGGTGGTGATCGCGACGGTGCTGGGGTGACGCCGGTCAGCCGACCGGGAACTCGCCGGTGTCCAGCTTCAGCCCGAAGGGTGCGGGCAGTTCGACCGGGTCGCCGAACTTGCCCGCGTGCAGCGTGCGGTACGTGTCCCCCTGGGGCTCGCCGTACAGCGTGACGGTGGGGCCGCCCGGGGCCCACCGGTCGACCAGCAGGTAGAGCGGGATGCCGGCGGTGGCGTAGGCGGCCGGCTTGGTGACGCGGTCGTGGCGGGCGTTCGACTTGGACGTGACCTCGACGACCAGTTCGGCGAGGGAGGCGGGGATGTGGCTGGCCTCCTGCCGGTCATGGTCGGCCGGAGCGACCACGAGGTCGGGGACGAGCATGCCCAGCCTGGACGGCACGGCGAGGGCGAGGGTCTGGAAGATCTCCCACTCCTGCGGAACGACGGAGTAGAGGCGGCGCTGAAGACGTGCCGCGATCAAGTTGTGGCGGTAGGCCGGAGTGGGTGACACGGTGATGATCCCCTCGATGATCTCCACCTTGCTGCCCTCGGGCCACTCCGTCTCCTCCCAGAACCGGACGAGATCGTCCCAGCTCTGCTCGGGGTCCTGGCTCACGGTGAGTGCGCTCACGGCGGTCTCCTAACGGTCATCACCGATCCCAGCATGCCGAACGGGACCGGCGCCGGTCCACCGGTCCCGTTCACCCGATCGGGGAGTCCCCAGGTCAGGCGATGCGCTCCAGCACCACCGGCGAGCCGCTGAACTCCGTCCCCGGGGCCGCGATGTCGTAGCAGCCCGCCACCGCCTCCAGCGCGTACGCGAACCGCTCCGGCGTGTCCGTGTGCAGGGTCAGCAGGGGCTGGCCCGCGCGGACCTCGTCGCCCGGCTTGGCGTGCAGTTCCACGCCCGCCGCCGCCTGCACCGGGTCTTCCTTGCGGGCGCGTCCGGCGCCCAGCCGCCAGGCGGCGACGCCGATGTCGTAGGCGTCCAGGCGGGTCAGGACGCCGGTGGCGCCGGCCGTCACCACGTGCTGTTCCTTCGAGGTGGGCAGCGGCGCGTCCGGGTCGCCGCCCTGGGCGCTGATCATGCGGCGCCAGACGTCCATCGCGGAGCCGTCGGCCAGCGCCTTCGCCGGGTCGGCGTCGCGCAGGCCCGCCGCGTCGAGCATCTCGCGGGCCAGGGCGAGGGTCAGTTCGACGACGTCCGCCGGGCCGCCGCCGGCCAGGACCTCGACCGACTCGCGGACCTCCAGGGCGTTGCCCGCGGTCAGGCCGAGCGGGGTGGACATGTCGGTGAGCAGGGCGACCGTCTTCACGCCGTGGTCGGTGCCGAGGCCGACCATGGTCCGGGCCAGCTCGCGGGCGTCCTCGGCCGTCTTCATGAAGGCGCCGCTGCCCGCCTTCACGTCGAGGACGAGCGAGCCGGTGCCCTCGGCGATCTTCTTGGACATGATGGAGGAGGCGATCAGCGGGATCGCCTCGACCGTGCCGGTGACGTCCCGGAGCGCGTACAGCTTCTTGTCGGCGGGGGCCAGGCCGTCACCCGCCGCGCAGATCACCGCGCCCGTGGAGTCCAGGACGTCCAGCATCTCGGCGTTGGAGAGCAGCGCGCGCCAGCCCGGGATCGACTCCAGCTTGTCCAGCGTGCCGCCGGTGTGGCCCAGGCCCCGGCCGCTGAGCTGCGGGACGGCGGCGCCGCAGGCCGCGACCAGCGGGGCCAGCGGGAGGGTGATCTTGTCGCCGACGCCGCCCGTGGAGTGCTTGTCGGCGGTCGGGCGGGACAGGGCCGAGAAGTCCATGCGCTCGCCCGAGGCGATCATCGCCGCCGTCCAGCGGGCGATCTCGCGGCGGTTCATGCCGTTGAGGAGGATGGCCATGGCCAGGGCCGACATCTGCTCGTCGGCGACCTCCCCGCGGGTGTAGGCGTCGATGACCCAGTCGATCTGCTCGTCGCTGAGTTCGCCGCGGTCGCGCTTGGTGCGGATGACGGAGATGACGTCCATGGCCATGACGGGACTTCCTTGCTTACTTGGTGAGGTGGTCGGGGCCGAAGGCCTGCGGGAGCATCTCCGCGAGCGGGAGGACGCCCGCCGGGGTCTCCAGGAGCAGGTCCGCGCCGCCGAACTCGTACAGCAGCTGGCGGCAGCGACCGCACGGGACGAGGACCTCGCCGTGGCCGTCGACGCAGGTGAAGTGGGTCAGCCGGCCGCCGCCCGAGTTCCGCAGCGCGGAGACCAGGCCGCACTCGGCGCACAGGCCGAGGCCGTAGCTGGCGTTCTCCACGTTGCAGCCGGTGACGGTGCGGCCGTCGTCGACCAGGGCCGCCGCGCCGACCGGGTAGCCGGAGTAGGGGGCGTACGCCCGGGACATGGCGTCCCGGGCCGCCTGGCGCAGCGACTCCCAGTCGACGACGCCGGTCACTTGCCCTGTCCCTTCCGGTACGGCATGCCGTCCGCCTTCGGCATCCGCAGGCGCTGCGCGGACAGGGCGAGGACGACGAGGGTGATGGCGTACGGCGTGGCGGAGACGACCTGGTTGGGGACCTCGTCGGTGCCCGCGTACCAGGCGAAGACCAGCGCGCCGACGACCACGGTGATCGCGGCCTTGACGTACTTCTTGCGGACCGCCAGCCAGATGGCGCCGGCCAGCAGGAGCAGCGCCCCCAGCAGCAGCAGCGCGTGCACGTTGGCCGAGCCGCCGCGCAGGTTGAGGCTGTCGGTGTAGCCGAAGAGGCCGGCGCCGACGGCGAGGCCGCCCGGCATCCAGTTGCCGAAGATCATCGCGGCGAGGCCGATGTAGCCGCGGCCGCTGGTCTGGCCCTCCAGGTAGAAGGGGTTGGCGACGATGGAGAGGAAGACGCCGCCGAGGCCGGCCAGACCGCCGGAGATGATCACGGCGAGGTACTTGTACGTGTAGACGTTGACGCCGAGGGACTCGGCGGCGACCGGGTTCTCGCCGCAGGAGCGCAGCCGCAGGCCGAACGGCGTGCGCCACAGGATCCACCAGGTGGCGGGGATCAGGGCGACCGCGATCAGGGTGAGCCAGGAGACGTCGGTGACCAGGCCGCCGAGCAGGCCGGCGAGGTCCGAGACGAAGAACCAGCCCTGGTCGTTGAGCGACTTCAGTCCGTCGGACAGGCCGGGGACGGTGAAGTGGCCCAGTGAGTCGACCGGCGGGGACTGCTTGGCGCTGCCGCCCTGGTGGCCCTCGAAGGCGAGGGGGGCCAGGTAGCGGGTGGCGCCGAGGGCGAGGATGTTCAACGCCACACCGGAGACGATGTGGTTGACGTTGAAGGTGACCGTCACGACGGCGTGCAGCAGACCGCCGAGCGCGCCCCCGGCGATGCCGACGAGGACGCCGCTCCACGGGCCCCACTGGAAACCGGCCCAGGCGCCGAACCAGGTGCCCAGGATCATCATGCCCTCGAGGCCGATGTTGACGACGCCCGCGCGCTCCGCCCACAGACCGCCGAGGCCCGCGAGGCCGATGGGCACGGCGAGCTGGAGGGCGGTGGACATCTGGCTGACGTTGGTGATGCCGTCCGCGCCGGTGATGATGCGGACGAGGGAGGTCAGCGCCAGGGCTCCGGCGATGACCAGGAGGAGGACGGGGAGGGACACGCGGCGGCCGGTGGGGGCCGCGGGCTTCAGCGTGGGCTGGTTGACGTCGGTCGCGGTGGTCATCGGGCCGCCACCTCCTTGTCCGTGTTGTCGGTGGCGCCCAGGACGTGCCCGGCGGCCAGTTCGGCGCCGACCCGGCGCTGCTGGCGGCGCAGGCCCCACTCGCGTACGGCCTCGTAGGAGACGACCACGGCCAGGACGATCAGGCCCTGCATGATGACCGCGATCTCCTTGTCGTAGCCGTGGAAGTCCAGCTCGGGGCTGGCCTTGTCGAGCCAGGCCCACAGCAGGGCGGCGAAGGCGATGCCGACGGGGCTGTTGCGGCCCAGCAGGGCGATGCCGATGCCGAGGAAGCCGATGCCGGTGGGGAAGTTGAGGCTGTAGGTGTGGGTGTCGCCGAGGAGGATGGGCAGGCCCGCGAGGCCGGCCAGTCCGCCCGAGATGAGCATGGCGGTCAGGACCATGCGCCTCGGGTCCACGCCGCTGGCCGAGGCGGCCGTCTCCGAGGCGCCCGAGGCGCGCAGGTCGAAGCCGAAGCGGGTGCGGTTGAGGACGACCCAGTAGCCGATGCCGAGCAGGACGGCGAGGATCACCAGGCCGTAGATCTCGCCGGCCGCGCCCAGGTCGATGCCGGGGACCCAGCCGGAGTCGTGCATCTCGCCGGTGGTGTTGTTGTTGCCGACCTTGACGCCGAAGACGTCGGGCAGCCACAGGTAGCCGATGACGGCGGTGGCGATGGAGTTCAGCATGATCGTCGCGACCACCTCGCTGACGCCCCGGGTGACCTTCAGGACGCCGGCGACGCCGGACCAGAGGGCGCCGGTGAGGACGGCGGTGAGCAGCAGCAGCGGGATCTGGAGGACGCCCGGGAGGGCGACGTGGGCGCCCACGACCGCGGCCATCATGGCGGCGAGCTGGTACTGGCCGTCGACGCCGATGTTGAACAGGTTCATCCGGAAGCCGATGGCGACCGCGAGGGCGGCGATGTAGTACATCGACGCCTGGTTGACGATCAGGACCTGGATGTCGGAGAACCCGGCCTGCTCGAACATCAGGGCGAAGGGCTCCACCGGGTTCTTGCCGGAGGCGATCAGCACGATCGCGCTCAGCACGAAGGCCACGGCGAGCGCGATGACCGGTCCGGCCACCGCGAGGAGCACGCGCTCCTTGTCGTACTTCTTCATCAGCGGGCCTCGTCCTTCCCGGCGGCTTCGGACGTGCCGGGTTCGTCGCTTTCCTCGTGCTCCAGGTGGCCGGTGGCCGCGCCCGTCATCGCGGAGCCCAGTTCCTCGGGCGTGATGGCGGCCGGGTCGGCGTCGGCGACGAGCCTGCCGTCGTAGATGACCCGGAGGGTGTCGGACAGGCCGATCAGCTCGTCCAGGTCGGCGGAGATCAGCAGCACGGCCAGGCCCTCGCGGCGGGCCTCGCGGATGTGGTCCCAGATCGCGGCCTGGGCGCCGACGTCCACGCCCCGGGTGGGGTGGGCGGCGATCAGGAAGCGCGGCTCGTGGCTCATCTCGCGGCCGACGATCAGCTTCTGCTGGTTGCCGCCGGACAGGGAGGCGGCGGTGACGTCGATGCCGGGGGTGCGCACGTCGTACGTCTCGACGATGCGGCGGGTGTCGTCCTGGGCGGCCTTGATGTCCAGCCAGACGCCCTTGGCGTTGGGCTTCTCGGTGACGTGGCCGAGGATGCGGTTCTCCCAGAGGGGTGCCTCCAGGAGCAGGCCGTGGCGGTGGCGGTCCTCGGGGATGTAGCCGACGCCCCGCTCGCGGCGCTTGCGGGTGGTCCAGCCGGTGATCTCGTCACCGGCGAGGCGTATCGACCCGGAGTCGGGGGCGCGCAGGCCGATCAGGGCGTCGACCAGCTCCGTCTGCCCGTTGCCCTCGACGCCCGCGATGCCGAGCACCTCGCCGGCGTGGATGGTGAAGGTGACGTCGTCGAGGAGGGCCTTGCCGCCGGGGGCGGCCAGGCGCAGCTTGTCGACAGTGATGACCGGGCGGTCGGTGACCGTGGACTCGGCGGTCTCGGGGGTGGGCAGTTCGCTGCCGACCATCATCTCGGCGAGCTGGCGCGGGGTGGTCCCGGAGGGGACGGCCGTGCCGACCGTGGTGCCGCGCCGGATGACGGTGATCTCGTCGGCGACGGAGAGGACCTCGCCCAGCTTGTGGGAGATGAAGATGACCGACAGGCCCTCGGACTTCAGCTCGCGCAGGTTGGCGAAGAGCGCGTCGACCTCCTGCGGCACGAGCACGGCGGTCGGCTCGTCGAGGATGAGGGTGCGGGCGCCCCGGTAGAGGACCTTGAGGATCTCCACGCGCTGGCGGGCGGCGACGCCCAGTTCCTCGACCAGCAGGTCGGGGCGGACGTCGAGGCCGTAGCGCTCGCTGATCTCCTGGATCCTGCGGCGGGCCCGGCCGCCGATGCCGTACAGCTTCTCGCTGCCGAGGACCACGTTCTCCAGGACCGTGAGGTTGTCGGCGAGCATGAAGTGCTGGTGGACCATGCCGATGCCGCGCGCGATGGCGTCGGCCGGGGACGAGAAGGAGACCTGCTCGCCGTCGACCGCGATCGTCCCCTCGTCCGGCTTCTGCATGCCGTAGAGGATCTTCATCAGCGTCGACTTGCCGGCGCCGTTCTCGCCGACGAGGGCGTGGACGGTGCCCTTGCGGACGGTGAGGTGGATGTCGTGGTTGGCCACGACTCCGGGGAAACGCTTGGTGATCCCGGCGAGCTGGACGGCGGTCGCCTGACCGCTGCCCGCCGCTGCCGAGGCCGGAGGGCTGCTGGACGCGTTGATGGCGCACTCTCCTGGGGACGGGGGCCGTCTACGCGTGTAGCGCCCCTACGGCGTCGAAAGCGGCGGCACACCTGGCTCGGCGGGGTACGGGAGGGACGCCCCAGGGCGCCTTCCCGTACCCCGCCGAGCAGCTGCGCCACCGCGCTGGTGGCACGGTGCGGGTGCTGCCGTTGTCAGCTGCTCTTGACCTTGATGTCGCCGCTGATGATCTTCTCCTTGGCCGTGTCGATGGCTTCCTGGAGCTCGGCGTCGTCCGCGAACTCGGGGTTGGAGTCCGACAGGCTCACCTCACCGGACTTCAGATCGCCCCGAACGATACCGGTCTCCGGCTTGCCGTCCTCGACCGACTTCGCCAGGCTGTAGACCGCCTTGGCGACGTCCTTCATCGCCGAGGTGAGGATCGCGTCCTTGTACTCGGCGAGGGCTTCCTGCTGGTACTGGTCGGAGTCGACACCGATCGCCCACACCTCGTTGGCGGCGGCGGCCTCGATCACGCCCTGCCCGGACAGACCGGCCGCGGCGTACACCACGTCGGCCTTCTTCTCGATCTGGCCCTCGGCGGCGGCCTTGCCCTTGTCGGGGCTGGAGAAGCCGCCCTCCTCGGCGGTCTGCGTCAGGTACTGGGACACCACCTCGACCTTGGAGTCGGTCTCCTTGACGCCCTGCTCGAAGCCGGCCTGGAACTTGTGGATCAGCGGGTTGTCCACACCGCCGATGAACCCGACCACGTTGCTCTTCGTGCTCTTGGCGGCGGCGACCCCGGCCAGGTAGGAGACCTCCTCCTCGGAGAAGACGAGGTCGGCGACGTTCTCCGCCTCGACGGTGGAGTCGTCGACGATGCCGAAGGTGACGTCCGGGAACTTCTCGGCCGCGCCCTTGACGGCGGCGGCGTACGCGTAGCCGACGCCCACGATCGGGTTGTAGCCCTGCTTGGCGAGGGACTCCAGGCGCTGCTGCTTGTCGGCGTCGGTCTCACCGTCGGTCGGCTCGATGTCCGCCGTCTCGTACTTGAATTCCTTCCTCGCCTGCTCCAGGCCCGCGTAGGCCGCGTCGTTGAAGGACTGGTCGCCCTTGCCGCCCACGTCGTACGCGATCGCGAGACCCTTGTCGCCCTCCGACTCCGAGGAGGAGGAAGAGGTCGAGGTACCACCGCAGGCGGCGAGCGCGAGGGCCAGGGAGGCGGTCGCTGCGCCTGCGACCGTGATCCGGGAAATCCGGCGCATGTGTGGTGCTCCTGTCGTGCAAGCGCCGGACGGGGTTCGGCTGCGGCGCTGGGTTCGCCGCAGATTAACGCGCGTAGACGTGCCTGAAAACCCCTTCTGTCCACCTTGTTATCGGGCCGTGCCCAACTCTTGCCGGGTGCGAACGGAAGGTGGCGTTCCGTGACACCCGGCCGTCCGCCGGGGACGGCCGGGCGGGGCGTCCTACGGCTCGGTCCGCACCTTGATCGAGCCGTTGACGATACCGTCCTTCGCCTTGGCGACGGCGTCCTTCAACCCGGCGGCCTCGGCGTACTTCGGGTTGCTCTCGGACAGGCCCACGCCGTCGGACTTCAGGTCGAAGGTCTTGGTGCCGGTGAGCGGCTCGCCGTCCTCCACCGACCGCGCCAGCGCGAACACGGCCCCGTCGATGTCCTTGAGGGCGGAGGTGAGGATGAAGTCCTTGTACCGGGCGAGGGCCTCCTGCCGGTACTGGTCGGAGTCGACGCCGATCGCCCACACCTCGTTGGCGGCGGCGGCCTCGATCACGCCCTGCCCGGAGAGGCCGGCCGCCTGGTAGACGACGTCGGCCTTCTTCTCGATCTGGCCCTCGGCGGCGGCCTTGCCCTTGTCGGGGCTGGAGAAGCCGCCCTCCTCGGCGGTCTGCGTCAGGTACTGCGAGAGGACCTTCACCTTCGGGTCGGTGTCCGCGACGCCCTGCTCGAAGCCGGCCTGGAACTTGTGGATCAGCGGTACGTCGACCCCGCCCACGAACCCGACCGTCCTGGTCTTCGTCGCCTTGGCGGCGGCGACGCCGGCCAGGTAGGACGCCTCGTTCTCGGCGAAGACGAGGGAGGCGACGTTGTCGCCCTCGACCACGGAGTCGACGATGCCGAAGGTGGTGTCCGGGTAGTCGGCGGCGACCTTCTCCATCGCCGCGCCGTAGGCGTAGCCGATGCCGATCACCGGGTTGTAGCCCTGCCGGGCGAGCGAGGCGAGCCGCTGCTCCTTGTCGGCGTCGGTCTCGCCGTCGGTGGGCTCGATGTCGGCGGTCTTGTAGCCGTACTCCTTCTTCGCCTGCTCCAGACCCGCGTAGGCGGCGTCGTTGAAGGACTGGTCGCCCTTGCCGCCGATGTCGTAGGCGATGGCCAGGCCCAGGTCCTCCTTGGCGCCGCCGTCGTCACCGCCGTCCTCGGTGCTGGTGCCTCCGCAGGCGGTGGCGGCGAGCGCGAGCGACGCGACCCCGACCACGGCGCTGGTCAGTCTCGGTATCCGGCGCAGACTCGTTGTCCGACGCATCTGAAGTTCCCCATCCCTCAAGTCCCCGCGGCGGGTGCCCGGTTCGGCCACATTAACGCGCGTAGAAACTCCTGGGAACGGGGTTCCTCGGGGCCGTTATCCATTCGTGGCGGAGGGAGTTACGGGGCGGTGAACCAGTGGTTCGAAGGGGGCGGAAACGTCCGGCCACCGGCCTTACCATCGAGGTACGGCAAGCCGGAGCGAAACAGACCCACTGGGGTGACCGTGAGCAACTGGGCAGATCTGACGACCGGTAAGCGCATCAAGCACCTGCGAGGCTCCGATCTGACCCAGCAGGGGCTGGCCGAGGCGTCGGGGCTGTCCCTGGCCCTGGTGCAGAAGGCCGAGCAGGACCGGGGGGAGCTGTCCGTCGGTTCCCTGCTGAAGCTCGCCCACGCGCTGAACACGGACGTGTCGGTGATCCTGGGGCAGCAGGCGCCGCGTCGAGGCATGGATCAGGCTGACCGCGCCGCGCTGCGCCGACTGTCCGATGCCGTGCACGAGAGCGCCCTCGGCGAGTGGGAGGGCATCGATGACCCGAGCACCGTCGAGGAACTGAGCGAGGCCCGCGACCGCGCCTGGGACGCCTACTGGGCGAGCGACACGGCCAAGGTGAGCAGTTATGCCGCGAAGGTCCTCATGGAAGGACAGGTCAGGTATGCCGGTGCCACCGGCAGCGAGCGTGAGCGACTGGGATCGATCCTGGCCAGCACGTACCGCGTAGCCGCGTCGTGCTCGAACGGCTTCGGGCAACGTGACCTCGCGTTGAGCGCGCTGACGTCAGCGAAACACCTCGCGCGGAGCGTCGACGACCCCGTGCTGACGGCGCTGCTTGAGTCCACGCTGTCGTGGATCCACCTGCGCGGCGCCAAGCTGCCGCGCGCCGTGTCCGTGGCCGAGCGCGCGGCAGTAGCGATCGAGCCGTCGTTCAGCACCGGCTCTCGCCCGCAGTTGCTGGCGTACGGTCGCCTGATGATCTCCGCGGCCGTGGCCGCGTCGCGGCGCGAGGACGAGAGCGCGGCCGATGACTACTTGTCGCAGGCGCACGCCGCGGCGGCGAGGCTCGGCCGGGACGAGAAGCTGTACGGGACGAGCTTCGGTCCGACCGCAGCGAAGACCGAGGCCGTCGGAATCCACGTAGCGCTGAGGAACTACGGGCGCGCACTCACGCTCGCCGGCCAGCCGGACATGAAGAAACTTCCCGCATCCATGTCGAAGGTGGCCCGCAACCGCTACAAGCTCGACGTCGCCCTCGCCCAGTGCGCGGCCGGCCTCTACGACCAGGCGGGAGACACCCTGATCGAGGTGGGGCTCGACGCCCCGGAGTGGGTCAGGCACCAGGCGCTGCCCGGTGTCATCGGCAAGCGTCTGGCGAAGGTGTCGACGGCTCGCGTGCGCAGGATCAGCGACGTGATCGGCGTGCCCCTGATCGCGTGAGTCGTACGGAGCGTACGAGCCGGGGCCGGGCAACCCCTCCCCGTCGTACGTCTCGTCACTTCACCGTGCGTGATCGATCGAGCACAGTTGACGCATGGTCAGCTACAAGAGCGCACAGACGCAGGAACCGGCCCGCCGCCGCACCGAGGGCGACCTGAGACGGCGTCAGGCACTGGCGGACGCGGCGGCGGGGGTCTCGCCGGGTGAGGCCGACGTACGGGCCGCGGCGGCGAAGGCCGAGCGGTTCCGCTGCGTGATCTACCTGTGCGGCGCTCCCCCGACGGATATCGCGCGCCCCGGCCGGGAGTGCAGGGAGTACGCCGAGGCGTTCGGGTGGGAGGTCACGGACGTCATCGAGGAACGCGCGGGCCTGCTGCCGCCGCGAGGGCGTGACGGGCTGTGGCGAGCCGTCGAACGCGTCAAGGAGGGAGCGGCCGGGGCGGTGCTCACGGCGTGCCGCTCGATGATCTCCTCCGTGCCGCAGGAGTACGACGAGGTGGCGCGCGAGATCGAGAAGGCCGGCGGCTTCCTGCACGTGAAGGACCCGGTACGCGGCCGGCTCGCGCGGGCCGACGGGCACTCGGCGTGATCTTCGCCCCCGCCGCCACGCGCCCGTGGCGCGACGCGTGGCCGCTCGTCGCACAGCCGGACGACGGCAACCCCTGGGTGACCGGCACCTGTTGGCTGTACTGCCGACGCGAGGGGGTGCGCGTGCTGTGGGTCGGTTCCGTGTCCACACCGGGCGCCACGGGTGACGTGTACGCGTGCGCTCCGTGCGTCGCGGAGCTCGACCACATGGTGCGTGTCCAGTCCCACGACCGGGACCGGCGGGTGTGGTCCGCAGCTCTCACCGTGCCCGCGCACGCGCCCCTTTCCGGGCCCGCACCGCACCACCGTACGAACAACGACGCAGGAGGGGGAAGCGCATGACCACCAGCGCCGCGGTGGCTGCCGGCAAGCAGCCTGGATGCGGCGGGGAGCCGGTCAGCCCGGTACGCGAACGCGCGCTCAGGGCCTGGGCCGGCTCGGGCGGGGTGCCAGGCGGCCTGGCACCCCGCGTTCAGACGCCGGTGTCGATGAGGGCGGCGGCCGTGAACAGCTCCACCCCCACCGTGATGGCGTGCTCGTCCACGTCGAAGTCACCCTGGTGCAGGTCGCGCACCGCGCGCTCGCCGGGCGGGCGGACGCCGAGGCGGGCCATGGCGCCGGGGACGCGCTCCAGGTACCAGGAGAAGTCCTCGCCGCCCAGGCTCTGCTCGGTGGACTCCACGGAGTCCGGGCCGCGCCGGGCGACCATCGCGGTCTGGAGGAGTTCGACACTGGTCACCTCGTTGACGACGGGCGGGACGCCCCGTACGTAGGTGATCTCGGACTTGGCGCGGTGCAGGTTGGCGATCTCGTCGATGGCCGCGACCACCAGGTCGGGGGCCTGCCGCCAGGCGTCGAGGTCGAGGCAGCGCACGGTCCCGGACAGCTCCGCGTGCTGCGGGATGACGTTGGCGGCGTGGCCGGACTCGATGCGGCCCCAGGTCAGGGAGAGGCCGCCGCGGCTGTCGACGCGCCGGGCGAGCAGCGCGGGGGCGTCGACGGCGACCCGGGAGGCGGCGGTGACCAGGTCGGTGGTGAGGTGCGGGCGGGCGGTGTGGCCGCCGGGGCCGTCCAGGGCGATCTCCAGCCGGTCGCAGGCGGAGGTGATGGGGCCCTCGCGCAGCCCGATCCGGCCGGCGTCCACCCGGGGGTCGCAGTGCACGGCGAGGATGCGGTGCACGCCGTCGAGCCCCCCGGCCGCGATCACGTCCTCGGCGCCGCCGGGCAGCACCTCCTCGGCGGGCTGGAAGATCAGGCGGACCGGGCGGGGCAGCGCGCCGCGCTCGTGCAGGGCGGCCAGGACCAGGCCGGCGCCGAGGACGACGGTGGTGTGCACGTCGTGTCCGCAGGCGTGGGCGCGGTCGGGCACGGTCGAGCGGTACGGGCATCCGCTCTTGACGTCCGGGATGGGCAGGGCGTCGATGTCGGCGCGCAGGGCGAGCACGCCGGGTCCGGCGGACGGGCGCCGCAGGTCGGCGCCGATGTCACAGATGACGCCGGTGCCGCCGGGCAGGACCCGTGGCGCCAGCCCGGCCAGCTCCAGCCGCTCCTTGATCGCGGCGGTGGTGCGGAACTCCTGGTTGCCCAGCTCGGGGTGCATGTGCAGGTCGCGACGGAAAGCGACGAGTTCCGTCCGCAGCACCTCCGGCAGGGTGCCGGGCGGCGTGGCTTCTCCGGGGACGTCGGCTTCGGACTCCAGTGACATCAGTTGCTTCACCCTTTGAAGGGTAGGACGCCCGGACGGCCGACCGACCCACGATCAACAAACTTCAGCCCGTCAGGGGACGAAAATCCGGCCGCCGGACGCGTATGCGGCGGCCGGGTTGGGTAAAACCCACCGAATACCGACTGGGCGCAGCGCACCGGGCCGGTCCGTCACCCGTCCGTCACCCGTCCCTCCTCACGGTTACCACGCCTCACCCCTCCTACGCGTCGGCGCGGCCCGGCCGGGACCCGCGCACCGTCATTCGTGAACGCCCAGGGGAACGAGGCATTCGTTTCCGATGGCACCCGGATCCGGCGGCACCCGGATCCGGGCGGACGGGCGCGGCACGGGGCCCGGGGCGTGCGACTGACGGTCCCCGGCGGTCGCGGTGCGCGGCCGCCCGCGGCCCAGGGGGCGGCGGCCGCTTCGTCGAGTACGCCGGGTACGGACGCGGTGACCGCCCGGGAGACGGCCGCGGAACGCTCCGGGCGGCCCGTCGAGGTCGTCGCGTCCGGCCTGGTGACCGACCTCGGCGTGCCGTGACGACAGCCCGGTCGGCCGGGGCCGGCGTTCCGGTCGGGAACCGGCCGCCCGGTGCGGGCCGCGCGGCCCGCGCCCCCTCCCCCGCAGCGCCGGCCCGTCCCCCGGCAGCCGCGGTCCCTTCCGCGCGGTGAAGCCGGAGTGCTCGCGGGAGGGGAGGCCGGGCGGCCCGGAGGACTCCGGGCATCAGCCCCGACGGGTCGGCGCGGTCAGTCACACGTCCCCGGACGCTCCAGGGCCCTCGTGTCCGTAGCCGTCGCCGTCATCGCCGTCTTCGTCGGCGATCAAGTGCTCCGCGCCGCCCTCCAGTCGGCGTGCCATCTCCGTCGACCGGGGCAGCATCGTCTTCTCGTAGCGGCGGACGGCGTCCTCGACCGTGTCGGACTCCGCGAGGGCCGCGGCGAGTTCGGCGGCGTCGAGCATCGCGAGGTTGACGCCGACGCCCAGCGGCGGCATGAGGTGGGCCGCGTCGCCCAGCAGGGTCACCGTGGGGCTGGGCTCCCAGGTGTGCGGCACGGGCAGGGCGAGGATCGGGCGGTCGACGTACGGGCCGTCGTTGTCGGTGATCGTCTTCAGCAGGCGGGGCGACCAGTGGGCGTAGCGCTCCAGGAGCAGGGCGCGGATGCCGTCGGTGTCCCCGGGCGTCAGGCCGCTCGCGCGGATCCAGTCGGCCGGGACGCGCTGGATCAGGTAGACGCGGATGTGGCCGCCGCCGTTGCGCTGGGCGAACAGGGCGCGCTCGCCGTCCCGGGCGTGGGCGCCGCCCCGGCCGACCAGGTCCGCGATCTCGGGGTGCCGGCGGTCGACGTCGTCGAACCACGCCTCCAGGAAACTCACGCCGGTGTGTGCGGGAGTGGCGTCGGAGACGGCCGGGCGGACCCGTGAGAAGGCGCCGTCGGCGCCGATGACCAGGTCCGCCTCGACGGTGGAGCCGTCGGCGAAGCGCAGGCGGCGGGGCCCGTCGGCGGGGCCGCCGACCTCCTCCAGCGCCTGTCCCCACCGCACGGTGCCGGGGGCGAGGGAGTCCAGCAGGAGCCGGCGGAGCTGCCCGCGGTCGATCTCCGGTTTGAACATCTCGTCGGGTGCCGGGACCCGGTGGTCCGTGATCGCGCCGGTGAGGTCCAGTTGCCGCATCTCCTGCCCCTCGGGGCGGGCGTGTTCGAAGAAGGCGTCCAGCAGGCCGGCCGCGCGCAGGGCGAGTTGGCCGTTGTCGGCGTGCAGGTCCAGGGAGCCGCCCTGGTCGCGGGAGCCGGGGCCGGGCTCACGGTCGTGGACGGTGACCGGGATGCCGTGCCGCTGCAGGATGCGGGCGCAGGTCAGGCCGCCGGGACCGGCGCCGACGACGCTGATCCGGGCGCGGGAGGGGTGCGGGGAAGCCATGGGTGTCCTTTCGGCGGAAGCGGGCGGGATCACCGTACGAGCAAAAGTGTAATCTGACAACTTAGCTACAGATTCAATAAAGCTACGGATGCCGTGACCGGTTAGGATGGCTCCCATGCCCGAGCCCACCGCCCCCGCCACCCCCGCCGGCTCTGCCACCCCCGCCGGCTCCGCCCCCGCCACCGGGCGCCGCGAACGCAAGAAGGCGGCGACCCGGCAGGCGATCGCCGACGCCGCGCTCCGCCTCTTCCTGGAGCGCGGGTACGACCACGTAAGCGTCCGGGACGTCGCCGAGGCGGCCGACGTCTCCGTCACCACCGTGTTCAAGCACTTCAGCGGCAAGGAGGCGCTCGTCTTCGACCGGGAGGAGAGCACCGACGCCGCCCTCGTCTCGGCCGTGCGCGACCGCGCCGCGGGCAGCACCGTCCCCGACGCCCTGCGGGAGCACGTGCTGGCCACCTGGCTGCCGATCGCGGAGCATCCGCAGCGGGTGGAGTTCAACCGGCTGGTGGACTCCACCCCGGCGCTGCGCGCGTACGCGGAACGGATGTGGGTCCGGCACACCGCCACCCTGGCCGCGGCCATCGCCGACGAGTTCGGCGTGGCGCACGACAACCTGGCCTGCGCCGCGCTCGCCCGGTTCGTCCTGGACGCCCCCGCCCTCGCCCAGGGGCAGCCCGACCACCGGGCCGCGATCGAGGAGATCTTCCGCATCCTGACCGACGGCTGGCAGCCGCCGGCGGCCTCCTGATCCCCCCTGAGCCACTTGAAGCCCCTGAAGCCCCTGAAGCCCCTGAAGCCCCTGAGGAGCGTCCCGCCGCCACTGTGTCCGGCCGGCGTACGGACGCTGAACCTTCGGCTGCGCGGACGTGGTCGGTGGTGCCGGTGATTACCGTGTGAATCGTTTTTCCCACCGCGCCCGGGGACGGCCGCCTCGCGTTCGGCACCGGGCAGCCGACGTTCGTCCGGGCAACCGGCGGAAGGGACGAGGACATGACTCGCTGGAGACGAAGAACAACGCTGCGGGTGGCCTGGACGGGCCTGGCGTGCTTACTGGCCCTGACGGCGCTCCCCACGCCGGAACCGGCCGGCGCCGAGGCGGCGACGGCGGCGGCCACGGCCTCGGTGGCCGACGCCGGGTCGTTCGAGGAGTCCGAGCTGTGGGACTCGACCGACGACGACGCCTACGCCAGTCTCCACGTACAGGGCCTGGCCGTGATCCCGAAGGGGACGGCACAGCCGGCGGCCGACGGGCGGGAACTGCCCGACGACGTGGTGCTCACCTTCACCGAGGGCCGGTTCACCGTCGGGGACGGCGGCGAGAAGGACCTGCTCGTCCGCCGCAGCGCCGACGGCGGCCTCACCTGGTCGGCGAGCGAGAAGGTGGTGCCCGCGCAGACCGGCCAGAGCTGGGGGAACCCGACACCGGTCGTGGACGGGCAGACGGGCTCGGTCTTCCTCTTCTACAAGGGCTCCACCGACGCGAGCGGCACCGGAAGGCTGTTCGTCAAGCGGAGCGACGACGCCGGGCTCACCTGGTCGGCCG
Organism: Streptomyces sp. SYSU D01066-1; assembly: GCF_054956795.1. Taxonomy (NCBI): domain Bacteria; kingdom Bacillati; phylum Actinomycetota; class Actinomycetes; order Kitasatosporales; family Streptomycetaceae; genus Streptomyces; species Streptomyces sp. SYSU D01066-1. The sequence goes on along the minus strand of NZ_JBUDHV010000023.1, from coordinate 27,665 downwards.
CGGAGGAACTGACCGCGCTGTTCGCCGACAACCCCTACGACTGGACCCGCAACAGCCCGATCCCCGGTCACGGCATCCAGCTCCGCGACGGCCGGCTCATGATGCCGATCACCCACCGCGCCCCCGACAGCGCCCCCGCCGACAACTACGGCTTCGACGCGCTGTACAGCGACGACCACGGCGCGACCTGGCAGCGCGGCGAGCCGGCACCGGTGGACGCCGCCTATCCGGTCAACGAGGCCCGGGTGTACGAGCGGAGCGACGGCGCCGTGATCCTCAACGGCCGGTGGGGTTCGGGCGGGACCCGCTACCGTGCCACCTCGACCAGCACCGACGGCGGGCAAACCTGGTCCACGCCGGTGATCGACGGCGCGGTCAAGCCGTTCGTCTCGACGGACGCCGGCCTGCTCGCCTACAGCGTGGGCGCCGTCGACCGGCTGCTGTTCAGCCGCCCGGACTCCTCGGCCCGGGAGAACATGACCGTCTCGATCTCCTACGACGAGGGAGCGAGTTACCGGTACAGCAGGGTGGTCAACAGCGGGCCGTCCTACTACTCCGACCTGGCCCGGCTCTCCGACGGCACCATCCTGCTGGTCTACGGACGCGACGGCGCGCTCGCGGGGTACCCGGAGCGCATCGCGGTCGCCCGGTTCGACCTGGAATGGCTGACCAAGGGCCGGGACAGCCTCGCCACCGGCCCCGGACTCACCCGGTACGACTACGAGATGGCGACCGCGAGCGCCCGCACCGACACCGGCGGCACACCGTCGCTCGTGTCCGACGCCAACGCCACGGGCGGCAGGCGACTGGGCTACACCGCCCCCGGCGGCGTGGGCGACTACGTCGAGGTCCCCTTCGACGTCGCCGGCGCGGGCACCTACGACGTCGCGGTACGGCTGCACCGGCACCGCTACCGCGGACAGCTGAGGGTGAGCGTCGACGGCCGGAACCTGAGCCAGGGCCTGGTCGACCCGACGGTCCTGAACGACCTCGCGTCGCTCGCCGACACCTCGGTGGCGGTCGGTGAGGGCTACCAGGTCTACCGGCTGGGGACCGCCGCCCTGGCCGCCGGGGCGCACACGGTCCGGTTCACCCTGGCCGGCCTCGGCTACGGCGGCGACAAGGGCATCGGCGTCGACGAACTGACGCTGACCACGGGCGGGGCCGCCCCGGACGTGCCGGACGCGATCGCCGACACCGACTTCGTCCCGGCGACCGAGGTGGTCTCGGGGGCCTGGAGCCGGGTGGCGGTGACCGACGGGAACCCCGTGAAGATGTACGGGCAGGGCTACCACCGGCACACCGCGAGCACCGGCACCGCCGCGATGCGGTTCCGGCCGGACGTCCCCGTGGACGGCGTCTACTCGGTCTACACCTGGTACCCGGCCGACCCGGCCCTCACCTCCAGCGCCTCGTACACGGTCCGGCACGCGGAGGGCACGTCGACCGTCACCGTCGACCAGGGTTCCGGCGGCGGCGCCTGGGTCCGGCTCGGCACCTTCACCTTCCAGGCCGGCGGCGCGGGCACCGTCTCCCTCTCCGCGGGCGCCGGTGCGGACGTCGCCGCCGACGCCGTCCGCCTCGTCCACAAGGGCACCGTGCTCGACAACGACACCACCGCCCACACCTCGGTGGCCGGCGCCTGGAACTCCGCGACCGGCGTCAGCGGGTACTACGGCCTGAACTACCGGACCCTTCCGGCGGGCACCGGCACCGGGAGCGCGCGCTGGCAGACGGACGTGCCGGCCGACGGGCTCTACCAGGTGGCCGTCTGGTACACGGCGGAGACGAACCGGGCGTCGAACGCCCCGTTCACCGTCCACCACGCGAACGGCTCCACCGTCGTCCGCGTCGACCAGCGCGCACGCGGAAGCCAGTGGGTCGGCCTGGGCTCCTACCAGTTCACCGCGGACCGGCCGGTCACCGTCGAACTGTCCGACGACGCCGACGGGTACGTCATCGCCGACGCCGTACGCGTCGTCAGCCAGCTCGTGCTCACCGACTAGCGCCGCCCGCCCCTCCCCGCCGGCCGGCCCCGACGGCAGCCCCGCGCACGGCCGCGCGGGGCAGGGAACGTCAGGTCCCCGGCACCGCCAGCAGCCGCTCCACCCCCCGGGCCGTCCCCGTCACCCCGTCCAGGAAGCCCTGGGCCCGGGGGGAGGCGCCCTGGGTCAGCCAGGCCGGGTCGATGTCGCAGACGGCGACCCTGACCTCCGTACCGGCCAGGGCCAGCGGGAGGGTGTGCACGACCGTGGAGGGGAAGCTGAGGATCGTACGGCCGACCGGGCCGCGGCGGGCGATCAGTTCCAGGGGGAGGTCGGGGCGGACGACCTCCAGGCCGCTCTCCACGGCCAGCCGGTGGAGTTTCTCGGTCGACTCGCGGCGGTGGGCGAAGTAGCGGGTGGCGCCGTGGGTCCTGGCCAGGCGGCGGACGGCGTCGAGGTAGGCCTCGGCGTCCACGACTCCGGTCTCCACCAGGGAGGTGCCGACCATGTCGGCGCCCTTGGTGATGCGGGGCGGGCCGAAGCGGGCCCGGGTCCAGGCGAAGTCGTGGGCGGTGACGGTGACGCCGGCGGGGGCCTCCTCGATCGGCATGGAGGAGAAGACCTCCACCCGCCGGTCCCCGGCCGGGGTGAGCCGGCGGCGGGCCGAGGACGACACCGGGGCGAAGACCAGGTCGCGGGGGCCCGGGCGGCTGCCCTTGCGGTGCCAGCGCACCAGGCGTTCGCCGCGGGCGAGCTGGCCCACGAACTCCATGGTGGCCGTGCCGTCGTCGACGACGACCAGGTCGCGGGCGCGGGTGATGGTCAGGAGGAGCTGCACGTAGCGGGAGAACGGGTCCCCCATGACGACGCGTTCGGCCCGGCGGAGGAGGCCCGCCAGGCCCCCGACCGTGCGGAAGGGGGCCGAGGCCCCGCCCCGCGCCTCCTCCCAGCGGACCTCGTGACCGTCCTCGCGGGCCAGCTCCGACATGCGGCGGAGCTGGCCCCGGGTCATGGGGTCCACGGGGGACAGGACGACGAGGGTGAGCCCCGTCCGGGGGGCGCGGGTGTGCGCCCACTCCAGTACGTTCAGGAGCTGTACCGGGCTCTCGACGAAGGCGAGAGTGCGAGGGCCGGCGTTCCCGGCGCGGGGGCTCATCGGCGTGTGACCGTCCCGTCTTGGGCGTGGGGTGGGGTGGGGCGCGCGGGTCAGACGTTGACCGGCTCGCCGGCCGCGGCGGCGATCTCCGCCTCGGCGACCACGCCGGTGACGCGGCGCAGCTTCTTCATCGGGCCGAGCTCCGACTCGTAGACCTTCTTGACGCCGTCACCGAGGGACGCCTCGATGGTGCGGATGTCGCGGACGAGGCGCTCCAGGCCCTGCGGCTCGACGGAGGCGGCCTGGTCCGAGCCCCACATGGCGCGGTCGAGGGTGATGTGGCGCTCGACGAAGGTGGCGCCGAGGGCGACGGCGGCCAGCGTGGTCTGCAGGCCGGTCTCGTGGCCGGAGTAGCCGATCGGGACGTTCGGGTACTCCTGCTGCAGGGTGTTGATCACGCGCAGGTTCAGCTCCTCGGCCTTGGCCGGGTAGGTGGACGTGGCGTGGCACATGAGGATGTTGTCCGAGCCGAGGACCTCGACCGCGTGGCGGATCTGCTTCGGGGTCGACATGCCGGTGGAGAGGATGACGGTGCGGCCGGTGGCGCGCAGGGCGCGCAGCAGCTCGTCGTCGGTGAGGGAGGCGGAGGCCACCTTGTGGGCGGGGACGTCGAACTTCTCCAGGAAGGCGACGGCCTCGGTGTCCCACGGGGAGGCGAACCAGTCGATCCCCTTCTCCTTGCAGTACGCGTCGATCTGGCGGTACTCGTCCTCGCCGAACTCCACGCGGTGGCGGTAGTCGATGTACGTCATCCGGCCCCAGGGGGTGTCCCGCTCGATGTCCCACTGGTCGCGCGGGGTGCAGATCTCGGGGGTGCGCTTCTGGAACTTGACGGCGTCGCAGCCGGCCTCGGCGGCCACGTCGATCAGCTTGAAGGCGTTGTCCAGCTCGCCGTTGTGGTTGATGCCGATCTCGCCGCAGATGTAGACGGGGCGGCCCGGGCCGGCCTCGCGGTCGCCGAACTTGCGGATACGGGAGTTGCTCATCAGGGGTGTCCTAACTTGGCTTACTGGGTGAGGGTGTCGAGAGAGGGGCCGAGCAGCCAGCCGGCGATCTCCCGGATCGCGCCGGAGCCGCCGTGCGCGGTGGTGACCGCGCGGGCGGCGCCGCGGACGACGTCATGGGCGCCGGCGACCGCGACGGGCCAGCCGACGAGTTGGAAGCAGGGCAGGTCGTTGACGTCGTTGCCGACGTAGAGCACCCGCTCGGGGGCGACGCCCTGTTCCTCGCACCACTGCTTCAGGGCGAGGTCCTTGCGGTCGATGCCGTGCAGGACCGGGATCCGGAGCTTGCGGGCGCGGGCGGCGACGACGGGGTTGACCTCGGTGGAGAGGATCAGCAGCGGCATCCCGGCCTTGCGCAGGGCGCCGATGCCGAGGCCGTCGCCGCGGTGGACGGAGACGAACTCGCGCCCGTCGGAGTCGATCAGCACCCGGTCGTCGGTCTGGGTGCCGTCGAAGTCGAGGACGACTGCGTCGATGTCGGCGGCCGTGGGCAGGGCGCCGGGGCGGGCGCCGTCGAAGAGGGGGGCCAGGGCGCGGGCGCGGGCCAAATCGTGCGGGTCGTCGATCTCCAGGACGCGCGCCGGGTCGGTGCGGACCAGTTCGGTGCGGCCGAAGAAGCGGTGGCCGTGGGTGCGGAAGCCGGCCGCGTCCATCGCGTAGGCGGCGCCGGTCTCCAGGAAGTCCTGGGGGCGGTCCTGGCGGCGGGGGCGGTAGGACTTGTCGTGGTTGACGCCGTGGCCGCCGGGCTCCTCGCCGGAGTCGGCGCCCTCGCGCCAGACGAAGCCGTGGAAGGGGGCGACGGTCACGGCGGTGTCGGCGCCGCCCTCGGCGACCGCGGCGGCCACCCCGTCGATGTCCTCGCGGACCAGGAAGGGGCTGGTGCACTGCACGAGCAGCACCACGTCGACGGGGGCGCCGTGCGCCGCCTCGTGGGCGTCCATGGCGTGCCGCACCGCGGCCTCGCTGGTCGCCGTGTCCCCGGCGATGGCGGCGGGCCGCAGCACCACCTCGGCGCCGGCCTGGCGGGCGGCGGCGGCGATGGCCTGGTCGTCGGTGGAGACGGCGACGTCGGTCACCAGCCGGGTGGCCAGGCACTCGCGCACGGCCCGGACGACCAGCGGCACGCCGCCCACGGGGGCGAGGTTCTTGGCGGGTACGCCCTTGGAGCCGCCGCGGGCGGGGATGACCGCGAGCACGCGGCGTACCGGTTGCGGATCGGACATGAGGTGTACCTCTCGGTCGGGGGTCGGGACGGCGGTCTCGGCCCGCCCGTCGGTCCGGGCGGTCACAGCTCGCCCATCCGCCGGATCACCGGGGCGACGCGCTGGACGCCGTGCCGGTAGGCGCCGCGGGCCGCGCGGCGCACGACCTGCCGGACCGGGCCGGGCTCCTTGTCGGCGGCGGGCGCCCCGGGCAGCGGGTGGCCGTCGGGCGCGAGGTGGTGGCGGGCGAGGATGCCGGGCAGGTAGCCGGGGGCGGTGACGGGTGTGTAGTACGGGGTGAGCGGGGAGAGGCCGCCGGGGCGGGCGAGCAGCTTGGCGATGCGCTCGCGGGCGGCGTCGAAGGCGGTGTCGTACCCGCCGTCGGCGGCCACGCCCTGCCGGGCGACCCAGTCCTCGTCGGGCGTGGGCCGGTGGCCCTCGTCGAGCTGGTCCCAGGAGGCGAGGCAGCCGGAGCCGACGAAGTGGTGGTTGCCGAGCGCCTCGCGCACCCCGAGGTCGGTGAGGACCACGGTGGGGATGCGGCGGTGCAGGGACTCCAGGGCGGCCGTGGAGCTGACGGTGACCAGCAGGTCGGTGCGGTCCAGGACCTCGCCCATGTTCCCGTACCTCAGGTGGAAGTTGGGCGGCGGGTCGGCCTTCTGGACCAGCTTCTGGTACGGCAGTTCCTCGATGTGGGTGGTGTGCTCGCCGGGCTTGGAGCGCAGCTTGAGCACGACCTCCCGCTCGGGGTGCTTGCGGGCGTGCCGGATGAGCCGGTTCAGCAGGTACGCACGGTCCTTGCGGCTCTCCGGCACCGACGGCTGGGCGGCGAAGACGACCGTGTAGGGGTCGTGCTCGCCGGTGTAGGGGGCGCCGCCGAGGAACGGCAGCGCGACCTCGGTGACGGCGGAGGCGTCGGCGCCGACCCCCTCGTACACGGCCCGGAAACGCTCCGCGTCCTGGCGGGAGTTGGCGAGGACGAGGTCCGCGCCGTGCCGCAGCAGCAGGCCGTCGGCGAGCTTCTCGTAGACCACGCCGACGTAGCCGGTGACGACGACCGGCCGGTCGGGGCGGTCGGCCCAGACCCGGCCGAGGCCGTGCAGCATCGCCTGGACGCCGCCGCCGACGAGGGCGAGGACGACGAGGTCGTACTCCTTCTCGCCCATGGCGCGCAGGAACTCCACGGCGGTGACCTCGCGCAGGGAGTCGGCGCTCACCCCCACCTCGGTGAGCTGCCGGGGCGTGGGGGTGGCCCGGCCGCGCAGCAGGAAACCGTCCAGCGAGGGGGCGACTTGCGCCCCGTCGAGCGGTGCGGCTTCCATGGACGGGGCCGGAGCGATGCGGCCCGCGGTCAGCGCACCCCATTTCCACCGGGTGTCCGAGTCGGCGAGCACCGCGATCCGCGTGGGCTTCGTAGTACGTGGTGGCACGTTCTAAAAGCTAGGGACGGTTTTCTAGTTGTGGCCCAACCAGCGCGCAACAAAAAGTAAACAGCAGCCCACCGGCAGCCGAACTGGCTCGTCGGCGCCGTGAAAGTACAGCGCATGTACCGTTCCGACACGTCGAGTTCACCCCCCATACACCAGTCGGCAAATTCCGCTGCGGGGCCTGCTCCTAGTCTCTCCCGGGTGCCCAAGCTTTCCGTGATCGTGCCGTTCTACAACGTTCAGCAGTTCGCCCCGGAGACCCTCAGGAGTCTTCGCGCGAACGCTCGACGGGACTTCGAGTTCATCCTGGTCGACGACCATTCGAGAGACGGGACCCCGGCCCTCCTCGAACGCGCCGCCGAGGAACTGTCCGAGGTCGCGCAGGTGCGCCACGTCCGTCACGAGACCAACGGCGGACTGGCCACCGCGCGCAACACCGGCATCGATCTGGCCACCGGCGAGTACCTCACCTTCCTCGACGGTGACGACTGGCTGGCCCCCGGCCACCTCGGCGACCTGGTGGCTGCCGTCGAGGACCTGGGGTGCGACTTCGTGCGCACCGACCACGTGCAGGCCACGGCGCGCGCCCGTTCCGTGCACCGGGTACCGGTCGGGCGGCGCAACGAGGTGCTGAACCCGCGCGAGGCGATCCTGCCCGTCGAGCGCACCACCTCCGTCGACTACGCCTACGCCTGGGCCGGCGTCTACCACCGCCGGCTGCTGGAGCGGGGCCTGCTGCACTTCACCGACGGGCTGCGCACCGCCGAGGACCGTCCCTGGATCTGGAAGCTGCACCGCGAGGCCGAGTCCTTCGCCGTGGTCAACCTGCTGGGCGTCTTCTACCGCCGGGGCGTGGCCACCTCCCTCACCCAGATCGGTGATGTGCGCCAGCTCGACTTCATCCGCGCCTTCGACCAGGTGGTGGAGGAGACCGCGGCCGACCCGGACGCCGACAGGCTGCTGCCCAAGGCGGTGCGCACCTACTGCGCGATCATCGCCCACCACCTGTCCGAGATCGGCAAGTTCGAGCCGGCCGTGGCCAGGCAGCTGCGGGTGATGGCCGCGGCGGCGATAAGGCGCATGCCGCAGGACGCCCTCGGCGACGTGCTCGACACCATGGACATGCGGCGCGCGGCCAAGCTGCGCAGGCTCCGGCGCCGGATCACCACAGCGAAGGCGGCTGCCTGATGTCCCGTACCACCCAGATCTTCTGCGTCTCCACGCTGTACGGCGCCGCCACGCTGGCCGCCGCGCTGGACTCCGGCTGCTTCGACGAGGCGGACCGCCGGCTGCTGCTGGTGTTCAACAACACCGCCACCCCGGAGACCACGCCGTCCGTCGACCGGATGCCGGGCTTCGAGCCGCTGCGCGGCCACTTCGACGGCGTCCTGTCGTACAACGAGGTCATCCACCCCTACCACCCGAGCGCCTGGGCGCCGCGCGCCGACGACCAGCCGTTGCTGGAGCGCTACCTGCGGCAGCGGTGGGAGCTGGGCGAGGACCGGGTGGAGCTGGTCCTGGAGTCGATCCAGGTCAACCCGGCGCTGGCGCTGGCGCAGATCTTCACCGGTGCGCCCGTGCACGTCTACGCGGACGGCCTGATGAGCTACGGCCCCACTCGCTCCAAGATCGACCCGCTGGTCGGCACGCGGGTGCGGCGGCTGCTCCACCTGGACCTGGTGCCGGGGCTGACGCCGATGCTGCTCACCGAGTTCGACGTACCCGCCGAGGTCGTGCCGACGCAGGCCTTCCTTAAGGTGCTGGGCACCCTCACCGGCGCCGGCGGCGAGCTGCCCGCGCTGGAGGCCGACGCGGCGCTGCTGCTCGGCCAGTACCTGTCCGCGCTGGACATCCTCTCCCCGGCCGAGGAGGAGGAGCTGCACCTGCGGATGATGCGGGGCGCGGTGGAGCGCGGCCACCGCGCGATCGTGTTCAAGCCGCACCCCTCGGCGCCGGCGAGCCACAGCCTCGCCCTGGAGACCGAGGCGGAGAAGCTGGGCGTCGGCCTCACCGTGGTGGACACCCCGGTCCTCGCCGAGGTGCTGTTCGCGACGGCCCGGCCCGCGCTGGTCGTCGGCTGCTTCTCCACCGCCCTGTTCACCGCGAAGGAGTTCTACGGCCTGCCGGTCGCCGCCGTCGGCACCGAACCGCTGCTGGACCGGCTCACGCCGTACCAGAACAGCAACCGGGTGCCGGTCACCCTCGCCGACGTGCTGCTGGACCGGCTGGAGGGCGAGCGGCGCGACGCGCTCCCCGCCGAGCTGCTGGGCGAGCTGATCACCACCGTCGGCTTCACCATGCAGCCGCAGATCCACCCGCGGCTGCGCCCGGAAGCCGAGCGGTTCCTCGCCGGGCACTTCGGCCCGCGCACCCAGCGGTACTTCAAGCGGCGCCGGCTCACCGCGCTCGGGCTGCCCGGCGGCATCCCGCAGCGGCTGGCGTTCCTGCCGCGCAACTCCACCGCCCGCCGGGTGGTGCGGCGGGCCCGGGCCCTGAAGAAGGCGGTCAAGCGCTGACAGACGGGGCACGGCTGGGGAGAGTTCACCCACCGGCCACCCGGAAGCCACTTTCGAACACTCGCGCTGCGGCACATTCGTCCTCCGATCCGAGGACGGTGGAGCGCGATGACGAACCCCCTGGCGGGATTGTTCACGGCACGCAAGAAGGAGGCCGCCAGGCTGGACCTGTTCGCCGCGGGGAGCCGCAGCTGCGGTGCGTACCTCGCGGCGCACGGCACCGGGTCCGCTCCCCGGCAGGCCCGGCTGACCGAGGCGATCGGCGGCTACACGGCCGCTCTCGGCACCCCGTCGGCCGACCCCTTCGCCGCCCTGCTCCAGGTCGGCGAGCGGGCCCTGGAGGCCGGCGGGGACGCCGCCCTCGGCCTCGCCCTGGAGGTCGCCGGGATCTCGGCGCAGCTGCGGCAGCGGTCCAAGGGCGCGTGGCGGCTGCGCGGCCTGGCGCTGGACGGGCTGGGCCGCGAGGAGGAGGCGCTGCGGGCGTACGAGCGCTACCTGGAGCTGCAGGGCGGCGGCGGGACGCCGCGGGTGGCCCGCCGCGTGGAGACCCTGCGGCGCCGGCGGGCGTGCCTGGAGGCGGCCGTCGCGCTCTTCCCCGGCTCCGGCCGGGAACTGGGCGAGGTGCTGGGCGGGCCCACGGCGGCCGCCTCGGAACGCTTCGCCGGCTTCGTCAGGGCCCGGGTGGCCGAGCACGGCCCCGCCGACCCCCGGGTGCGGCGCCTGCTGGAGCTGTACGGCGGCTACCGGCGGCTCGTCGAGCGGGACGGCGTCCCGGAGCGGGCGGCCGGCGAGACCGCCCCGGTCGGGGTGAGCGGGCTGCGCGCCCTGGTCGCCGGGAAGTCGGTCGCGCTGGTGCACGGGGACGCGGAGAGCGCCGCGGGCGGCCCGGGCGCCGGCCTCGACGGCTACGATTTGGTGGTGCGCTGCGACGGGTTGTGGCCGCGCGCCGGGGACGGCGGCGGACGTACCGACCTGCACGCCGTCACGCTGCGCGGCGACACCCCCTGGGACGGACCGGCCTGGACCCTGCCGGCCGGTGTCCGGCTGGTGTTCGGCGACCCGGCCGCCGCCTGGCGCCGGGCCGTGCGGGAACGGCTGGCGCCCGGCGCGCAGGAACACGTCGGGGACGCCTCCCTGCGCCGGCCGCTGACCGACCCGGCGCTGCTCGGCGAGGCCGGCTGGGAGGCGGCGACCAGCACCGCGTTCACCGTTCTGCGGCTGCTGGACTTCCTGGACGTCAGCCCCCGCCTGGACCTCGTCGGCTTCTCCTCGCCCGGCCGGCTGCGGCCGCGGGAGGCCGACTGGGTCCGGGACCACGCGACGCACGTCGACGACAGCAAGATGAGGATCGCCCTGCGATGAGCCACTCCCTGGCGGACGACCGCAGAACCATCACCGGCAAGCGCCGGATCGCCTTCGCCGTCCACACCGGCGAGGACACCCTGCCCGCGGTGGCCACCCTGCTGCGCAGCCTGGCGCTGACCAACCCCCAGGTGTGCGAGGACGTCGTGGTCCTCCATCCCGGGCTGGCGGACTCCGCGTTCGACGGGCTGCGGCGGCTGCACCCGCGGATCGTCCCGCGCCGGGCCGCCGGCCGCGCGGACGCCTTCCGGCTGGAGGGCTACGACACGGTCGTCGCCCTCACCCCGGACATGGTCGTCCTCGGGGACCTCGGCGAACTGCTGCGGCTGCGGCGCGGGGTGGCGGCGGTGCCGCGGCTGCTGCCCGACGACCGGCGGGCGCTGTCGCCGGACGGCCTGTTCGTGATCCAGCTCGACGACGTGGACGGGGCGGCGGCGGACCGGTTCACCGGCGCGAAGGTGCCCGTGCCGGGACCCGCCGACGGGGTGCTGGTGCCGCTCGACGGCCGGTACGACTTCCCGACCCGGCGGCTGGACGACGACACGCCGGTGCCGCCGCACGTGGCCGTGTTGCGGTTCGACCACCCGGCCGACGCGCCCGGGTTCGGTCCCGCCGCCGCGGCACGGCGGCGGTTCGAGACGGGTGACGAGGAGTTCTGGGCGGCGTACTGCGCGCTGCCCGGCGGCAAGCACCCCGACCTGCTGGCGCACTGCGCGCCCCACCTGCTCGCCGTGCGGCCCTCGCTGGGGCTGGCCCGCACGGTCGCCGACGTCTACCGGCAGCAGGGGCGTTACGACGAGGCGGTGGAGGTCCTCGCCCCCGTGGTGGGCGACCGGCTGGACGCGCCGCGCTGCCAGGAGACGCTCGGCCTGTGCCTGATGGCGCTGTCCCGCTACGCCGAGGCCGAGGCCCGCCTGCTGCTGGCGGCGGCCTCGCCCGACGTGGCGCCCCGCGCCTTCGCGCAGCTCGCCCGGCTGGCCTGGCTGCTGGGCCGGGAGCGGGACGCGCACGCCTACGCCCGCGACGGGCTGGCCGCCGACCCGACCGACACCGGCTGCCACGCCTGGTACGTGCGCACCGGGCCGGCCGCGCCGTCGGAGCGCCAGGCGCCGCCGGCCGAGCAGTTCGCGCACGTCGCGCTGTTCGCGCAGGGGCAGGAGAACGCGGGCGACAAGGTGCTGCCCGAGGCGGTGCGGATGTGCTTCGACGCGGACACCGGCCCCTACCGCTGGTACCAGCAGCCGGTGCACCGGCTGGTGGACGAGGCCGGGCTGGCCGAGCTGAACGCGCGGCGCGGGATCGTCGTGGGCGGCGGCGGCCTGTTCCTGCCGGACACCTCGCCCAACGGCAACAGCCACTGGCAGTGGAACATCCCGGACGAGGTGCTGGCCCGGATCACCGCGCCGCTGGCGGTGTTCGCGGTGGGCTACAACGTGTTCGACGGGCAGCGGTACCGCCGGAGCCGGTTCGCCGAGAGCCTGCGGGCGCTGGTGGAGAAGTCGGCGTTCTTCGGGCTGCGCAACCACGGCTCGATCGACCGGGTCCGCGAGCTGCTCCCCGCCGGGCTGCGGGACCGGGTGCGCTACCAGCCCTGTCCGACCACGGTGGCCCGGTACCTCGTCGAGGGCTGGACCGACCCGGCCGAGCGGGCCGACACGGTCCTGGTGAACTGCGCCTACGACCGGGCGGGGCTGCGCTTCGGCCACGACTACGGCCACTTCCTCGCCGAACTGGCGACCGCTCTCGGCTCCCTGCGGGAGCGCACCGACGTGCGGTACGCGGCGCACATGCCGGCGGACGAGAGGTTCGTGCACGACCTGCGCCGGGAGCACGGCATCACGCTGCCCGTCGAGCCGTTGTACGACATGACCAACGACGGCGTCCGGGACCTGTACCGCCGTACCCGGCTGGTGATCGGGATGCGCGGGCACGCGGGGATGATCCCGTTCGGCTGCGGCACCCCGATCCTCAGCCTGGTCTCCCATCCGAAGCTCGCCTATTTCCTGTCCGACATCGGTCACGAGGAGTGGGGGCTGTCCGTGCACGACCGGGATCTGGGCGCGCGCCTCGCGGAGCGGGCCGGGGCGGTCCTCGACGACCACGCGGGCGCGGTCGCGGACGTGCACCGGGCGCAGGAATTCCTCTGGAAGACCACGCGGGCGAACATCGAGGAGCTGCGGGACGTGTTCGGGACCGGATGAGAATCCGGGCCGGGGTCACCAAGAATTCACCCGCGGGAGAAGGGGAATTCACCCGTCCGCGACCGGCCGGCCACCGCCCGACAAAGGGGCCAGATAGCCTGTTCTAATCTCTCTCCCTCCTTGTCCCCCTTCGAACGTGAGAGGCCCGCGTGCCCAGACTGTCCGTCGTCGTCCCCATGCACAATGTGGGGGCTTTCGCCGAGACCACGCTGCGAAGTCTCGCCAACAACGCGGACCCCGACTTCGAGTTCGTGATCGTCGACGACCTGTCCACGGACACCACTCCGTGGACGATCGACCGTTGGGCGAAGCGCCTCCCCAACGTCACGGTGATCCGGCACGAGAAGAACCTGGGCATAGCCCAGGCGCGCAACAGCGGCATCGACGCCGCCAGGGGCGACTTCCTCACCTTCCTGGACGGGGACGACTGGTACGGCCCCGGCCACCTGGCCGAACTGGTGCGCGCCGTCGAGGAGCTGGGCTGCGACTTCGCCCGCACCGACCACGTCCAGGCCACCGGCGTCCAGCGGGTCGTACGGCGCCCCTCGGCGCCGGCCCGCAACACCGTGATGGACCCGCGCGACGGGATAGCGCCGGCCAGCATGGAGACGATGGTCGACTACCCCTTCGTCTGGGCGGGGATCTACCGCAGCCACCTGTTCGAGAACGGCGGCATGCGGTTCCAGACCGAGCTGCGCACCGCCGAGGACCGGTTGTGGATCTGGCGGCTGCACCTCAAGGCCCGCTCCTACGCCTCCCTCGGCCTGAACGGCGTCTTCTACCGGCGCGGTGTCACCACCTCGCTGACCCAGGTCAAGGACGACCGGCAGCTCGACTTCATCCCGGCGTACGACGCGTTGCTGAAGGACGTGCTGGACGACCCGGAGAGCGACCGCTTCCTCCTGAAGGCGGTGCGCACCTACTGCGCCATGATCGCCTTCCACCTCAACAAGGTGGACGAGTACGAACCCGCGGCGGCCCAGCGGCTGCGCACCGAGGCCCGGGCCGCCCTCCACCGGATGCCGGAAGAGGCCCTGGAGGAGACCCTGAGAACCATCGACACCACGCGGAGCAGGGCGCTCAGCCGCCTGCGCGACGGGCGGAAGGCTGCCTGACCCATGTCCCACTGCACCCAGATCTTCCAGGTGTCCACCCTGTACGGGGCGGCCACCCTCGCCGCGGCGCTCGACGCGGGGCAGTTCGGGCCGCGCGGCGGCGCCCGGCGCATCCTGCTGGTCTGCAACAACGCCGCCGTCCCGGAGACCGCGCTGCGCCTGGACGAGATGCACGGCTACGAGGCGATCGCCCGGCGGTTCGACTCGGTGGTCAGCTGGAACCACGCCATCCGCCCCTTCCACCCCAGCACCTGGGGCCCCCGGGGCGACGACACGCTGATCTGGCAGCAGGCGTTCCGCCTGGCCTGGGGCATCGACGAGCGCGAGCGGGTCGAGGTCGCCGTCGAGTCGATCCAGGTCAACCCGGGCCGGGCGCTGGCCGGCATCTTCTCCGAGAGCGCCGTCCACGTCTACGCCGACGGCCTGATGAGCTACGGCCCCACCCGCAACCGGCTCCCGCAGGCCACCGCCGCCCGCATACAGCGGCTGCTCCACCTGGACCTGATACCGGGCCTGACGCCGATGCTGCTGTCGGAGTACGGCGTGCGCCCCGAGGTCGTCCCCGACGACGCCTTCCGCGCCGTACTCGACGAGATATCCCGGGACTCGGCCGACGACCCGCGGCTGGCCCCCGTCCTGGAGCAGGAGCCGACGGCCCTGCTGCTCGGCCAGTACCTGGCCGCGATCAACATCCTGAGCGCCGAGGAGGAGGAGGACCTCCACGTCCGGATGCTCACCGGGGCCGCGCGGGCCGGGCACCGGTCGGTGGTCTTCAAGCCCCACCCGACGGCTCCCGCCGGCTACTCGACGGCGCTGAGCAGGGCGGCGGAGGAGGCCGGGGTCCGGCTCACCGTGCTGGACGCGCCCCTGCTGGCCGAGACGCTGTACCACCACTGCCGGCCCGGACTCGTCGTCGGCTGCTTCTCCACGGCGATGGTGACCGCCTCCGCGTACTACGGGGTGCCCGTCGCCCGGGTCGGCACCGCGCTGGTGCTGCGGCGCCTGAACCCGTACCCCAACAGCAACCGCGTGCCGCTGGCCGTGGTCGACCACCTCGTGCCCGACCTGGAACGCGACCAGGAACCCGCCCTCGTCGGCGCCGCCCCCGACTCACTGTCTCCACTGGTCCGGGCCGTCGGCTTCTGCATGCAGCCCGACACCTACCCGGAGCTGCGCGAGCCGACCGCCGCCTGGCTGCGGGAGCACCTCGCCCACACCCCCGGCCACTACTTCCCGCAGCTGCGCCTGGCCGAGCTGGGCCTGCCCGGCAGCCGACCGCGCTCCCGTGCCCAGCTCAGGGTCCGGCACGCCCGCACCGCCGTACGCACGGCGGTGCGCCGGGGCGCCAAGAAGTGACCGGCACCGCACCACAGCACGGCCTTCCCACCCCGCCGACCGCACCACAGCACGGCCTTCCCGCCTTACCGACCGCACCACAGCACAGCCTTCCCGCCTTGCGAACCGCACCACAGCACGGCCTTTCCATCTTGCGAACCGCACCACTCCGACCCGACTGAGACGGATTGAGGTCCTCGCTCCATGAAAAGCCGCTCCCTGCTCACCAGTCCGGCCTCCCGGCGTCTGCTGCGCCCGGTCGCCGATCTCATCGACCAGCGCATCGACCGGCGCCTGCGGGCGGCGGCCGCCGCCGACGCCCGGCGCACGGCGCGGCTCCAGGAGCTCGTGGAGCCGCTGGAGCAGCAGCGGCTCACCGTGGAGCTGCTGCTGGGTTCCCGGGCCCGGGGCCTGTCGCGGATCGTGAGCCACGGTCCGCTGAAGCGGCTGCACGCCGAGGTGGAGGCGCTGGCCGGGAGCCGGGAGGCGGCCGAGCGCAACGTCGCCACCGCGTACCGGCTGCTGGTGGCGCTGGAGTCGCTCGGGGTCGGCCGGATCGCGGGCGGCACCATGAACATCTGCGGCAAGCTCGGCACCATCCCGCTGCTCGACCCGCCGAACGACGACGTCCTGGAGATCGGCACCCTGTACGGCATGTTCTCCGCCGGGCTGATCCGGATGCTGGAACGCGACGGGCGTGCCCCGAGGGTGACCATCGTGGACCCCTTCGCGGGCGTGCAGCTCCAGCCGGGCAACGCCGAGCGCCCCGATCCGACCGGTGCCCCCGTGGACGAGCGGGCGGTGCGCACCAATCTGTCCCTGGCCGGTCCGGCGGGTGCCGCCGCCCGCGTCCAGCGGGGCTTCTCGGCGGACCCCGACACCCGCGCGGCCGTCTCCGACCGCTCCTACGGTGTGATCGTCGTGGACGGCGACCACTCGTTCGAGGGCGTCCTCGCCGATCTCCAGTGGGCCGAGCGGATCGCCGCGCCCGGTGCGGTGGTCGTCCTCGACGACTACGGCGACGCCAAGTGGCCCGGCGTCAAGGACGCCCTCGACAAGCACCTGGCGGGCGCGTCGCGGTTCACCTACCTGGGCAAGGCCGCGCACTCGGCGTTCCTGCGCGCGGCCTGAGCGGACCCGCCGGGCGGGCCCGCCGGGCGAACCCCCGGTGATCTGGGCGACCTCTGGGTGAACGCTGTGGGTCAGATGTGCGAAGTGTGAGCCACTCGAACGGAAGTACGTCAAACGTCGCCCTAAGGTCGTCCTGTTCCAGCCGGACACGGGCAACGAGAGGCACCAGAGTGACTGAAACGGTCGTGAGTACTCCTCAGACCCACCCCACGACCGCCGTGTCCGGTGATCGCCTCCCGTTGTCCGCGCCCTCCGGTGACCGGCGTTCCGGCGGCCGGCTGCGCGCCCTGGACGGACTGCGGCTGGTGGCCGCGCTGATGGTGGCCGCGTACCACTACGGCGGCCGCGGCGGGGACGTCACCACCGCCTGGGGCGGCTCCGCCGACCACCAGTTCCCGACCCTGCACACGCTGTTCTCCTACGGCTGCCTCGGTGTCGAGGTGTTCTTCGTGATCAGCGGGTTCGTGATCTGCATGAGCGGCTGGGGGCGCTCCCTGACGTCGTACTTCGCCTCCCGGGTGTCCCGGCTGATGCCCGCCTACTGGGTGGCGGTGGTCCTGGTGACGGCGGTCTTCGCGCTGCCCCAGGTGGTCTACGACGCCGTGTCCCCCAGCGACGCGCTGGTGAACCTGACGCTGATGCAGCAGCCGCTGGGCGCCGACCGGGTGCTGGGCGTGTGCTGGACGCTGTGGGTGGAGGTGCGCTTCTACGCGCTGTTCGCGGTGTGCGTGGTGCTGCCCGGCGCCGACCGCCGCCGGGTGCTGCTGTTCAGCGGCGGCTGGCTGCTGGCGGCGGTGCTCGCGCGGGCCGCGCGGGAGCCGCTGCTCGACGTCGTGCTGATGCCGGAGTACGCCCCGTTCTTCATCGGCGGGATCGGCCTGTACCTGGTCCACCGCGACCGGCACGACACCCACGCCTGGCTCCTCACCGCCGTCTGCTTCCTGATCGGGCAGCACTACATGGTGGACAACCTGTGGAACGCCGACGACCCGAACGCCTTCGCCCACCGCACCACCTTCGGCATCGTCGCGATCGTCGCCTTCGGCTTCGTGGCGGTGGCGGCGATCGCGCTGGGCTGGCTGCGCTGGGCGAACTGGCGCTGGCTGACGGTGGCCGGGGCGCTGACGTACCCGTTCTACCTGGTCCACGAGCACCTGGGCTGGGTGGTGATCCACGCCCTGCACCGCACGCTGGGCGTGCCGTCGGCGGTGACGTTCGTGCTGACCGTCGCCTCGATGCTCGTACTGGCCTGGCTGCTGAACCGGTTCGTCGAGAAGCCGCTGACGCCGCGGCTGCGGGCGGCGCTGTCGCGGACCCGCTGACCGGGACGCGCTGACCGGGACTTGCTGACCGGGACGCGGTCCCCGGGCGTTCAGCCGACGCCGTAGCGGGCGGCGACGCCGTCGAGCAGCAGTGCCAGGCCCTCCTCGAAGTGCCGGTCGTAGTCGGTGAAGATCTCCGGGCCGGCCGCCGCGCTCAGCGGGTAGTCGGCCATCCTGCGGGTGCGTTCGGCCACGTCGTAGCCCTCGCGCCGCTCGCCGGGCAGGGGTTCGACGCCCTGTTCCTCGGTGACGAAGCCGAGGGTGAAGACGTACGTCGTGGTGGTCGCCCGGACGGCCTGCGGGAGGGTGAAGCCGGCGGCGGTGAGCAGCCGCAGGGTCTCCTCCATCTGCTCGGCGTGCACCGGGCCGGTGAAGCGGGAGCCGCTGAAGACCTTCGCGCCGTCGCGGTAGCCGCGCAGCGCCGCGCGCAGCCCCCGGTTGGCCTTCAGCAGGCGCTCGCGCCAGGTGTCGGCCGGGTCCAGGGGCGTCCCGGCGACCATCCGGCGGTACATCTCCGTCGCCATCTCGTCGAGCAGCGCCTGCTTGTCCTTGAAGTGCCAGTACAGCGCGGGCGCCTTCACGTCCAGCTCGCGGGCGATGGTGCGCAGGGTCAGGCCGTCCAGGCCGACCTCGTTCAGCAGGCGCAGCGCCGTGTCCGCGACCCGGCGGCGGTCGAGGGGGGCGCGCTGTCGTCCGGTCGTTCCACTTTCCACGGGTGACAGCTTGACACCTTAACGTTGTTAAGGCCATGCTCGTCGTCGACGCGACTTAACGACGTTAAGGAGAGATGCGTGGAAACCGACGGTATGGACGTGCTGATCGTGGGCGCGGGTCCCACCGGGCTCACCCTCGGTATCGACCTGGCCCGGCGTGGGGTGTCCGCGCTGGTGGTGGAGAAGGCGGACGGGCTGTTCCCCGGCTCGCGCGGCAAGGGCCTGCAGCCCCGCACCCGGGAGGTCTTCGACGACCTCGGCGTCATCGACGCGATCCACGCGGCGGGCGGCGAGTACCCGGCCGGAATGGTCTGGCGGGACGGCGAGCGGCTCGGTGAGCACCACGTGGCCGACCCGGTGGATGCGGACGAGTCCGCCCCGTACGCCTCGGCGTGGATGGTGCCGCAGTGGCGCACCCAGGAGATCCTGTACGCGCGGCTGACGGAGCTGGGCGGCCGGGTCGCGTTCGGCCGGGAGGTCGTGGAGCTGGTCCAGGACGGGACCGGGGTGCGGGCCCGGTGCGCCGACGGCACGGAGCTCGGCGCCCGGTACGCGGTCGCCGCCGACGGCGGCCGCTCGGCCGTGCGCCGCGCGCTCGGCGTGAGCATGACCGGCCGGACCGTCGACCCCAGGCCGATGCTGGTGGCGGACGTCCGGATCACCGGCCTGGACCGGGACAACTGGCACTTCTTCGCGGCGGGCGAGGGGCCGGTCACCCAGGAGAGCGTCGTCCTGGCCCTCTGCCCGCTCGCCGGGACCGAGGACTTCCAGGTCTACGCCCAGTGCCCGGAGGGCACCGAGGTGGACCTGTCCCCCGACGGGGTCCGCAAGGCCGTCGCCGACCGCTCCCACCTCGCCCCCGAGGACGTCACCGAGGTGCGCTGGGCGTCGGACTTCCGGCCCCGCGAGGCCCTCGCGGACCGCTTCCGGGCGGGCCGCGTCCTCCTCGCCGGGGACGCCGCGCACATCCACTCGCCGGCCGGCGCCCAGGGCCTGAACACCAGCGTCCAGGACGCCTACAACCTGGGCTGGAAGCTGGGCGCGGTGCTGCGCGGGGGCGCGGACCCCGCGCTGCTGGACACCTACGAGGAGGAACGGCGCCCGCTCGCCGCCGAGATGCTCGGGCTCACCAGCGGCGTGCACCGGGGTGAGGTGCGGCGCGGGGAGGCGACCAGCCAACTGGGGCTGAACTACCGGGAGTCGTCACTCGCCCGGGAGACCCGTACCGACCCCGGCGGCCCGGTCCTGGCCGGTGACCGCGCGCCCGACGCCACGGTGGCGGGCGTACGGCTCTTCGACGCGTTCCGGGGGCCGCACTGGACGCTCGTCGCGCTGGACGCCGAGCCGTCCGGGTCGCTGCCGGGGGCGGTGCGGGTGGTGCGCGGACCCGCCCACCGGGCGTACGGGGCCGGCCTGTTCCTGGTCCGGCCGGACGGTCACGTCGGCTGGGCCGGCGCCTCGGGGGCGGCCCTACCGGCTGCGTACCTGGAGCGCGTGGGACTGGGCTGACGCCGGACGGCGGCCAGGGCGTGCCGTGGGGACCGCCCGCTGCGGGCGGTCGGCCCGCTGCGGCCCGGCCCCGTTCCCGGGGCCGCCGTTCCCGGGGCCGCCGTTCCCGGGGCCGCCGTTCCCGCACAGCCGTACCTGTGCCGCCGTTCCCGGGGCCGCCGTTCCCGCACAGCCGTACCTGTGCCGCCGTTCCCGTGCGGCGTGGCGTTTCACCGTCCTCCCGGCCGCCTTCCTCCCGCTCCGTGCCCCGTGGACCGGGGAGCGCCGGGACCCCGGCACCGCCGGCCCCGGCGTCAGCCGGTGGCCGGCGGCGCGGATGTCCGGCGTCCTTCGCACGGGGGCCGGGGCGGCGGCGCCGGAGCTGACGGCGGCGCGGCGGGGCTCGGGCGGTGCGGCGGGGTTCAGGCGGCTCGGCGGGGCTCGGGCGGCGCGGCGGGGCTCAGGCGGCGCGCTGCCCGCGGCCGGTCAGCCGGCCCCGGCGCCGCGCCGCCCGCAGGCAGAGCACCGTCGG
This sequence comes from Streptomyces sp. SYSU D01066-1, assembly GCF_054956795.1. NCBI lineage: Bacteria > Bacillati > Actinomycetota > Actinomycetes > Kitasatosporales > Streptomycetaceae > Streptomyces > Streptomyces sp. SYSU D01066-1. Next base: position 7,176 of record NZ_JBUDHV010000023.1, on the reverse strand, counting down.
CACCGCGCAGACCACGATGGCGAAGACGCTCGCCTCCGGTCCGAAACCGCCCCCGGTGAGCGCCTCGGGGCCCGAGAGGGTGCCGCGCAGCAGACCGGCCGGGGCGCCGTCGTCGCCGGAGATGGTCACGCCGAAGATCCCGCTGACGGCGAAGTTCCAGCCGAGGTGCAGGCCGATCGGCACCCACAGGGAGCGGGTGGCGGCGTAGGCGGCGCCGAGCATCAGGCCGGCCTCGACGGCGATCGCCAGCGCGCCCCACACGGTGGCCTCGGGGTTGACCAGGTGGAGCCCGCCGAACAGCACGGCGGAGACCGTCAGCGCGCCCGTGGTTCCGGCCATCTCCTCGACCAGTCGGAAGAGCACCCCGCGGAAGAGCAGTTCCTCGGTGACGGCGACCCCCGCCATCAGCCCGAACACGGTGACCGCGCCGCCGACGGACACCCCGCCCGTGGTGTCGTACCCGCCGCCGCACAGGAGGATCAGGACGAACGTGGCGGCGAACAGGCCGAGGCCGGTCAGGATCGCCGTCCGCAGCTCCGGGCGGGCCCGCGCGGGGTCCAGTTCGGTGACCGGGCGCCGTTCCAGGGCCCGGACGAGGGCCGCGTAGGCGCACAGCGAGCCCACGGCGACCAGCGCGCCGCCCACGAGGGAGAGCACCGGGTTGCCGCCGGCCACGGCGCGCACCCCGGCGGCGAGCGCCGTCACGACGAGGAACGCCGCCACCAGCACCGCCAGCCGGACACCGGCCGGGAGCACCCGGCGGGAGGCGACGACCGGCGTCTGCGCGAACAGGGGCTTGAGCAGCGAGAACGGCGCTGCCGCCTTGGTGAGGTCCATGCCCGGAACGCTATGGGCGCGCGGCGGGGCGCGACGTCCCCCCGTGGCGGACAGTGCGGTGTGGCTCCCCGGGGGGACACCGGCACCACTGCCGGGGGACCCTGTCCGGCCTTCTAGGAGTCGGCGGACACCAGTCCCACCCGGTGCGCGAGCACCACCGCCTGCACCCGGTCGCGCAGGTCGAGCTTGGTCAGGATGCGGGAGACGTACGTCTTCACCGTCTCGCGGCTGAGCACCATCCGGTCGGCGATCTCCGCGTTCGACAGCCCCTCGGCGATCAGCCGCAGTACCTCGGTCTCGCGCGGGGCGAGCATCGACACCTCCTCCGGTACGGCCGCCCGGTGGCGTCCGCCGGCCGGGCGGATGCGGTCGGCGAAGCGGCCCACGAGGTGCCGGGTGACGGCGGGCGCCAGCAGCGACTCGCCGGCGGCGACGGTGCGGATGCCGTCGATCAGTTCGCGCGGCGGCGCGTTCTTCAGCAGGAACCCGCTGGCGCCGGCCCGCAGCGCCTCGTACACGTACTCGTCGAGGTTGAAGGTGGTCACGACCAGCACCTTCACCGGGTCGGTGACCTCGGGCCCGGCCAGCAGCCGGGTCGCCTCGATGCCGTCGAGGACGGGCAGCCGGATGTCCATCACCACCACGTCCGGACGCAGCCGCCGCGCCTCCTCCACGCCCGACCGGCCGTCGGCGGCCTCGCCCACGACCTCCAGGTCGGGCTGGGCGGAGAAGATCATCGCGTAGCCGGCCCGCACCAGCTCCTGGTCCTCGCAGATCAGCACCCGCAGGGTCATACCGCCTCCGTCAGTGGTATCCGGGCGTGGACGCCGAACCCGCCGTCCGGCCGCGGGCCGGCCAGCAGTTCGCCGCCGCACACGCTCACCCGCTCGCGCAGCCCGATCAGTCCGTGCCCGCCGCCCCGGCCGAGCGGCCGGGGCCCGGCGGACGCGCCCACCGTAGCCGCGGCCGTGGCCGCCGCGGTGACCACCTCCACCTCCAGCCGCTCGGTCCCGTACTCCACCCGCACCCGCGTCGGCCGCCCCGGGGCGTGCTTGAGCGCGTTGGTGAGCGCCTCCTGCACCACCCGGTAGGCGGCCAGTTCCACCGCCGACGCCATCGGCCGCCGCTCGCCGCGCTCGGTCAGCTCCACGGGCTGGCCCGCCGCCCGGGTCTGCGCCACGAGGTCCGCCAGGCTGCCCGGGGCGGGCGCGGCGGCCGTCGCGTGGTCCGGCCGTCCGTCGTCGGCCTTGAGCACGCCCAGCAGGTACTGGAGGTCGGTCAGCGCGTGCCGGCCCGCGTCGCTGATCGCGCCGAGCCCGGTGGCGACCTTCTCCGGGGCGGTGGCGAGCACGTACCGCGCGGCGTCGGCCTGCACCACCATCGCGGTGACGTGGTGGGTGACGACGTCGTGCAACTCCCGCGCGATCCCCGCCCGTTCGCGGGCCACGGCGGCCTCGGCCGCGAGCCGCCGGCGGTCCGCCTCGGCGGCCCGCCGGGCCCGTACCGTGCGGCCCGCGCCCCAGAACGCGGCCAGCACCAGGTACATCAGCGCGTACGCGGCCCCGTCGTGCGGGGCGCCGCGGGCGCGCAGCCCGAGCACGAACGCCGCGTACAGCGCGGTGCCCGCGCCCGGCAGCACCCGGTCCGCCGTACGGCCGCCGTGGGCGCCCGCGCCGTACAGGGCGGCGTACAGCCCCACGCTCGCGAACACCGGCGGGTAGGAGATCAGTTCGCGTGCCCCGAAGGCGAGCGCCACCAGCACCAGACAGGCCCCGGGCCACCGCCGCCGCACCGCCAGCGGCAGCCACAGCGCCGCGGTGAGCACCAGCCCCAGCAGGTCGTACGGCCGCTGCGGCAGGTCCCCGAACCGCGCGCCGATCGACGCCGTCACCGGCGCGAACACCACGGGCGCGAGCAGAACGGTGACCACCGCGTCCCGGGTCACGGTGCCGAGCCCGCTCCAGCGGGCCGCGGCCTCCCGCCCGCCCCTGGCCAGTGCCGCCGCAGTCCCTTGTGCCACGGGGGAAGCCTAGTGCCGAACCGGCGTGTCGTGCCGGTCAGGCGCTGGCCAGCGACAGCTTCACCGCGAAGCCCAGGAACAGCGCCCCGGCCGCCGAGATGACCGTCGCCGACAGGCGCCTGCGGCGGCGGAAGGCGGAGGCGAGCCTGGTGCCGCTTGATCGACACGCTGGCAACGGGCGGGAAGCGTGTGCTGACCGCACTGCGGCAGGCCCGCACTCAAGTCCGCGAGAATGTCTGGGGGTTGGCCGGTGACGCGGCGCCGGACGCGGCCGGGCAGGTGGTCGTGGACCTGGACGGGGTGCTCGTCCTCGCGCATTCCGAGAAACAGGATGCGGCCGCGACCTGGAAGAAGGCCTTCGGACGCCATCCGCTGATGGGGTTCGTCGACCACGGACGGGGCGGGTCCGGAGAACCGGTGGCCGGGCTGCTGAGGCCCGGGAACGCGGGCAGCAACACCGCCGCAGACCACATCCAAGCCGCCCGACTCGCCCTGAAGCAGCTGCCGAAGAAGTACCGACGGGGACGGCAGACGCTGATCCGCACCGACTCGGGCGGAGGCACCCACGAGTTCGTCGACTGGCTTTCCGCCCGCGGCCGGTGGCTGTCCTACTCAGTCGGCATGACCATCACTGACACCATCCACCAGGCAGTCCTGAAGGTCCCGGCATCGGCCTGGACACCGGCCGTCGAGCCTGACGGCGAGATCCGCGACGGCGCCTGGGTGGCCGAACTCGACGGCGACTGCCTCAAAGGCTGGCCCAAGGGGATACGGCTGATCGTGCGGTAGACGTTCGGGCAGTCGCCCTTTCCGCAGGTGCCGTTTCCGTTGCCGGTCAGTCGGGTCAGTTCCTCACGCGCCATGCTGAAACCCTCTTGTGGCTGGCCCCTGTTGGGGCCGGGTGGCTACGACGGTACGAGGGGCCGACAGGCCCGTCTATGCGGCCACGGCAATATTGGTGTCTTCGGGTAAACCGAGGGTCAGGACGCCTCGGGGCTGCGCACGGCCCTCACAATGAGCGGTTGCCGCTTCCGCCTGCTGGGCGTGCCGACAAGGGCAGAGAACGGAGTGACCTTGGAGGGCTCCTGAGACTGCTTCGGGAGCCGCTCAGGCAGACCGAGGGCTCCTAGCGCCTCGCGCTGCTCCTGGAGGCTCATACGAGCGAGCATGGCCGCAGCATCGTCAAGGTGAGACATGCCAGCCCCCTACGCGCTTGCCAGAGACAGCTTGACGGCGAACCCCAGGAAGAGCACCCCGGCGGCCGAGGCGGCCCCTGCGCTGAGCGTCCTCCGACGACGGAACGCAGCAGCTAGACGGGACCCGCCGAAGATGAGCGCAGACAGGTACAACACGCTTGCCAACTGGGCGAGTACGCCCAGAGTCACGAAGCCCATGACCGGGTTGGACTCTGACACGAACTGCACGAAGAAGGCGACGAAGAACAGGATCGCCTTCGGGTTGACCAGGCTGACGACCAGGGCGCGGCGGAACGGCCGCTCGTCACCGGCGGGCGCGTCCGGCACCCGGGCCGCGGCCCGCTCGCGCCGCGCCCGCCACATCGCCCAGGCGGCCCGCAGCATCCCGACGGCGAGCCAGGTCAGATACCCGGCACCGGCGTACTTCACTATCGCGAACAGTACGGCGTTGCCCTGGAGCAGGGAGGCGACCCCGGCGGCGGAGAGGGTCATCAGCACCGTGTCCCCGCACCAGACCCCGGCGGCGGCCCGGTACCCGGCGCGCACGCCGCGGCGGGCGGCGACGGAGAGCACGTAGAGGGAGTTGGGCCCGGGGAGCAGGATGATGAGGGCGAGGCCCGCGAGGTAGGTGGGCAGATCGATGACGCCGAACATGAAAGGAGTGTCGCACGGGGGTACGACAACGCGCGGCGCCGTTCCAGCCGTCGGGAAGGGCGCCCGCGGACAGCTCGGCACGGACGCCGGCCGACTTTGGCAGGGGCACGTCCTGGCCGCGCCCGAAGCGCCCCGGCGGCCACAGCCCGGGACCCCGCACCCGCTCACGCCCGGTCCCGGCGGCCCCGCCCGCGCCGTCGCCCCGCCGGGTTCCGCCGGCCGTCCCCCGCCGGGTTCCGTCGGCCGTCCCCGCCGCGGTACGGCCATGGCGTCCTCCGCCGCGGGGCTCACCGCGTGACGGGCGCAGCCGGGGCGCGGCGGCTTCCGCCCGCGGTCACCCGTCCGTGTATCGGAACCGCTCCGGGCGGGGAGACATCCGGGGTGACGTCGATGCGTAGAGCGCGTACGGGAACGGGGTTCGCCGCGCTGCTGGCGCTGGCCGTCGGGGGTGTCGGCGGTGTCGCCGGCTGCACGGTGCAGCCGGTCGGCGGCGACGGGACGGGCCGCTCGCCGGTGCACATCGAGCTGCCGGGCAGCGGTGGCCCGGCGGCCACGGCACCCGTCGCCCCGACCGCCCCCACGACTCCCGCGGTCCCCACGGCTCCCGCGGCCCCCACGCGGCGGAGCAGCGACCCGCCGCCCCCGGTGGTGCCCGCCCCCGTGCTCTGGGGCCCCGGCGCCACCGGCCGGGACGTCCGCGAACTCCAGGCCCGGCTGCGCCAGATCGGCTGGCTGTACGACGGACCGACCGGCACCTACGACGAGTTGACCCAGAAGGCGGTCACCGGCTTCCAGCGCAAGCGCGGGCTGCCGGTGACCGGACGGACGGACACGGTCACCTGGGAGCGGCTGCGCGGCATGACCCGCGAGCCGGGCCACTGGGACCTGTACCTCATGGGCGGCCAGCCCGCCGCCGCGCCCGACCCGCGCTGTCTGACCGGCCGGGTGCTGTGCATCAGCAAGGGGAGCCGGACGCTGCGCTGGATGATCGACGGCCGGACCGTGTCGACGACGGAGGTCCGCTTCGGCTCGCGGGGCACCCCGACCCGGGAGGGCGTGTTCTCCGTCTACTGGAAGTCCCGCGACCACTGGTCGACGCTGTACGACTCCGCCATGCCGTACGCGATGTTCTTCAGCGGCGGCCAGGCCGTGCACTACTCGTCGGACTTCGCGGCCCGCGGCTACGCCGGTGCCTCGCACGGCTGCGTCAACGTCCGGGACGAGGCGGCGATCAAGCAGCTGTACGCACAGGTCCGCGACGGCGACAAGGTCGTCGTGTACCGGTGAGACGGGGAGCGCGGGAGCGGGGAAGCGAGAGGGCGGGAGCGGGGAAGCGAGAGGGCGCGGACGGGACCGGGGGAACGAGTCCCGTCCGCGCGGGTGCACGAGCCGCGGATACGGGGGGAATCCCGGCTCGGTGCGAAGCCGATGACCAGTCGGCTCACTTCCTACTGCGCCGGGGCCCGCGAAAGTGTCACACCGGCGCCGTGACGACCCGGGTGGCCTGCCGGCCGGAGTCCGTCGCCGGGCCCGTCACCGAGTGCGCGGCGGGGTCCGGCCCGGACGGGGGACGCCGGGTGTCCGCGCGGTGTCCAAAGCGCCCCGCACCGGTCCGGTCCCCCCGGCTCTTCCCCCGGTCACCGCCGTCCGTGCCGCGGCCCTCGGCGGTACGGGCACGGGTACGGGGGCCGCCTGCGCCGGTGCCGGTGCGCGTGTCCGCGCCCGTGTCCGACAGGGCGTCGGCGTTCCGCGTCGGCCGGGTGTCCCCGCCGTGCGCGCGGTCGTCCCCGCCCTCGCCGCCGCCCGTGGCGGACCCGCCGCGGCCCTCGTCCCCGGTGTGGCCGTCGCCGTTCTCCGCGCTCTTCCCCCCGGAGCCGTCCGGGACGCCGTTCCCGGTTCCCTTCCCGCTCCCCTCCCCGGAGCCGGCGAGGAGTTTCGCGCAGTAGGCCCGGACCCGGGCGGAGCCCCCGGCCGCCTCCGTCAGGGCCCGTCGGCGGCCGCGGTCGAGGTGCCTGCCCGCGCGCAGGTCGCGGCAGGACCCGGCGACGCCCTCGCGCGCCGTGGTGCCGTCGTCCGCCGGGCCGTCGGCGCCGGACCCGGGGGCCGGGTCCGTACCGGTCCCCCCGCCCGTGCCCGTACCGGGGTCCTGCCCCGTGGCGCCGCCGTCCCCGTCCGCCGAGGGACCCTCCCCGGTCGGGGCGGTGGCGGAGCCGTCGGTGTCCTCGCGCCGCGGGACGTCGCGCGGGGAGGGCGACATCAGCGGACGGTCGGGGCTGACCGCGGCGGAGGCGGAGGAGGCGGGCCCGGGGCCGTCGCCGAACGGCACCAGCGCGCCGGTCCCGGCCGCCACCGCGACCCCGCCGACCGCGCCGGCGGCCAGCATCGCGGCCAGGCCCAGCCGCAGCGGGCGGCGTCGGCGGGCGGCGCCGTCCCGGCCGCCGATGCGCACCAGCGGGGCGCCGGCGGCGT
>NZ_JBUDHV010000022.1:0-112707 GCF_054956795.1 Streptomyces sp. SYSU D01066-1 | reverse complement strand
CGACGGCCGGTCCGGCGAGGGCCGGCGTCTGCCGCGCGGCCGGCCCGGCAGGCGCCCGCCCCGGGGCCGCCGCGCCGGGGGCGGCCGGAACGGGACGGCCAGCCGCCGGCCCGGGCCCCGGCCCCCTCCTGGGAGTGACGTAACGGATGGCCTGGACCCCGTGTTCGGCGGCCAGCCGGCGCAGTTCGCCCTCGCCCGCGGTGAGCCGCCCGCGCACCAGCAGCGTCGCCCTCGCCCTGATCCCCGAGCCGAGCCCGGCCAGCAGCCTGGCCAGCGCGGGCAGCAGGGAGTCGTCCAACGCCTTCCCCGGCACGCCCAGTTCGATGACGCAGGCGTCGGGGTCCACCGCGGACCCCGCCAGCGGCGGCCGGGGACCGTCCTGTTCCCACAGCGCGAGTCCCGACCGGGTCACCATGGCGTGCCAGCGGTCCGTCAGCCGCACGGTCCCGGACGCGTCGCCGCCGGGGATCCAGTCGGGCGGGTGGCTCTCCACCAGCCGTGGCGCGTGCACCCCGCCTTCCGCCTCGGCGGGCCGGCAGGCCACGGACGCCACGAACGGCCGCCAGCTCGGCCGGCCGTCCGTGCCCACCAGCGTCGGCCGGGGCGGCACTCCGGGCGGCGCGTGGTCGTCGAGCAGCGGCAGGCCGGTGAGCACCTCCACCTCGCCGCCCAGCAGGTCGGAGACCGACTGGCCGAGCCGCAGCAGGTCTCGGCGGCCCCCCGGCGCGAGCCGGACGCGGGACCGGTGCGCCACGGGCAGCGCGGCGAGCACGGCGGCCACCTCGTCGGCCGCGACGTCCTCCGCCCCGGGCATCCCGACCAGCACGGTGGGGCGTTCGACGTCGACCGGCACCGCGAAGCACAGGTCGTCGGGGCCCGGTGCGGGGGCCTCGGCCGGCCGCATCAGGACGCCCGCCGGTATCTGGTCCACCACACAGCCGCCGGTGGTCCGCGAGGGCACCCGGCCCAGCGCCTCCTGCCAGACGGGCTCCGGGGCCCGCGGCCCCAGTTTCCTGGGTTCCTGACCGGGTGTGAAGCGCCGCCAGCCGTGGCCCTGCGAGGAGTCCCCCTGGACGAACAGCGCGCCCCCGGGGGTGATCAGTACCGCTCCCTCCGGAGCGACGACCTCCAGCTGCCAGGCGTCGGCGATCCGGCGGGCGACGCTGGGCCGGTCCGGCCGGTCGTCGCCGGCGCCGGACATGGCCAGCCGTATCCGGCGCGTGCCCTTGGCGCGCAGGGAGTCCAGCAGGGCACCCAGCCGGCCCCAGAGTCCGGCGTCCGGTGCCCCGCCCGCGTCGGCGGCGCCGACCATCACCGTGACGACGTCCTCCTCCGCGCCGAGGGCGTGCGCCACGTCGGCGAGCGTGGCCAGCGGGAAGGAGTCGTCCTCCACCGAGCGCACCAGCAGGACCCCGTCGATCTCCTCGACGGGCAGGCCGGCGCCGGCGCTCCGGGGCCCGGCGGCGTCCGGGCCGGCGACCGGTCCGCGCGCCTCGCGCCGGGACCCGGACCTGCCGCGCCGGCCCGGGAAGGCGGACGACCAGCGGCTCACGCGTCCGCCCCCCGTGCCCGGCGGCCGTCCCCGGCCGGGTCCGTCGCCGCGCCGGCCGTCCAGTCACCGGAGGCGACGGGGACGGCGGGGGCTGCGGGGGCTGTGGGGACGGCGGGTGCCGGGCCGGCGGGGTCCGCCGGGCCGTCGCGGAGGGCGGCCCGTACGGCGTCGGGTTCGAGCGTCATGCCGGCCGGTCCGGTGGGGTTGAGGTAGAGCACGTGGCCGTCGGGGACCTGCGGCACGAGGGCGTCGACGCCCATCAGCGCGTACCCGAAGCGCCCGGCGGCGTGCAGGAAGACCGGTGAGGTGAACAGCGGGACGGCGGGGACGCCGTCCGGGGTCACCGCGGACAGCGGTCCGCCGCCGGGAGCGGTCAGGACGGCCACCTCGCGGCCGAGGAGCTCGCGGACCACCGCGTCGCCCGGCCCGTAGCCGGTCACGGCGAGCTGGACGGCCCGGTCCACCTCGTCCTCCGGCGCGGGCCAGCCGAGCGCGCCGGGCGACGGCCGGTAGTCGGGGTTGTCCTGCCATTCCTCGATCTCACCGGTCGCCCCGGACCGCCACCGGCCGACCGTGGCCCACTCGGGGGGCTTCCCCTCGCCGGACCACATCGGGTCCACCACCCCCAGCCAGTGGTCCGGACTGCGCCGGCCCGCCTCCCGGATGTCGTCCGGGACGGGCACGGCCGCCCCGTCCGCACCGGTTCGCTCGGTGCCCTGCTGGGTCATCGCTGTCCTCACTCGGTGGTTCGGGCCGGCAGCTCGGTGACGGTCGCGGGCCGCGCCCGCGGCGTGTCGTCCGGGCGGTCGGACCACAGGAGGCGGCGGGCGGTCGCCGCGTCCACGACGACGCCGGTGAGGAGGCCCGACTTCAGGACGGCGCGCAGCGCCCCGGCGGACCGCTCCCCCTCCGCGAGGCCGATCAGCTCCGGTACGCCGCGGAGCTGGGCGGCGCTGACGGAGATGACGCGGGCGTTGAACTCCGTGGGGAGGACCTGGCCGGCCGCGTCGAAGAGGTGGCCGGCCACCTCGGCGCACGCGCCGAACGCCCGGTAGGTGTCCCGTTCCCGCTCGCTCAGGGCGTCGTACACCGGCGCGGAGGCGGTCTCCCACGTCTCGACGCCGACGACGGCCTTGGTCACCCGGTCGAACTGGTGCAGCGTCTCGGCGGTGGCCGGCTGGCTGCGCAGCAGGGCGGCCGTCGGGGCGTCCGGCAGGATGAAGGGGGCGTGCAGGGGGAAGGCCCGGCCGCCGCCGGCCGCGGCGGTACGGCGGACGGCGGTGACCGCCGCGTCGGCGGCGAGGTCGGGGCCGTGCACGCCGGTCAGCTGGACCACCTGGCAGGCGGGCAGCCGGACCACGGCCTCGCTGAGCGCCTGCACCGGGCGGCTGCCGTCGAGGCCGAGGACCTCGCCCTCCTCGGTGATCTCCGAGATCAGCTGCGCGGCCGCCGCCGCGAGCCAGCGGCCGTCCTGCCGCCGGTCCGCCGGGGGCACCGCGCCGGCCGCGCTGCGGGCCGGGTCGACCACGACGCAGTGCCGCAGTCCGAAACGGGACGCCAGGGTCCGGGCGAGCGGGACGTCGAGTTCCGCCGGGACGGTGATGTCGATCCGCACGATGTCGTGCGCCACGGCGGCCTCCAGGAGGCGGGCCACCTTGAAGCGGCTGATGCCGAACTCCCGGGCGATGTCCACCTTCGACTGGTTGTCGAGGTAGAAGCGTCTGGCGACGGACGCGGCGAGGAGGGTGTCGACCGGCGCGGAAGCGGCCTGCGCCGCGCCGGCCCCGCCCAGGGCGTCCCGTTGCGGCCGCACCGTCCGGGAGGCGTGCCGTGCGGCGCGCGTACGGGGCGTGTTGTCGGCTAGCAACCCGCCGGGTCCTTTCATCGGATGCGAACGGCACGGTCGCGCGTTCACGAGGACGGGCCGCGGCCGACGCGCCGCACGCGCGCGGTGCCCCGCCTCCACGATGAGGCGGACCACAGGGGGGTGCGGCATGGAGGGCGTGGCATGCGGCCGGATGGCGTGAGTGGCCAGAGGGCCAGAACCACATTCTTGTGTCTGCCGGGACGCGGGCAATCGTGGAACACCACGAGATCGACCACGAGAACGACCACGGGAACGATCACGGGAACGGCCGCGCGCGGCCGGCGCGGAGGCGGCGGGGCGCGTACGGGCGGGGCCGGGCGGAAGCCGCAGAACCGGACACAAGCCCGACGCGGCCACCCTATCGCCCGGCCCGGTTCGCCGGCCGTTCACTTCCGGCCGTCGTCGTGGGGCGTGGGGCGTACGGGGTCAGCGCGAGGTGTGCGTGTGCACGTACTCCACGAGGCGGGTCAGCGCGTCGGGGTCGGTGGCCGGCAGGACGCCGTGGCCGAGGTTGAAGACGTGGCCCTCCAGCCCCTCGGCGGCGGCGAGGATCTCGCCGGTCTTGGCCTCGACGGCCTCGCGGGAGGAGAAGAGGACGGCCGGGTCCAGGTTGCCCTGGAGCGCCTTGCCGGGGCCGACGCGGCGGGCGGCCTCGTCCAGCGGGACCCGCCAGTCGACGCCGACCACGTCCGCGCCGGCCTCGCCCAGCAGGCCGAGGAGTTCGCCGGTGCCGACGCCGAAGTGGATGCGCGGGACGCCGTAGCCGGCGACGGCGTCGAAGACCTTGGCGGAGGCGGGCAGCACCGAGCGGCGGTAGTCGGCCGGGGCGAGGGCGCCGACCCAGGAGTCGAAGAGCTGGACGGCGCTGGCGCCCGCCTCGATCTGCACCTTCAGGAAGGCGCCGGTGATCTCGGCGAGGCGGTCGAGCAGGTCGGCCCACAGCCGCGGGTCGCCGTACATCATCGCCTTGGTGTGCTCGTGGTTGCGGGACGGGCCGCCCTCCACGAGGTAGCTGGCGAGGGTGAAGGGGGCGCCCGCGAAGCCGATCAGCGGGGTCTCGCCGAGTTCGGCGGCGAGCAGACCGATCGCCTCGGTGACGTAGGACACGTCCTCGGGGGTCAGGTCGCGCAGCCGGGCCAGGTCGGCACGGGTGCGGACCGGGTTCTCGACGACCGGGCCGACGCCGGGCTTGATGTCGAGGTCGATACCGATCGCCTTGAGCGGGACGACGATGTCGCTGAAGTAGATCGCCGCGTCCACCCCGTGCCGGCGGACCGGCTGGAGGGTGATCTCGGCGACCAGCTCGGGCCGCATGCAGGACTCCAGCATGGGGATGCCCTCGCGCACCTTGCGGTACTCCGGCAGCGAGCGTCCGGCCTGGCGCATGAACCACACGGGCGTGTGCGGCACCGGTTCACGCCTGCACGCCTTGAGGAAGGCGGAGTCGTACGTGGCGGCCGGCGGCTGACCCGCGGGGCTCTGGTCGGGGCTCTGGTTGGCACTCACGACGGAAAGTCTCGCACGCCCCGGCGACCGTCCCGGACCGCGGGGCACGCCGGGGCGGGCGGCCCGGCCGCCGCGCCGGACCGTGCGCCGCCCTCCCCCGTCCGTGCGCCGCGTGATCCTGACATCGCGCCCCGTCGCGGGTGTCCTCCCCGCGCCGGGGCCCCGTTCCCCTTAACCTTCCCCGCATGGCTGCGGCTCAGGGACGACTGTCGGACGGCGCTGGAGGAACGGACCCGTCCAAGGACAACGACGACAAGGACGGTGCGGACGGCGTCGGACATCCGGGGAGTACGGCTCCGCTGCCGTTCCGGGCCGCCGTCGACGCGTTGCGGGCGACGCGGCCGCGCCCGCAGGTCGAGGTGGAGGCGACCCGCCCGCCGCAGCGGCTGGCGCCGTACGCGTACGCGCTGGAGGCCGCGGTCGTCGACGGCGAGGAGGACCTGGCGGACGGGCGCCTGGTGCTGCTGTACGACCCGGCCGGGCACGACGCCTGGCAGGGCACCTTCCGGCTGGTGACCCTGGTGCGCGCGGAGCTGGAGCCGGAGCTGGCCGCCGACCCGCTGCTGCCGGAGGTGTGCTGGACCTGGCTCACCGGCGCCCTGGAGGGACGCGGGCTCTCCTACGGCGAGGCCGCCGGCACGGTGACGCGCGCCAGCTCGCACCACTTCGGCGGCCTGTCCGCGCGCCCCGCCGCCTCGCAGATCGAGATCCGCGCCTCCTGGACCCCGCGCGAGGGCCTGGGCGGGGTGCCGGACACCGCCGCGCACCTGGGCGCCTGGTGCGATCTGCTGGCCCAGGTCGGCGGGTTGCCGCCGGCCGGTCCGGGCGACGCGTCGGTGGTGACGCTGCCCCAGCGCCGGGGGCCGCGTCCTCGCTAGCCGGGAGTGCGGGACGGAGGGTACGGCAGCAGCCGTGCCCTCCGTTCTTTTTCTCCCTAACCGGTCAGGTCACTTTGTCGATACGGCCACTTTCGGGCGCGTAACGACGCAGAACGAAACCGTCCGGTCTTCGAGCGATCGACCGCTTGTCCGAATTGTTCGGATTGTTACTCACCGGATCGTGATCGTTCTCTAAAGGAGGACAGGTTCGGTGCCGAAGACGACAGTGACCTTGAAAGCACGGTTCGTCCCGGCTTCTTCCCCATGAGCCGGCCCCGTCGTCCCCGCACCCAGGAGGCCTGGTGTCCGTTCTCCTCGAGCAGCCCGCAAGCCTGGTCGCCTACCGCCCGAACAAGCCGACCGCCATGGTGGTCGTGGCCGACCCCCGCGTCCGTTCCACCGTCACCCGCCACCTGTGGGCGCTCGGTGTGCGCGACGTCATCGAGGCCTCGTCCGTCGCGGAGGCTCGTCCCCGCATCGGCACCCCCCGCGACATCTGCGTCGCCGACGTCCATCTCCCCGACGGCTCCGGCCTGACCCTGCTGTCCGAGACCCGCGCCGCGGGCTGGCCCAACGGCCTCGCCCTCTCCGCGGCCGATGACATCGGCGCGGTGCGCAACGCCCTCGCCGGCGGCGTCAAGGGCTACGTCGTCACGGGCACCCGCACCAACATCGGGCTCCCCATCCGGCCCGGTGCCGCCCCCATCGGCGCCGCCGCCCGCCTCCACCGCCGCCCCCCGGGTGCCCCGAGCCACCCGGGCGGCTACCGCGAGCTGTCCGGCCGTGAGGTCGAGGTGCTGCGCCTGGTCGCGGAGGGCCAATCCAACAAGGCGATCGGCGTCTCCATGGGCCTGTCCGCCCTGACCGTCAAGAGCCACCTCGCCCGCATCGCCCGCAAGCTGGGCACCGGCGACCGCGCCGGCATGGTCGCGGTCGCCCTGCGCACCGGCATCATCCACTGACCCGCCCCGCCTCCCGCGTCCCCCCGCTGACCCGCCCCGCCTCCCGCATCTTCCGCTGACCCGCCCCGCCTTCCGCATCCCAGCTGACCTGAATACGACCCCCCGGTGCCCGCCGACGGAACGTTCCGTCGGCGGGTGTCGCGCATCCACGGATACCCTTGACAGGTGACCGACGCCCACGAAACCGCAGCAGGCCGTGCACCGCGCACCACCAAAGGCGCCCCTCCGGACGAGACCGGAACTTCTGTCACGGAGGTCGCGGAGACGCCGGTCCCCTTGCTTGAGCCCCGGGAGGGCATTCCGCCGGTGATCGCCGACGCGGCGGCGCTCGCCGAGGTGACCGCCGCCTTCGCGGCCGGGTCCGGGCCCGTCGCCGTCGACGCCGAGCGCGCCTCCGGCTACCGCTACGGTCAGCGCGCCTATCTGGTCCAGCTGCGTCGCGAGGGTGCCGGGAGCGCCCTGATCGACCCGGTGGCCTGCCCCGACCTGTCCGGGCTCGGCGACGCGCTGCGGGACGCCGAGTGGGTGCTGCACGCCGCCACCCAGGACCTGCCCTGTCTGCGGGAGATAGGGATGGTGCCGACGCGGCTGTTCGACACCGAGCTGGCCGGGCGGCTCGCCGGGTTCCCCCGGGTCGGTCTCGGCGCGATGGTCGAGAGCGTCCTCGGCTTCGTCCTGGAGAAGGGCCACTCCGCCGTCGACTGGTCCACCCGCCCGCTGCCCGAGCCCTGGCTGCGCTACGCCGCCCTCGACGTGGAGCTGCTGGTCGACCTGCGGGACGCGCTGGAGAAGGAGCTGGACCGGCAGGGCAAGCTGGAGTGGGCCCGGCAGGAGTTCGACGCCATCGCCTCCGCCCCGCCGCCCGAGCCCCGCAAGGACCCCTGGCGCCGCACCTCCGGCATGCACAAGGTGCGCCGGCGCCGGCAGCTCGCCGTCGTCCGGGAGCTGTGGCGGACCCGGGACCGCGTCGCCCAGCGCCGGGACGTTTCGCCGGGCAAGGTGATCGGGGACGCGGCCATCGTCGAGGCCGCCCTCGCGCTGCCGCCCAACGTGCACGCGCTGGCCCAGCTGAGCGGCTTCGGACGGGTCAACCGCCGGCAGCTGGAGCAGTGGCAGGCCGCGGTGGACCGGGCGAAGGCGCTGCCGGAGTCCGAGCTTCCGCAGCCGGGGCAGCCGGTGACCGGTCCCCCGCCGCCGCGCGCCTGGGCCGACAAGGACCCGGCCGCCGCGGCCCGGCTCTCCGCGGCGCGGGCCGCGATCACGGCCCTGGCCGAGGAGCTGGCCATGCCGCAGGAGAACCTGATCACCCCGGACACCGTGCGCCGGGTCTGCTGGGAGCCCCCGGCCGTGGTCGACGCCGGGTCGGTGGCCGCGGCGCTGGCCGCGCACGGGGCCCGGCCCTGGCAGGTGGAGCAGGTGACGCCCGTGCTGGTGACGGCGCTGGTGAAGGAGTCCTGATCCTCACTTCGTCGCCCCGCGCGTGAAGCCGTTGTAGATGAACCGCTGGAGGAAGAGGAAGACGATCAGCGTCGGCAGGATGACCAGTACCGCGCCTGCCGAGATCGTCTCCCAGTGCGCCCCGAAGGGCCCCTTGAAGCGGAACAGCGACGTCGAGATCACGCCAAGATCCTCGGAGGGCAGATAGAGGAACGGGATGTAGAAGTCGTTGTAGACGGTGATGCCCTTGACGATGACGACGGTCGCGACCGCGGGCCTCAGCAGCGGAAGGATGATCCTCCAGTAGATCGTGAAGGCACCCGCGCCCTCCACCCGGGCCGCCTCGTCCAGGGAGACCGGGATGGACCGGATGAACTGCAGGAAGATGTAGATCGACACGATGTCCGTGCCCATGTGGAGCAGGACCGGCGCCCACAGGCTGTCGAACATGCCGAGGCTGTTGACGATCTGGAAGGTCGCCACCTGGGTGGTGACCCCCGGGACCAGCGCGGCCACCAGGAACAGCGCCAGTACCGCCTTCCTCATGCGGAAGGTGAAGCGGTCGATCGCGTACGCCGCCATCGACCCGATCAGCACCGTCCCGCCGATGGCGAAGAGCAGCACGAAGGCGGTGTTGCCGAAGGCCCTGAGCATCCGGCCGTCCCGGAACGCGGTCACGTAGTTGTCGAGGTGGAGGAGGCTGTCGGGCAGGGCCAGCGCGCCCGAGCCGTCGGCCATCTCCCTCGACGTCTTCAGCGAGGTCAGCAGGACGACGACGAGCGGCAGCAGGACGACCAGGGTCGCGACGGCCAGCGACAGGTACACCAGCGCGCGGGCCACGGCTCGGCGGGTCGTACCGGTCATAGGGGCTCCGCCTTCCGCTCGGGTTTGCGGTCCGGGTCGTCGGGGACCAGGCGCCGCTGCACCCAGGTCACCGCCAGGACGATCAGCAGCAGCACGACGGCCGCCGCCGAGGCGAGCCCCGTCTTGTTGAACTGGAACGCCAGCTTCACCGTCTGGATCACGAAGGTCTCGGTGCCGGTCGCCCCGCCGGTCATGATGTACGGGATCTCGAAGACCGACAGCGAGCCGGAGACCGAGAGGATCACGGTCAGTCCGATCACCGGCCGGATGCTCGGCGCGATGATGTGCCGGAACTGCTGCCACCGGTTGGCCCCGTCCAGTTCGGCCGCCTCGTACAGCTCTCCCGAAACGGACTGGATCGCGCCCAGGAAGAGGACGAAGTTCAGGCCCGTGTAGCGCCAGACCGACACCCCGGCGAGCGAGACGTTGGCCGACGTCGGCGTCCCGAGCCAGGCGTGGTCGCCGTCGTGACCGAAGAGGCCCAGCACCGAGTCGAGGGTGCCGCCGTCCTGGAAGAAGTACAGGAAGACGAAGCCGATGGCGACGCCGTTGATCAGGTACGGGAAGAACAGCACGCCCTTGAAGAAGTTCCGGAAGCGCACGTCGAAGCTCAGCACCGTCGCGAAGTACAGCGCGGCGGCGATCTGGACGACGGAGGCGGCGAGGTAGTAGCCGCTGACGAAGAAGACCCGGAAGAGGTCCTCGCGGGTGAAGATCTCCGCGTAGTTGCCGGCGCCGGTGAAGTGCAGCTCGGGGCTGACGCCGTCCCAGTCGGTGAAGCTGTACGCGACCATGTTGGCGATCGGCGCGTAGGTGAAGACGATCAGCAGGGCGAGCGGGGCGAGCAGGAACAGCCAGGGGGCGGGGGTCCACCGGCGGCGGCGCGGGCGCGGGGCGGGGACGGGGGCCGAAACAGGTGCCCGTGCCGTCCTCGGGGTGGTGTCCGTCATCAGGAACCCGCCGTCTTCCGGGCCGCGTTCCACTTCTCGCTGAGCTGCTCGAAGAAGCTGTCCAGGTCGCCGTCGGCCGCGCCCCGGGCCAGGTCGACGAGGTCCTGGCGGTAGTCGGGCTGGTAGATGCCGACCTCGGAGGCGTTGTCGATGGCCTTCACCTCGGCGCCCTTGGAGTCGTCGAGGTCGATGAGCTCGACGCCCGCCTCCTGGTACGGCTCCAGCAGGTCGGGCAGCGGGGCGTCCTTGAGCGGGGAGAGCGCCAGGTCGGCCGCCGCGTAGCCGGACTTGTCGGTGAACCAGTCGATCCAGGCGCGGGCGGCCTCCTTGTGCTCGGAGTGCACGTTGACGGCCTGCTGGTAGTCGGGCGAGGTCACCGCGCAGAACGTGCCGTCCTTCTGCGCCGGGAACGGCATGAACCCGATGTCGTCCGGATCGGTGCCCGCCTCCCGGGCCGCCTGCCGCATCTGGATCACGGCCCAGGAGCCGAGCCACATGGTGGCGATCTCGCCCTTGGCCAGCTTCGGCTTGGAGCTCTCCCAGTTGGTGGTGGTCGGGTCCTTCTCGGCCAGCCCGGCGCTGACGATGTCGTGCAGCAGGGTGTCGCCCACCCGCAGGTCGGCGCCCTCGGCCCACGGGTCGCCCTCGGCGAGCCTGCCGGTGGCCCGGGGGTCGCAGCTGACCGAGCCGTTGACGTTGGTCCACTGGGTCAGCGGCCACATGTCCTTGAAGTTGGTGTAGTAGGGCACGGCGTCGGTCCTCGCCCCGACGGCCTCCAGGTCGTCGAGGAACTCGGCCGGGGTGGTGGGCCAGTCGGTGACGCCGGCCTGCCGCCAGACCCGCTTGTTGTAGACCATGCCCGGGACGACGCCGACCGGGCTCTGCCCGTAGACCTCGCCGTCGACGGTGGAGTAACCGGTGAAGCGGTACTTCCGCGACAGCTCGTCCTGGCTGCCCAGGGAGGCGAAGAAGCGCGGGTAGTCCTTCTTCTGCACGACGGCCGGGATCATCAGGACGTCGCCGTAGTCCTCCGTGTTCATGCGGATCTTGACCTCGCCCTCGTAGTCGGTGAGGCCGTCGAACTCGACCTTCACCTTCGGGTAGGTCCGGTTGAACTCGGCTGCGTACTTCTTCATCGTCCCGTCCTGCACCAGGTCGGTCCGGTGGGTGAGGACCGTGATGGTCCCGGAGACGTTCGCCGGGTCGCCGGGCGCCTCGGCGTCCGCGCCCTCGGAACTCCCCCCGGTGCCCGTGCAGGCCGAGACCAGCAGGGCGAGGAGGGCGATCGATCCGGCGGTGACCTTGCGGCGGTTCATGTGCACCAGCTCCGTTTCGGGCGGACGAGCACGGATGTGGTTGGCCGGTTCCGCACTCTGACAGCGCGTACTGAACCGGTAAAGTCCCGTTTCCGCCAACACTGCTCAGAACACGTGATCGTCCGTACGACCGTCGTCGTGAACCGGTTAAGGGAGTCCGCATGCTTCAGGCGACACCGCTCACCGAGGGCTGGACCCTGCGGCACCGCGACGGCGCGCTGCCGGCCGCGGTGCCGGGCTGTGTGCACACCGATCTGCTGGCGGCGGGGCTGATCCCGGACCCGTTCCTGGACCGCAACGAGGCCGAGGTGGCGTGGGTGGGCCGCCGGGAGTGGACGTACGAGCGCGTCCTCGACGCGGGCTTCGGGCACGAGCAGACCGACCTGGTCTTCGAGGGCCTGGACACCGTCGCGCAGATCCTGCTGGACGGCCGGCCGCTGGGGCGGACCCGGAACATGCACCGCTCCCACCGCTTCGACGTCACCGGGCTGAGCGGGCGCCTCACCGTGCGGTTCGCCTCCGCGTACGCCGAGGCCGAGGCGGTGCGGGGGAGGACGGGCGAGCGTCCGGCCGCGTACGCCGAGCCCTACCAGTACGTGCGCAAGATGGCCTGCTCCTTCGGGTGGGACTGGGGGCCGACCCTGGTGACGGCCGGGATCTGGCGGCCGGTCCGTCTGGAGCACTGGTCGACGGCCCGCCTCGCCCGGGTCCGCCCGCTGGTCACCGTCGAGGACGGCACCGGTGACGTCGAACTCCGCGTCGACGTCGAGCGCGCCCGCGTGGAGGCACCGCTCACCGTCGAGGCGCGCGTCGGCCCGGTCACCGCCCGCGCCGGACTCGACGGCACCTGCGGCACCGTACGGCTGCGGGTGCCGGAGGTGCGGCTGTGGTGGCCGCGCGGGTACGGGGAACAGGCCCTGTACGACGTCGAGCTGACGTTGCTGCACGGGGAGGTGCCGCTGGACGTGTGGCGGCGGCGGATCGGGTTCCGGACGGTGGAGCTGGACACCTCGGCCGACGCGCACGGCACCGGCTTCACCCTGGCCGTCAACGGGGAGCGGCTGTTCGCGCGGGGCGTCAACTGGATCCCCGACGACGTCTTCCCCTCCCGCGTCACCCAGGAGCGCTACCGGGAGCGGCTGGCGCAGGCGGCCGGGGCCGGCGTGGACCTGGTGCGGGTCTGGGGCGGCGGGATCTACGAGAGCGAGGACTTCTACGACGCCTGCGACGAACTGGGGCTGCTGGTCTGGCAGGACTTCCCGTTCGCCTGCGCCGCCTACCCCGAGGAGCAGCCGCTGCGGGGCGAGGTGGAGGCCGAGGCGCGGGAGAACGTCGTGCGGCTGATGCCGCACCCCTCGCTGGTGCTGTGGAACGGCAACAACGAGAACCTGTGGGGGTTCCGGGACTGGGGGTGGGAGCCGCGGCTGGCCGGGGAGTCGTGGGGCGAGGGGTACTACCTCGGGCTGCTGCCGCGCGTGGTCGCGGAACTGGACCCGACGCGGCCGTACACGGCGGGCAGTCCGTGGTCCGGGTCCTGGCACCACCACCCCAACGACCCGGCGCACGGCACGCACCACTCCTGGGAGGTGTGGAACCGGGAGGACTACGCGGCGTACGGGGCGGACGTGCCCCGGTTCGTGGCCGAGTTCGGCTGGCAGGCGCCGCCCGCGTACGCCACGCTGCGGCGCGCGCTGCCCGGTGAGGCGCTCGCGCCGGACTCCCCCGGGATGCTGCACCACCAGAAGGCCGAGGACGGCAACGGCAAGCTGGAGCGCGGGCTGGAGCGGCACTTCGTACCGCCGAAGGACGGTGACTTCGACCGGTGGCACTACCTGACCCAGGTCAACCAGGCCCGCGCGGTCGCCGCCGGGATCGAGCACTGGCGGTCGCACTGGCCGGTGTGCGCGGGGACGGTGGTGTGGCAGCTCAACGACTGCTGGCCGGTGACCAGTTGGTCCGCGATCGACGGGGACGGCCGGGAGAAGCCGCTCTACCACGAGCTGCGGCGGCTGTACGCGGACCGGCTGCTGGTCCTGCGCGACGGGGAGCTGGCCGTGGTGAACCAGGCCGGCGGGGAGTGGACGGGCACGGTGGTGCTGCGCCGGATGTCGGTCGGGGGCGCGGTGCTGGCGCGGGCGGAGGTGCCGTTCGCGGTGGCGCGGCGGGCGGTGGGGCGCGTCCCGGTCCCCGAGGGGCTGGACCCCGTCGGGCCCGGGGAGTTCCTGGTCGCGGACGCGGGCGCGGGCTCAGGCGCGGGTGCGGGCACGGACTCAGGCACGGGGACGGGGACAGGGACGGGCTCAGGTGCGGGCACGGGCTCAGACACGGGGACGGGCACGGACTCAGGCACGGGGACGGGGACGGGCTCAGGTGCGGGCACGGACTCAGGTGCGGGCACGGACTCAGACACGGGGACGGGCTCAGGTGCGGGCAGGGGCACGGACTCAGGCGCGGGCTCAGGCGCGGGTGCGGGCGAGTGGCGTGCCCTGCGCTTCCCCGCGGCCGACCGTGACATCCCCTACGTACACCCGGAGTTCGACGTCGCCCTCGCGCCCGGTGGTGTCACGGTGACCGCCCGCACCCTGGTCCGGGACCTGCTGCTGCAGGCCGACCGGCTGGATCCGGCCGCCCGGGCCGACCGGGGGCTGGTCACCCTGCTGCCCGGCGAGAGCGTGACCATCGGCGTGCGCGGCTGGCGGACCCCGAACGCGCACGCCGCCCGATCGGCCCTGTACTGCCTGGAGCCCCCTCGATGACCAGCCCCCGCGTCACCATCAAGGACGTCGCCGCCCGCGCCGGCGTGTCCAAGGGGGCGGTGTCCCTCGCCTTCAACCACAAGCCGGGCCTCTCGGAGGCGACGCGGGACAGGATCTTCCGGGCCGCGCGGGAACTGGGCTGGGCGCCGGACCCCACCGCCCGGACGCTGGCGGGATCGCGGGTGGACGTGGTGGGGCTGGCGGTCTGCCGGCCCGCCCGGCTGCTCGGCCTGGAACCGTTCTACATGGAGTTCGTCTCCGGCGTGGAGAGCGTCCTGACGGAGCACTCCTGCTCGCTGCTGCTGCGGCTGGTGCGCGGCGTGGAGGAGGAGGCGGGGCTGCTGGAGTCCTGGTGGCGGGGGCGGCGGATCGGCGGGGCGATCCTGGTCGACTTCCGGGACGGGGACCTTCGGGTGGAGCCGGTGGAGCGGCTCGGCATACCGGCGGTCGCGGTCGGGCACCCCTCGCTGACCGGCTCGCTCACCTCCGTGTGGACCGACGACGCCCGCGCGGTGACCGAGGCGGTGCGCTACCTCGCGGCGCTCGGGCACCGGCGGATCGCCCGGGTCGGCGGCGCGGCGGCGCTCGGGCACACCTCGATCCGCACGGCGGCCTTCGACACGGCGGCGCGGGCGCTGGGGCTGGCCGGGGCGCTGCAGGTCGCCACGGACTTCTCGGGGGAGGCGGGGGCGCGGGCCACCCGGTCGCTGCTGGCGGCGGCGCCCGCGGACCGGCCGACGGCGGTGGTGTACGACAACGACATCATGGCGGTGGCGGGGCTGTCGGTGGCCGCGGAGATGGGGCTGCGGGTGCCGGCGGACGTGTCGCTGCTGGCCTGGGACGACTCGCAGCTGTGCCGGCTGACGCATCCGACGCTGTCGGCGATGAGCCATGACGTGCACGGTTTCGGAGCGGAGGTGGCCCGGACGCTGTTCGAGGTCATCGCCGGGAAGGGGGCCGAGTCGCACCCGGTGCCCACCCCGGTGCTGACGCCGCGCGGCTCAACCGCTCCCCCCGAACAGGTGTGACCTGCGCCGCTGTACCCCCGGGGACTGGGCAGTTACGTTACTGGTAAGTAGCATGGTTTGAGCAAGCGCTCAGCGTCCCGCACCCTGGAGGAGAGCCATCGTGCCTCGTACCGTCAGGGACGTCGTCTTCGTCGACGGCGTCCGCACCCCGTTCGGCAAGGCGGGCCCGAAGGGCGTCTACCACGAGACCCGCGCCGACGACCTGGTCGTCAAGGCGATCCGGGAGCTGCTGCGCCGCAACCCGGGCCTCGACCCCCAGCGGATCGACGAGGTCGCCGTCGCCGCCACCACGCAGATCGGCGACCAGGGCCTGACCATCGGCCGCACGGCCGGCATCCTGGCGGGCCTGCCCGCCTCGGTCCCGGGCTACTCCATCGACCGCATGTGCGCCGGCGCCCTGACCGCCGTCACCACGGTGGCCGGCTCCGTCGCCTTCGGCGCGTACGACGTCGCCATCGCGGGCGGCGTCGAGCACATGGGCCGTCACCCCATGGGCGAGGGCGTCGACCCCAACCCGCGGTTCGTCTCCGAGAAGCTGGTCGACGAGTCCGCCCTGTTCATGGGCATGACCGCGGAGAACCTGCACGACCGCTACCCGAGCATCACCAAGCTGCGGGCCGACGAGTACGCGGTGCGCTCCCAGGAGAAGGCCGCCAAGGCGTACGCCAACGGCAGGATCCAGGCCGACCTGGTGCCCGTCTCGGTGCGCCGTACCGGCGAAGAGGCCGGGGAGACCGGCTGGGGCCTGGTCACCGCCGACGAGCCGATGCGTCCGGGCACCACGCTGGAGAACCTGGCGAACCTCAAGACACCGTTCCGGGTGCACGGCCGGGTCACCGCGGGCAACGCGGCCGGTCTGAACGACGGCGCCACCGCCTCGATCATCGCGAGCGAGGAGTTCGCCCGGGAGAACGGCCTGCCGGTCAAGATGCGGCTGGTCGCCTACGCCTTCGCGGGCGTGGAGCCCGAGGTGATGGGCTACGGCCCGATCCCGGCGACGGAGAAGGCCCTCGCGCAGGCCGGGCTGTCCATCTCCGACATCGGCCTGTTCGAGATCAACGAGGCGTTCGCCGTCCAGGTCCTGGCCTTCCTGGAGCACTACGGCATCGCGGACGACGACGAGCGCGTCAACCAGTACGGCGGCGCCATCGCCTTCGGCCACCCGCTCGCCTCCTCCGGCGTCCGGCTGATGACCCAGCTGGCCCGCCAGTTCGAGGAGCAGCCGCACGTCCGCTACGGCCTGACCACCATGTGCGTCGGCTTCGGCATGGGCGCGACGGTCATCTGGGAGAACCCGCACTTCGAGGGGGACAAGTGAGCACCACCGCAGAGCTGTTGAAGGGTGCGGCCGAGCTGTTCCCCGGCGAGGTCGTCACGCGGGCGCACGTGCGCCACTTCGACCTGCCGCTGGGGGCGGGGCGCTTCGCGCTGATCACCCTGGACAACGGCCACGACCACACCAAGCCGACCACCCTCGGCCCGCAGTCGCTGGCGAACATCGACGCCGCGCTCGACCAGGTCGAGAAGGAGGCCGCGGACGGCGAGATCACCGGCGTCGGCGTCACCGGCAAGCCGTTCGTCTTCGCCGTCGGCGCCGACCTCAAGGGCGTGGAGCTGCTGAAGCGGCACGAGGACGCGGTCGCCATCGGCAAGGGCGGCCACGACGTCTTCAAGCGGCTGGCCTCCCTCGCCGTGCCGACGTTCGCGTACTACAACGGCGCGGCCATGGGCGGCGGCGTGGAGATCGGCCTGCACTGCACGTACCGCACGGTGTCGACCGCCGTCCCCGCGTTCTCCCTGCCCGAGGTCTTCCTCGGCCTGGTCCCCGGCTGGGGCGGCTGCACGCTGCTGCCGAACCTGATCGGCGCCGACCGGGCCGTGACGGTCATCATCGAGAACAGCCTCAACCAGAACAAGCAGCTCAAGGGCGGCCAGGTCTACGACCTCGGCATCGCGGACGCGCTCTTCGAGGGCGCCGACTTCCTGGAGCAGTCGC
The DNA here is from genome assembly GCF_054956795.1 of Streptomyces sp. SYSU D01066-1. NCBI lineage: Bacteria > Bacillati > Actinomycetota > Actinomycetes > Kitasatosporales > Streptomycetaceae > Streptomyces > Streptomyces sp. SYSU D01066-1. The sequence continues at coordinate 95,595 of NZ_JBUDHV010000022.1, read as the reverse complement.
TGACCTGGACGGCGTCCGTCCTCAAGGGCGAGATCGCCGTCGAGCGTCCGGCGATCGACCGCGGCGAGGGCTGGGACCGGGCCGTCGCGCGCGGCCGGGCCGTCGCCGATTCCAAGGTGCACGGCGCCGCCCCGGCCGCCTACCGCGCCCTGGACATCATCGCCGCCGCCAAGGACGGCGACCTCCAGGCCGGCTACGACGCCGAGGACCGGGCCCTGGCCGACCTCATCATGAGCGGGGAACTGCGCGCCGGGCTCTACGCGTTCAACCTGGTGCAGAAGCGCGGCAAGCGCCCGGCCGGCGCCCCGGACAAGAGCCTGGCCCGCCCGGTCACCAAGGTGGGCGTGGTCGGTGCCGGCCTGATGGCCTCGCAGCTCGCGCTGCTGTTCCTGCGCCGCCTGGAGGTGCCGGTCGTGCTGACCGACATCGACCAGGAGCGCGTCGACAAGGGCGTGGGCTATGTGCACGCCGAGATCGACAAGCTGCTGCTCAAGGACCGGATCGGCCGGGACAGGGCCAACCGGCTCAAGGCCCTGGTGACCGGCGTGCTGGACAAGGCCGAGGGCTTCGCGGACGCGGACTTCGTCATCGAGGCCGTGTTCGAGGAGATCGGCGTCAAGCAGCAGGTGTTCGCGGAGGTCGAGGCGGTCGCCCCGGCGCACGCGATCCTCGCCACCAACACCTCCTCGCTCTCCGTGACCGAGATGGCGTCGAAGCTGAAGCACCCCGAGCGGGTCGTCGGCTTCCACTTCTTCAACCCCGTCGCCGTGCTGCCGCTCCTGGAGATCGTGCGCGGCGAGCGGACCGACGACGCCTCGCTCGCGACCGCGTTCGCGGTGGCCAAGAAGCTGAAGAAGACGGCCGTCCTGGTCAAGGACGCCCCGGCGTTCGTGGTGAACCGCGTCCTGACCCGCTTCATGGGCGAGATCCAGAACGTCATCGACGAGGGCACGCCGGTGGACGTGGCGGAGAGGGCGGTCGAGCCGCTCGGCCTGCCGATGTCCCCGCTGGTCCTGCTCGAACTGGTCGGCCCGGCGATCGGCCTGCACGTCTCGGAGACGCTCCACAGGGCGTTCCCGGACCGCTTCACCGTCTCCCCCAACCTCAAGGCGGTCGTCGAGGCGGGCAAGCGCGGCTTCTACGTCCACGACAGCGGCAGGCCCGAGCTGGACCCGGAGGTCGCCGCGCTGCTGAAGCAGGGCGACACCGTCCTGACCGAGGAGCAGGTCCGCGACCGGGTGCTGGACGCGGTGGCGCAGGAGATCGGACTGATGCTCGACGAGGGCGTGGTGGCCGAGGCCCAGGACATCGACCTGTGCCTGATCACCGGGGCCGGCTGGCCCTTCCACCTGGGCGGCGTCACGCCGTACCTGGACCGGGCGGGCGTCGCCGAGCGGGTGAACGGCAAGCGGTTCCTGGAGCCGGGCGTGGCGAGCGTCCCGGCGTAGGCGGACGGCCGGGGGCGGGCCGAACGCGGCCCGCCCCCCTTTTCTTCTTCTGCCCTCAGCCCTGTCCGCGGTGGCGGTCGGGGTCTTCGCTCAGACCTCCTGCCAGGCCCGCAGTGCCAGGCCCGGTTCGTCCTTGCGGCGGGTCAGCAGCAGGCGGCCGGACGACGGGGAGAGGGTCACCGCCACCACCCGGTCCGTCTCGTCCACGGCGAGGGCCAGTTCGGTGTCGTCGGCGAGCGCGGGGCCGGACTCGGTCCACCAGGCGCCCGCCGCCTCCTGTTCGGTCGGGTAGGCCGCGAAGGCCACCCGGCCGCCGGCCGACCGCTGTCCCAGCAGCGTGCAGTCGTGCCCCTCGATGACGCAGCGCACGGCGGCGGCCGGGCCGGGTCCGGCGGCGGCGACCAGCGGAACAGGCGCGCCGCCGGGACGCCAGGCGCACAGGGTGCCGAAGCGGTCGGTGAAGAACAAGGTGGTGTGTCCGGCGGAGGTGGCCAGCGCCCGCAGTGTGCCGGGGCGGACGGCCGCCTCGGCCCGCGCGTCGAGGACCGGCCGCGCGCCGGGCTTCTCCTGCCGCCAGTGCAGCAGTGCGCCGTCGGCGGCGGCGTACAGCTCGACCAGGCCGGACTCCCCGGTGACGGCGGCCGGTTCCTCCTGGACGTCCGCTCCACCGAGGTCCTGCCAGGGCTCCCAGCCGCCCTTCTCCTTCTGGGCCAGCACGCTCATCCCGCCGCTGCCGTTGCGGACGAAGACATGGGCGCGGCCCCGCGCGTCGACGGCCACGGCGGGCGCCCCGGTGCGGGCGCCCTTCTTGTCCGGGTGGCCGACCGGGTTCCAGTCCAGCGGGGCGAGCCGGGGCCGGAAGTGCGTGGAGTGCACCAGCCCGGACTGGCCGCCGCCGGTGGGCCGCCAGGCGACCAGATGGGCGTACCCGTCCGCGCCGGTGCCGACCGCGAGGCCGGGGCGCAGCCTCTGGTCGCCGCCGATCCGGCGGGGGGCCTCCCAGGGGCCGTCGGGCCCCAGTTCCGCACGGCACGAGATCGCGTCGCCCGACGGCAGATAGACGCAGAGGCGGCCGTCGCGGCCGCGCAGGAGCCAGTCGCCGTTCACCGCTTCACTGTAAGCGGCACGGCCCGTCCGGCACCGGGCGGGTGGGACCGTGCCGGGCCCGGCCGTGGGATCCTGACGGCATGGAGGACAACGCCCCGCTGCTCGTGATCGTCGACGCCGCCAACGTGGTCGGGTCGGTGCCCGACGGCTGGTGGCGCGACCGGCGCGGCGCCGCCGAGCGGCTGCGGGACCGGCTGGCGGCGGACGGGGTGCCGGGGCGTGCCGGGCCCGTGGAGATCGTCCTGGTGGTCGAGGGCGCGGCCCGCGGGGTGGCGTCCGTGCCCGGCGTACGGGTGGAGGACGCGCCCGGCAGCGGTGACGACCACATGGTCGGCCTGGTCGGACGGGCCGGCGGGCGGGCCGTGCTGGTGGTGACGGCCGACCGGGAACTGCGGCGGCGGGTCACGGAGCTGGGCGCGGAGGTCGCCGGGCCCCGGACGGTGCGGCCGGGGAACTGAGCCGCCTCACGGGGCCGTTCGGCGGTGCCGCGTCCTGACGTACAGCACCGCCCCGTCGACCGTCCCCGCCTCCTCGTACCGTGCCGCGAGGAGCCGTCGCAGGGTCGGCAGGTGTTCCGGGGCGTACGGGGCGCCGCGCGAGTCGTCGACGATCAGAGCCGGCGGGCGGGCCGCGGTCTCGCGGCGGAAGACGTCCCAGGCGCCCGCGACGGCGTGCCGTTCGCCGACCGGGGCGCCGGAGCGGCCGCCGCTGTGGTTGGTGAGCAGGCCGGCGGTGAGGTAGCGGCTGGCGGGGGTGCGGCCGGCCAGCCAGTAGGTCTCCGGGTGCATGCCCCAGAACAGGACGCGCTCGCCGGGGTGGGTGCGGCGCGCGGCGGTGTCCGCGAGGCGGCGGGCGTGGTCGAGTTCGGTGCGCGGGGCGAGCAGGCCCCAGGTGAGGAACAGCGCGCAGCAGCAGGCCGCGGCGAGGACCGCGCGGGTGGTGCGCTCGCGCGGCAGGGTGTGCAGCGCCGCCGTCGCCAGCAGGGTCAGCGGCGGCAGCAGCTGGAGGTAGTAGTGGCCGAAGAAGTGCAGGCCGGTGAGGACCGCCGCGGCGGACGCGGCGAGCCACACCCACAGGCCGGCCCGGCCGGGCGCCCGGCGGGCCAGCGCCGGCAGCAGCGCGGCGCAGCCGGCGGTGAGGATCGCCGCGTTGCCCAGGGCGCGGCCCAGGACATGGGCCGGGGAGCCGGAGAAGGACGCGTAGGAGCCGGAGCCGGTGACCGTCCAGAAGAGGAAGCCGGACGGGTCGGTGGCGAGGGCGGCGGCCAGCACGGGGGGTGCGGCGCCCGCCGCCAGCCGCAGCAGCGGGCCGCGCCGCGGTCCGCTGAGCCACAGCACCGGCAGCAGGACCGCCGCGCCGGTCTGCTTGGCCAGGAAGGCGCAGGCGACGGCGGCCCCGGCCGCGCTCCACCGCCGGCGGTCGGCGCACCACAGGGCGGCGGCGGTGCCCGGCAGTATGAACACCTCGAACGTGGCGGCCTGCGCGTCCTCGGGGTTGAGGCCGACGGAGACCAGCAGGTAGAGCACCCCGGTGGTGCGCCCGGGCCGGTCGCCCCAGCGGCGGCGGGCCAGCGAGGCGAGGAGGGCGGCCGTGGTGAGCTGGGCGAGGACGGCCAGGACGCGTACCGGTGTCAGCGACTCGGAGCCGGTCAGCGCCGACGCGCCGGCGTACAGCCAGGGCACCAGCGGCGGCTTGCGGTCGACGACCGTCTCGTAGAGCCGGCCGCCGTCCGCGAGCAGGCGGGCCTGTACGGCGAGATAGCCCTCGTCGGGGTTCCACAGCGGGCGGGTGAAGGACGGGAGGCGGGTGAGGCAGGACAGGAGGGCGAGCAGGGGCAGCAGGCGGGTCCAGTAGCGCTCCCGCGGGCGCGGGGGTGCTGCGGGGGGTGACGGGGAGGGCGGCACGTCCGCACGTTAGCGGCCCGGCGCGGTCACCGGCTGTCGCCGCTCCCGGCCGCGTCGCGGGCCAGCCGGCTGTGGCCGCGGCCGTAGAGGAAGTAGACGACGATGCCGATCGCCATCCAGATCCCGAACCGCAGCCAGGTCTCGGCGGGCAGGTTGAGCATCAGCCACAGCGAGGCCGCCACCGACACGATCGGCAGCAGCGGCACCAGCGGGGTGCGGAAGGCGCGGGGCAGGTCGGGGCGGGTGCGGCGCAGGATGATCACGCTGACGGCGACGATCACGAAGGCGAAGAGGGTGCCGATGTTCACCAGCTCGGCGAGTTCGCTCAGGGAGGTGAAGCCCGCGACGACGGCGATGACGACGCCGAGGAGGATCGTCGGGCGGTAGGGGGTCTTGAACTTCGGGTGGACCCGGGAGAAGAAGCGGGGCAGCAGTCCGTCGCGGCTCATGGCGAAGAAGACCCGGGTCTGGCCGAGCAGCAGGATCATGCAGACGGTGGTCAGGCCGACCGCGGCGCCGAAGCTGATGACGCCGGCGAAGAAGGGGTGCCCGGTGGCCTTGAAGGCGTCGGCGAGCGGGGCGTCCACCGACAGCTCGCTGTAGTGCTGCATGCCGGTGACCACGATGGAGACGGCGACGTACAGGACCGTGCAGATGAGCAGGGAGCCGAGGATGCCGCGGGGCATGTCGCGCTGCGGGTTCCTGGTCTCCTCGGCGGCCGTGGCGACGATGTCGAAGCCGATGAAGGCGAAGAAGACGATGGAGGCGGCGGTGAAGATGCCCATCACGCCGAAGTTGGCGGGCGCCCACCCGAAGAGCAGCTGGATCAGCGGGGAGTGCAGGCCGCTGCCCGCCTCCGCCTCCTGCGCCTTGGGGATGAACGGGTCGTAGTTGGCGCCCTTGACGAAGAAGGCCCCGGCGATGATGACGATGAGGACGACCGCCACCTTGACGGCGACGACGACCGAGGTGATCCGGGCCGAGAGCTTCATGCCCAGGACGAGGACGGCGGTGAGGACCAGTACCAGGGCGGCGGAGAGGATGTCGAAGCCGAAGCCGTCGGCGCCGTCCCGGCCGCCGAGGTACTCCGGGAACTGCCAGCCCGCGTTGTCCAGCAGCGAGCGGATGTACCCCGACCAGCCGACGGCCACCACCGCCGTGCCGAGCGCGAACTCCAGGACCAGGTCCCAGCCGATGATCCAGGCCGGCAGCTCGCCCAGCGAGGCGTACGAGAAGGTGTACGCCGACCCGGCCACCGGGACGGTGGAGGCGAACTCGGCGTAGCACAGGGCGGCCAGCGCGCAGACCACGCCGGCGACGACGAAGGCCAGTGCCGTGGCGGGGCCCGCGTTGTTCTTGGCGACCGTGCCGGTCAGCACGAAGATGCCGGTGCCGATGACGACACCGACGCCGAAGACGGTCAGATCGAGCGCGGACAGGGATTTCCTGAGCGCGTGCTCGGGTTCCTCGGTGTCCTGGATGGACTGCTCGATCTTCTTCGTCCGGAAGAGGGTGCTGCTCACGGGACCTCCCACGCTGGTCGCCCTCGGCATGATCGAAGGGGGGCGCGGTACGTATGCCCCGGCGGGGGTGGATTCACGCGGACGGGCCGGTCCCGCCACCCGATGCGGTGGCGGAACCGGCCCGTCGGCGGCGCGTCAGTCGCGGGTGGCCTCCACCGCTTCGGCGCCGGCCTGCTCGGTGGGGGTCCGCCCGTCCGAGCGAAGCCGGGAAGGGGGGAGTCCGTCGAGCTTGGCGACCAGTCCGGTGACCTGGCGGGCGATGTCCGGGGCGGTCAGCCCGATCTCGGCGAGCACCTCGGCGCGGGAGGCGTGGTCCAGGAAGCGCGGCGGGATGCCGAAGTCGCGCAGCGGTACGTCGACGCCCGCGTCGCGCAGGGCCTGGGCGACGGCGGAGCCGACGCCGCCGACGCGGGAGTTGTCCTCGACGGTGACGACGACGCGGTGCCGCTCGGCGAGCGGTGCCAGCGCCTCGTCCACCGGCTTGACCCAGCGGGGGTCGACGACGGTGGTGGTGATGCCCTGCTTGTCCAGCAGGCCCGCGACCTCCAGGCACATCGGGGCGAGGGCGCCGACGGAGACCAGCAGGACGTCGGGGCGCTCGGTGCCGGGCTCGCGCAGCACGTCCATGCCACCGACGCGGCCGGCGGCCGGGACGGCGGGGCCGACGGCGCCCTTGGAGAAGCGGACCACGGTCGGGGCGTCGTCGACGGCGACGGCCTCGCGCAGCTGGGCGCGGAGCTGGTCGGCGTCGCGCGGGGCGGCGATGCGCAGGCCGGGGACGACCTGGAGGATCGACATGTCCCACATGCCGTTGTGGGAGGCGCCGTCGGTGCCGGTGACGCCGGCCCGGTCCAGGACGAAGGTCACGCCGCACCTGTGCAGGGCCACGTCCATCAGGACCTGGTCGAAGGCGCGGTTGAGGAAGGTGGCGTAGACGGCGAAGACCGGGTGCAGGCCGCCGTGGGCGAGCCCGGCCGCGGAGACGGCGCCGTGCTGCTCCGCGATCCCGACGTCGTACACCCGTTCGGGGAAGCGCTTGGCGAACTTGTCCAGGCCGACCGGCTGGAGCATCGCGGCGGTGATGGCGACGATGTCCTCGCGCTCGGTGCCGAGCGCGACCATCTCCTCGCCGAAGACGGAGGTCCAGTCGGCGCCGGAGGTGGCGATCGGCAGACCGGTGTCGGGGTGGATCTTGCCGACGGCGTGGAAGCGGTCGGCCTCGTCCGCCAGGGCGGGCTGGTAGCCGCGGCCCTTCTCGGTGAGGCAGTGCACGATGACCGGGCCGCCGAACCGCTTGGCGCGGGTCAGCGCGGACTCTAGGGCCTCGATGTCGTGGCCGTCGATCGGGCCGACGTACTTCAGGCCGAGGTCCTCGAACATGCCCTGCGGGGCGATGAAGTCCTTCAGGCCCTTCTTGGCGCCGTGCAGGGTGTCGTAGAGCGGGCGGCCCACGACCGGGGTGCGCTCCAGGAGGTCCTTGCCGCGGGCGAGGAAGCGCTCGTAGCCGTCGGTGGTGCGCAGGGTGGCGAGGTGGTTGGCGAGGCCGCCGATGGTGGGGGCGTAGGAGCGCTCGTTGTCGTTGACGACGATGACCAGGGGGCGGTCCTTGGCGGCGGCGATGTTGTTCAGCGCCTCCCAGGCCATGCCGCCGGTGAGCGCGCCGTCGCCGATGACGGCGGCGACGTGCCGGTCCTGTTTCAGGATCTCGTTGGCCTTGGCGATGCCGTCGGCCCAGCCCAGCACGGTGGAGGCGTGGCTGTTCTCGATGACGTCGTGCTCGGACTCGGCCTGCGCGGGGTAGCCGGACAGGCCGCCCTTCATCTTCAGTTTCGAGAAGTCCTGCCGGCCGGTGAGCAGCTTGTGCACGTAGGACTGGTGGCCGGTGTCGAAGAGCACCTTGTCCTTCGGTGAGTCGAAGACGCGGTGCAGGGCGATGGTGAGCTCCACCACGCCGAGGTTCGGGCCGAGGTGGCCGCCGGTCTTGGACACGGCCTCGACGAGGAAGGTCCGGATCTCCTGGGCCAGCTGGTCCAGCTCCTCCAGGCTGAGCCGGTCCAGATCGCGCGGTCCCGTGATGCGGGTCAGCAGCGGCACCCGTGCCTCCTTGCAGTAGAGCTGTTGCCGGGCCTGTCGAGTCTAATGTTCCGCTCCGGTGGACGGTGTCCGGGCGGTGCGTCGTACGTCACGCGTTCGGCTTTGCCCACCACGGGCCCCGGCCATGGCGGGAGCTGTGGCACGGCTGTGCCCGGCACCGCCGTCGGTGCCGGGCACGGGTCGGTTCAGAAGCCGCGGCGCCAGGGCCTGCCGTTCGGACCCTGCCGCGGACGCGGGGTCCGGCGCGGCAAGGGCGCGGCCGGTTCCCCGCGGCCCGATCCGGACGGCGGACCCCGGGTCCCTCTTCGGTCTCCCGTCCGCCCTACGGGCGACGACGGGAGACCGAAGGTCAGGCCCTATGCGCGGCCGGCCGTCTTCTGGGTCTTGCGGGTGACCGCGTCGATGACGACCGTGGCCAGCAGCACACCACCCGTGATCATGTACTGGACCGGGGAGGCGATGCCCTCCAGGGCCAGGCCGTACTGGATGGAGACGATGACCATCACGCCGAGCAGCGCGTCCCAGGTGCGGCCCCGGCCGCCGAACAGGGAGGTGCCGCCGATCACGGCCGCGGCGATGACGTTCATCAGGAACTCACCGGTGCCCGCGCCCTGGTTGGCGGAGGCGATCTTCGACGCGACGAACAGGCCGCCGATCGCCGCGAAGGTGCCGGCGATCGCGAAGACCGAGATCCGCACCAGCTCCACGTTGATGCCGGCCCGGCGGGACGCCTCGACGCTGCCGCCGAGCGCGAACACCTTGCGGCCGTAGGCGGTGCGGCGCAGCACGAAGTCGGTGAGCAGCAGGAAGGCCAGGAAGATCACCACGGCCAGCGGCAGGCCCTTGTACTGGTTGAAGACGAACGCCACGACGAAGGCGAGGACGGCCAGCAGCGCCGTGCGGACGACGATCTCGCTCAGCGGCCGGGAGGGCACCCCGGCGGCCTCGCGGCGGCGGTTGCCGAGGTACGCGGAGAGGAAGTAGCCCGCGGTCACGACGACCGCCAGGCCGTAGGCGGCGGCCACGTCACTGAAGTAATAGCTGGTCAGATTGACGACGATGCCGTCGGCGTCCAGGTTGATGGTGCCGTTGTCGCCGAGTATCCGGAGCATGAAGCCCTGCCAGAACAGCAGGCCGGCCAGGGTGACGGCGAAGGCCGGGACGCCGATGCGGGCGAAGACGAAGCCGTGGACGGCGCCCGCCACGGTGCCGGTGAGGACCGCCAGCACCAGGGCGAGGATCTCGTTCATCCCGTGCGTGACGTTCAGCACCGCGAAGGTGGCGCCCGCGACACCGCTGACCGAGCCGACCGACAGGTCGATCTCGCCGAGCAGCAGGACGAAGACGATGCCGACGGCGATCAGGCCGGTGCCGACCATGGCGACCGACATGTCGGAGAAGTTGCCGGCGGTGAGGAAGTTGGAGTTCAGGCTGGTGAAGATGGCCCAGATGACCAGCAGGCCCACCACGACCGGGAGGGACCCGAGGTCGCCGGCCTTCATCTTCCGCTTGAACTCGCTCCAGTAGCCCGCGAATCCCTGTTCGCGCACCAGCAGGCGGGGGTCGACCGCGGGGACCGCCGCGGCGGCGGTCTTCTCCACCGGCTCGCTCGTGGCGGCCGGAGCGGGGGTCTTGTCGATGCTCACTTCTGGATCTCCCCATTGGTGCGCGCCGCACGACGGGTCACGGCGTTGTCCGTGGCGCCGGTGATGGCGGAGATGATCTCTTCCTGGGAGGTCGACTTGACCTCGAAGACGCCGTTGTTGCGGCCGAGTCGCAGTACGGCGACCTTGTCGGCGACCGCCTTCACATCGGCCATGTTGTGGCTGATGAGGATGACGGCGTGGCCCCGCTCGCGCAGCCGCTCGACCAGGTCGAGGACCTGGGCGGTCTGCTCGACGCCGAGGGCGGCGGTGGGCTCGTCGAGGATGACCAGCTTGGGCTCGCCGAGCATGGAGCGGGCGATCGCCACGACCTGGCGCTGACCGCCGGAGAGCGAGGCGATCGGGATGCGGACGCTGGGGATGCGGATGGAGAGCGTGTCCAGCAGCTCGCGGCTGCGGCGCTCCATCTCCACCTCGTCCAGGACACCGCGCTTGCGGATCTCCCGGCCCAGGTAGAGGTTGCCGACGACATCGATGTTGTCGCACAGCGCGAGGTCCTGGTAGACGGTCGCGATGCCCAGGTTCTGGGCGTCGTGCGGCTTGTTGATGGTGACGGCCCTGCCGTCCCACTCGATGGCGCCCTCGTCGATGGGGTGCACGCCGGCGATCGTCTTGACCAGCGTGGACTTTCCGGCGCCGTTGTCGCCCACCAGGGCGACCACTTCACCGGCGTGGACCTCAAGCTCTACGTCGGTGAGCGCCTGGACGGCACCGAACCGCTTGGAGACCCCGCGCAACGCCAGCACGGGCGTAGCGGACACGTGAACCAACTCCTTCGCCGCCTGACCCGGCGGGAGGTTGAGCAGAAGTTTGGGGGTGGTCCGTCCGGCGCCCCGCTCGGCTTGCGGGGCTGGTGCGCGGGGTGCCGGAGGAACTGGGGCAGCCGGCCCCGGGCGCGTGTCACGCGCCGCGGGGACGGAGCTGCTCGGGAGCGGGGCCGCTCAGCTGAGGCCGGCCTCGGAGCAGGCGGAGGCGTACTTGCCGGCGCAGATCTCGTCCACCGTGTAGAAGCCCTCCTTCACCACGGTGTCCTTGATGTTGTCCTTGGTCAGGGAGACGACCGGGACCAGGACGGTCGGGATGTCCTTGGTGGTGGCGCTGTCGGTCTTGCTGGTGGCGAGGGAGTCGAGCGACTCGCCCTTGGCGAGGGCGACGGCCATCTCGCCCGCGGTCTCCGCCTCCTGCGGGTAGGACTTGTAGACGCTCATGTACTGCTCGCCGGTGAGGATGCGCTGCACGCCGTTGAGTTCGGCGTCCTGGCCGGTGACCGGGATGTCGTCGATGCCGGCCGCCTTCAGGGCGGTGATGATGCCGCCCGCCATGCCGTCGTTGGCGGAGTAGACGCCGATGATCTTGTCCTTGCCCAGGGCGGAGATGGCGCCCTCCATGTTGGCGTTGGCGTTCTCCGGCTTCCACTCCTTGGTGTCGTAGGAGCGGCCGATGTTCACCTTGCCCTTGAGGACGGAGAGCGCGCCCTCCTTGAACTGGGCGGCGTTCGGGTCGGTGGAGGAACCGTTCATCATGACGATCTGGCCGTCCTTGGCCTTGTCGCCCAGCGCCTCCAGAAGCGCCTCGCCCTGGGTCTTGCCGACGGTCACGTTGTCGAACGAGGTGTAGGCGTCGATCGGGCCCTCGGCCAGGCGGTCGTAGGCGACGACCGGGATGCCCTGGTCCTTGGCCTTCTTGATCGAGCCGGCGATGGCCTTGGAGTCCACCGCGTCCACGATCAGCACGTCGACCTTGTTGGTCACCATCGTGTCGACCTGCTGCGCCTGCTGGCTGGCGTCCTGCTTGGCGTTGGCGTAGATGACCTCGCCCTTGTTGTCCGTCAGCTCCTTGACCTTCTTCTCGATCAAGGGCTTGTCGAACTTCTCGTAGCGTGCGGTCTGGTTCTCGGGAAGGAGCAGGCCCACCTTGATGGCGTCGCCCTTCTTGGCGGAGCCGTCCGAGGAGTCGGCGTTGTCCCCGGACTCCTTGGCGCTGCCGCAGGCGGCGAGTGAGACGGCCATCGCGGTGGCGGCTACGGCGACGGCGGCACGACGCATACGCGTGTTCACTTCAGAAACCTCCCTGACGAGGCCGCGTCGTTGCGGCCGAGGTGGCTGGAAGTCAACTCGGCCGCACGTGCGAGGTCAAGAAGTAAATCCTTAACGAGATGGCAACGGTGCCATCCGTTCTCTAAGTGAAGACGGGGGTGGCGGTGGGCAGGGTGCCGGCCGCGCTGCCGTCCAGGAGGGTCGAATCGCCCATCTCGCTCAGGGCCAGGGCGAGCGCGCCGAGCACCTCGGCACGGCCGCCGAGTGCCCCGGGGAGCACGGAGAGCTGGCGTCCGGCGCTGGGGATGGCGTAGCGGCCGACGGACTCCCGGATGGGGCCGAGCACCAGCTCGCCGGCCTCGGCGAGGTCGCCGCCGAGGACGACCCGGCTGGGGTTGAGCAGGTTGCAGAGGTTGGCGACGCCGCTGCCGATGTGCCGGCCCACGTCGGCGACGACCCGGCGGCAGCCCGGGTCGCCGTCCCGGGCCAGCCGCACCATGCCCTCCATCGTCAGACCGGCGCCGTGGCTGGAGCGGAGCAGGGGCAGCACGTACCGCGCGGCGGTGAAGGTCTCCAGGCAGCCGCGGTTGCCGCAGCGGCAGACCGGGCCGGCCTCGTCGAGGGTGATGTGCCCGATCTCACCCGCCGTGCCGCCGGGCCCCCGGTAGATCTTGCCGTTGATCACCAGCCCGGCGCCGACACCGCTGGCGACCTTGATGTACGCCAGGTCCCGCACCCCCCGGCCGCTGCCCCAGACCAGCTCGCCGAGGGCGCCGAGGTTGGCGTCGTTGTCCACGTGCACCGGCACGCCGAGCCGCTCCCGCAGCTCCTCGGCGGGCCGGGTGCCGCTCCAGCCGGGCAGGATCGCGGTGGACCCCAGCGTGCCGGACTCCACGTCGATCGGGCCGGGCACGCCCAGGCCCACCCCGGCGATCTTCGCGCGGTCCACGCCGGTCGCCACCATCAGCCGGCTGACCAGCTGTTCCGCCCGGTCGAGGCCCTGTGCCGAGGAGGCGTCCACGTCCAGCGGCTCGGACTCCTCGGCCAGCACCTGGTGGGCGAGGTTGCCGACCGCCACGCGCAGGTGGGTGTGGCCGAAGTCCACGCCGATCACGATCCCGGCGTCCCCGCTCAGCGAGACGCTGCGGGCCCGCCGGCCGCCCGCCGAGGTGGGCGTGACCTCGACGGTCCCGCCGTCCTTCAGCTCCCGGACGATATTGGAGACGGTCGCCGCGGACAGCCCCGTCGTCCGCGCGATCTCCGCCTGCGTGAGCGACCCGGCCAGCCGTACGGCGCGTACGACCCTCTCCAGGTTGGCTCGGTGCAGCGACGACTGCGACCCCGGAGTCTCCACGACGACCTCCTGCGCCGGGGCCGCGTCGACGAGACCCCGTCCGTGTCCAACTAGTGAACTCTAAGCTGAGCCGTTCGGGTCGCCTCCCGTCAAGAGGTTGAACCGCATCCGGGTGCCCCGTCCCCCGGCCGCCGAACCCGCGGGCACCTCGCGCCGGCGCTACTTCAGGGCGCCCGCCGTCAGTCCCCGCACCACCTGCCGCTGGAAGAGGACGTACGCCGCCAGCACCGGCAGCATCGCCATCACCAGGCCCGCGAACAGGCCCGACCAGTCGCCCTTGTACCCCTGGCTGACCGCGAGCTGCACCAGGCCCTGGGTGAGGACGTGCTGGTCCGGGTCGGTGTTGAGCACGGTCGGCAGCATGTACTGGTTCCACTGCCCCAGGAAGTTGAAGATCCCCACGCTGATCAGCCCCGGCCTGGCCATCGGCAGCATGACCTGGAAGAACGTCCGGGTGTGCGAGGCCCCGTCGACGAACGCGGCCTCCGCCACCGAGGTCGGCAGGGTGCGGAAGAACGCGGTCAGGAAGAACACCGTGAAGGGCAGCGAGTAGGCGATGTAGACCAGGATCAGCCCGTGGACGGTGTTCAGCAGTCCCATGTTGTCCACCACGTAGAACAGGGGGACCAGCGCGAGCATGATCGGGAAGCTCATGCCGCCGACGAACAGGAAGTAGACGAACCGGTTGCCGGGGAAGTCGAAGCGGGCCAGGACGTAGGCGGCCATCGAGCCCAGCACCAGGGTGCCGGCGAGCGAACCGCCCACCACCAGGACGGTGTTGAGGAAGTAGTCGCCCATGTGGGCCTGGGTCCAGGCCCTGGACCAGTTGTCGAAGTGCAGGGTGTCCGGCAGCGACCAGGGCGAGCCGAAGATCGAGGCGTCGTCCTTGAAGGAGGTCATCACCGCCCACACCAGCGGCAGCACCACCATGATCGCCCAGATGACGAGGACGCCGTGGGAGAAGACGTCGGGAGCGGTGCCCCTCCTCTTCGGTTCCGGCCCGGCGGGGGTGTCGGTCGTCTTCATGCGTTCAGTACTCCAGCCGCTCGCGCCGGCCCAGCCGCGTCACGACGGCCGCGAAGGCCAGGGTGACCACGAGCAGGGCGACGCCGATGGTGGTGGCGTAGGCGGCCTGGCCGTCCCGGAACGCCTTCTGGTACACGTACAGGACCATGACGGTGGTCGAGTAGTCCGGGCCGCCGGGGCCGACGGTCATGATCTGGACGACCGCGAAGGACTCCGCGCCCAGCGCGAGGATGCCCATGTAGACCCAGCCGGAGCGCACGGTGTCCCACAGCAGCGGCAGGGTGACCCGGAAGAACGTGGTGAAGCGGTTCGCCCCGTCCAGCAGCGCGGCCTCGTACAGCTCCGCCGGTATGGAGGCCATGCCGGCGGAGAAGAGGACCACGAAGAAGCCGACCGTGGACCAGACGAGGACCGCCGTCACGCACCACAGGGCGAGGCTGGGGTCCCCCAGCCACAGCGGCTGGACGGAGTCCAGGCCGATCCCGCGCAGCAGGGAGTTGACCGCGCCGCTGTCCGGGTTGTAGGCGAACTGGAACAGCAGGGCGACGATGGCGATGGACAGCACCTGCGGGAAGAAGTAGACGATCTTGTAGAAGGCGGAGCCGCGGACCCCGGTGACCACCGGGCCGCCCTTCCGCTTCCGGCCGCCGACGTTGATCATGAAGGAGAGGAACAGCGCGAGGCCGAGCGTCACCAGGGGGACGAGCAGCGCGAAGAGCACGCTGTGCCACAGCGACTTCCAGAAGACGTCGTCGTCGAGCATCCGTGCGTAGTTGTCGAAGCCGACCATCTCGAACTCGGGACTCAGCCCCGTCCAGTCGGTGAACGAGTAGTAGATGGACTGGACGAACGGCCAGACGACGAAGAGGGCGTAGATCCCCAGCGGCAGCGCCAGGAACCCCGCGATGAACCGGTACTTGCCGTGCTGCATTGCCAACCGACCCCGATCCGGCGTCCCTACTGATGCTTGTAGTGCTTGATCGACGAGTCCCTGGCCGCGTCGTCGGCGTAGCCCTGGATCTTCTTGACGGCCTCGGCGGGGGTGAGCCGGCCGGCCATCATCTCGCCCAGGCCGCCGACGCCGATCTGCTCCTTCTGGAGCTTCACGTACCAGTCCTGCAGGCGGGGGTTGACCACGTGGTCGCCGGCCAGTTCGAGGGCCGCGACGCCGGACTTCAGGCCGGGGGTCAGCTCGATGCCGTCGGTGCCGCCGTTGTAGGCGGAGAGCGACTTGACCTTGGAGGTGAAGTTCTTCGAGGAGGCCTCGCCGAGCATGATGCGCAGCTGCTCCATGCCGCCGGTGCCGTTCCTGGCCTTGGCGGGGACGACGAACGGCTCGCCGCCGGAGGCCCAGATGGTGCCGAAGGGCAGCTTGTCGGAGGAGTCCAGGCCGGAGGGGGCGGAGACGGTCACCTCGAAGCCGTCGGGGATGACGTTGGCCGACTCGTTCTCCACCCAGGAGCCGTTGGGCAGGAAGAGGGCGTCGCCCTTGGCCCAGGCGGTCTGCGACTGGATGTGGTCCAGACCCGGGGTGCCCCTGAGGACGTACCCCTTCCTGTACAGCTCGTAGTACGCCTCGAAGCACGCCTTGACGGCCGGGTGCTTCCAGGCGTTCGGCTCCAGGTTGTCGATGGCGTCCAGCACCTCCGCGCCGCCGACCTTGCCGATCATCGGGTAGAGCGAGAAGGGGATGTAGTACGGGTACTTGCCCGCGTACGTCCAGCCCGCCATGCCCTTCTTCTTGGCCTTGGCGCAGACCGCGAGCATCTCGTCCCAGGTCTTCGGGTACTCGGCGTCCAGGGAGTCCAGCGCCTTCTGCGAGTACCACACGCCGTAGACGGTGTAGGCGTAGTAGAGGATCCAGACCTTCTCCCCGTCGAACTGGCCCATCTCCACGATGCCGGGGCGCAGGGTGTCGCGGACCTTCTTGTCCGGGTCGTCGTAGGAAGGGGCGTCGAGCAGGGGGGTGAGGTCGGCGAGCTGCTTCTTCCCGACCAGGACGCCCATGTCCATCTGTTCCGCGCCGGAGTTGTCGATGAGGTCGGGCGGGGTGCCCTGGTTGAAACGGGGCTGGAGGGTGGACTGGATCTTCTGGGTGGCGGAGAACTTCACGGTCGCGTCGGGGAAGTCCTTCTCGTAGACCTTCACCGCGTCCTCGGCGTACTCCTTGCCGAACCCGCCGTCGAAGAGGACGAACTCCAGCTGGGCGCCGCCGTTCACGCCGAGCGGGTTCTCGGCGGTCTTCTCGCCCGCCTCCGCCTTGTCCTGGCCGTCACCGCCGCCACCGCTGGCACAGGCGGACAGCAGACCCAGCGCGGGGACGGAGAGCAGGCCGAGCGCGCCGGCCCTCCTGATCAGGTCGCGGCGGCCGGTGCCCGCGCGGGCGGCGGTGCCGCCGGCGGGCGTGGCGGCGTTCTCGGCGGCGGTACCGGTGTGCTCGGCGGAAGTGGATCCCATTGCTCAAGTCCTCGCCTTCTCCAGGACTCAGGCGGTGAACCGGATCCTCCCGGCACCGCGTTCGGTCTCGCTGGGTCGTGCAGGCAGTGCGGATCTCGCGTGTTCACAACGTTCCGGTGGCCGACAGGTATAGTCCACTTTCCGCCGACGGAGCAAGATCGAGCACAAGGTTGGCCGCGGGTCTTTTCCGAGTTGAGATCTGGCGGACATGTGCGGGGCCTGTGAGCGGCTTGCCGGAAAAGTCCGTGACATAAACCACGAAGGCCGCGGCCAACACCCTTGACATCACGCACCACTTGGCCCACTACTGGACCCTGCGCACACGAGTTGACAACGTTGTCCGGCGTGCAGGGAGGGTCCTGGGAGATGCAGCGCGGAACTCGGCACAGATGGGGTCCGGCGGTCGTGGTGACGACCGCCTTCGCACTGGCGGTGGGCGCGCAGGGCGCGGCGGTCGCGCTGCCGCGGGCCGCCGCCGCCCCGGACCGGGAGTTCACCTCCTCGTTCGAGGCGGACGATCCGGCTCCGAACTGGCTGAACACCGTCGACACCGGCCCAAACGGCGAGAAGCGCGCCGCGGGGGTGGACGGCGGGTACAGCACCGGCATCCCCGGCAACGTGAGCGGCGACGTCACGGGCGTGCGGGCCAGCGGGGAGAACACCGGCGGCGGCGAGGTGAAGGAGAACCTCGTCGACACCGAGCCCGCCACCAAGTGGCTGACCTTCGCGCCCACCGGCTGGGTGGAGTTCGACCTGGAGGCGGCCACCGGCATCACCCGGTACGCGCTCACCTCCGCCAACGACCACGACGAGCGCGACCCGGTGGACTGGACGCTCAAGGGGTCGGCCGACGGCGAGCGGTGGACGACGCTGGACACCCGCTCGGGCGAGTCCTTCTCGGAGCGGTTCCAGACCAGGACCTACGACCTGGCCGAGAAGGCCGAGTACCAGCACTTCCGGCTGGAGTTCACCAAGAACAACGGCGCGGGCGACGCCCTCCAGCTGGCCGACGTGCAGCTGTCCACGGGCGGCAGCGAGGTCCCGGTTCCCGAGGACATGCTCTCCCTCGTCGACAAGGGCCCGACCGGCTCCCCGACGGCCAAGGCGGGCGCGGGCTTCACCGGCGAGCGGGCCCTGCGCTACGCCGGGCGGCACACGGCCGACGGCCGGGCGTACTCGTACAACAAGGTCTTCGACGTGAACGTCGAGGTCGACCGGCGCAGCGAGCTCTCCTACAAGATCTTCCCGTCGATGGCCGACGGCGACCTCGACTACGACGCCACCCACGTCTCCGTCGACCTCGCCTTCACCGACGGCACCTACCTCAGCGGCCTCGGCGCCACCGACGCCCACGGCTTCCCGCTCACCCCGCGCGGACAGGGCGACGCGAAGATCCTCTACGTCAACCAGTGGAACGCGGTGAAGTCGGCCATCGGGTCGGTGGCGGCCGGCAAGACGGTCGACCGGATCCTGGTGGCGTACGACTCCCCCAAGGGCCCGGCGAAGTTCCGGGGCTGGCTGGACGACGTGTCGATCGAGCGGGCCGAGCCCGAGAAGCCCAAGGCCCACCTCTCCGACTACGCGCTGACCACCCGCGGCACCAACTCCAGCGGCAGCTTCTCGCGCGGCAACAACTTCCCCGCGACGGCCGTCCCGCACGGCTTCAACTTCTGGACGCCGGTGACCAACGCGGGGTCGCTGAGCTGGCTGTACGAGTACGCGCGCGACAACAACGACGACAACCTGCCGACGATCCAGGCGTTCAGCGCGAGCCACGAGCCGAGCCCGTGGATGGGCGACCGGCAGACGTTCCAGGTGATGCCGTCGGCGGCGTCCGGCACCCCGGACACCGGCCGGCAGGCCCGCGAGCTGCCGTTCCGGCACGAGAACGAGACCGCGCGGCCGTACTACTACGGCGTCACCTTCGAGAACGGCCTGAAGGCCGAGATGGCGCCGACCGACCACGCGGCGATCCTCCGCTTCACCTACCCCGGCGACGACGCGAGCGTCGTCTTCGACAACGCCACCGACGAGGCGGGCCTGACGCTGGACGAGGAGAACGGGACCTTCACCGGCTACTCGGACGTGAAGTCCGGCGGCTCGGCGGGCGCGACCCGGCTGTTCGTCTACGGCGAGTTCGACAAGGAGGTCACCGGCGGCGGCTCCAGCGGCGTCAAGGGCAGCCTGACCTTCGACGCGGGCGACGACCGCACGGTCACCCTGCGCCTGGCCACCTCCCTGATCAGCCTCGACCAGGCGAAGGACAACCTGCGCCAGGAGATCGGCGCGCGCACCTCCTTCGAGAAGGTGAAGAAGGACGCCCGCGCGCAGTGGGACCGGATCCTCGGCAAGGTCGAGGTCGAGGGCGCCACGCGGGACCAGCTGACCACGCTGTACTCCAGCCTCTACCGGCTGTACCTGTACCCGAACTCGGGCTTCGAGAAGGTCGACGGGGAGTACAAGTACGCCTCCCCGTTCCAGCGGATGCCCGGGCCGGACACCCCGACCCACACCGGCGCGAAGATCGTCGACGGCAAGGTGTACGTCAACAACGGCTTCTGGGACACGTACCGGACGACCTGGCCGGCGTACTCCTTCCTCACCCCGGAGCACGCCGGCGAGCTGGTCGACGGGTTCGTGCAGCACTACAAGGACGGCGGCTGGACCTCGCGCTGGTCCTCCCCCGGCTACGCGGACCTGATGACCGGCACCTCCAGCGACGTCGCCTTCGCCGACGCGTACGTCAAGGGCGTCGGCTTCGACGCGAAGGCGGCGTACGAGGCGGCGCTGAAGAACGCGACCGTGGTGCCGCCGTCCTCGGGCGTGGGCCGCAAGGGCATGGAGACCTCCCCCTTCCTCGGCTACACCTCCACCGAGACGCACGAGGGCCTGTCCTGGGCGCTGGAGGGCTACCTCAACGACTACGGCATCGCGCGGATGGGCGCCAAGCTCTACCAGGAGACCGGCGAGAAGCGCTACCAGGAGGAGTCCGCCTACTTCCTGAACCGCGCCCAGGACTACGTCAACCTGTTCGACGAGCGGGCCGGCTTCTTCCAGGGCAAGGACGCCTCGGGCAAGTGGCGCGTCGACTCGGAGAAGTACGACCCGCGCGTGTGGGGCTACGACTACACCGAGACCAACGGCTGGGGCTACGCCTTCACCGCCCCGCAGGACAGCCGGGGCCTGGCCAACCTCTACGGCGGACGCTCCGGCCTCGCCGACAAGCTCGACGCCTACCTCTCCACCCCGGAGACCGCCTCGCCGGAACTGAAGGGCTCCTACAACGGGGTCATCCACGAGATGGTCGAGGCGCGCGACGTCCGGATGGGCATGTACGGGCACTCCAACCAGGTCGCCCACCACGCCCTGTACATGTACGACGCGGCCGGGCAGCCGTACAAGACGCAGAAGAACGTCCGCGAGGTGCTCTCCCGCCTCTACACCGGCAGCGAGATCGGCCAGGGCTACCACGGCGACGAGGACAACGGCGAGCAGTCGGCCTGGTTCCTCTTCTCCGCGCTCGGCTTCTACCCGCTGGTGATGGGCAGCGGCGAGTACGCCGTCGGCTCCCCGCTGTTCACCAAGGCGACCGTGCACCTGGAGAACGGGCGCGAGCTGGTGGTCAAGGCCCCGAAGAACAGCGCGGAGAACGTCTACGTGCGGGGGCTGAAGGTCAACGGGCGCTCCTGGAACTCCACGTCCCTGCCCCACTCCGTGCTCGCCAGGGGCGGCGTCCTGGAGTTCGACATGGGCTCGCGGCCGTCCAAGTGGGGCACCGGCGAGGACGCCGCGCCGGTGTCGATCACGACCGGCGACGAGGTGCCGGCGCCGCGGGCGGACGTGCTCGAGGGCGACGGCGCCCTGTTCGACGACACGTCGGCCACGGAGGCGACGGTGACCTCCGTCGACCTCCCGGTGGCCGGCCGGACGAAGGCGGTCCAGTACACGCTGACGTCCGGCAAGGACCGCGCGTCGGCTCCGGCCGGCTGGAAGCTGGAGGGCTCGGCCGACGGGACGACGTGGAAGACCCTGGACGAGCGGTCCGGGGAGTCCTTCGCCTGGGACCGGCAGACGCGGGCGTTCTCGGTGCGGTCGCCGGGGACGTACGCGAAGTACCGGCTGGTCTTCACGGGTGAGCCGACGGTCGCGGAGGCCGAGCTGCTCGCCTGAGTCCGGGCAGCGGGCAGGAGGGCCCGCCCGGCTCGGACCGGGCGGGCCGTCCGCACAGGTGGCGGGGTCAGGCGTGACCCTCGCCGTAGAAGCGCACGTAGTCGACGGTCATCGTCGCCGGGGAGGGTGTGGTGGCGTCCGGGTCGCCGGGCCAGTCGCCGCCGACGGCGACGTTGAGCAGCAGGTGCATGCCCTGCTCGAAGACCCAGTCGTCGGGGTCGGGCAGCTTGTCCGGGGTCAGCGTGAGGTACTCCTCGCCGTCGACGGACCAGGTGACGCGGTGCGGCTGCTTGTCGACGGCGTAGGTGTGGAACGCCGTCGAGGCGTCGGCCGGCAGGGTGGTGGAGCCGCCGATGCCGTCCTCGT
The DNA here is from genome assembly GCF_054956795.1 of Streptomyces sp. SYSU D01066-1. Lineage (NCBI taxonomy): Bacteria > Bacillati > Actinomycetota > Actinomycetes > Kitasatosporales > Streptomycetaceae > Streptomyces > Streptomyces sp. SYSU D01066-1. The sequence continues at coordinate 74,446 of NZ_JBUDHV010000022.1, read as the reverse complement.
TGTAGTAGGTCGGTCCGTGCGCCGTCCCGTACACCGTCCGCGGTTCCCCGCCGACCACCTCGCAGATGTCGATCTCGCCCTGTCCGGGCCACTCGACCCCGTTGTCGCCCAGCATCCAGATCGCCGGGAGCAGTCCGGTGCCGGTGGGCAGCTTCGCGCGGACCTCGACGCGCCCTTGGGTGAGCGCGACCTTGCCCTCGGTGGTCAGGCGGGCCGATGTCCAGGGACAGAAGTCCTGGGTGTAGCAGGGCAGTTCGGCACCGTCGGGGGCCGGCCGCGCGGAGATCCGGAGGTGGCCGTCGCCGTCCAGCGCGGAGTTGGCCGGGTCGTCGGTGTAGTACTGGAGCTCGTTGTTGCCCCAGCCCTCGGCCTCCTGGTTCCCGGTCTCGGTGTTCCAGGACGCCGCCGACGGCCGGGTGCCCTCGGCGCCGTCGAACTCGGCCTGCCAGAAAGGGGCCGCTCGCGTGGTCGGGGCGGTGCCGCATCCGCTGAGCGGTACGCCCAGCGCGAGGAGGAGGGCGAGGGCGAGGGCCGGGCGGGTACGTCGTTTCATCGTGGTGCTCCCGTCAGGGGTGCGGGCACGGCACGGGCCGTGCCCTCCGGTGGGAGGACACGGCCCGGGACCGGTCGCGCGCCTACTTGCGGATCAGGCTGCGCAGCACGTACTGCATGATGCCGCCGTTGCGGTAGTAGTCCGCCTCGCCGGGGGTGTCGATGCGGACGACCGCGTCGAACTCGACGCCGGTGTCGGTGGTGACCTTCACCGTGCGCGGGGTGGTGCCGTTGTTCAGCTCGGTGACGCCGGTGATGGAGAAGGTCTCCTCGCCGGTCAGGCCGAGGGAGTCGGCGCTCTGGCCCTCGGGGAACTGGAGCGGCAGGACGCCCATGCCGATGAGGTTGGAGCGGTGGATGCGCTCGTAGGACTCGGTGATGACGGCCTTGACGCCGAGCAGCGCGGTGCCCTTGGCGGCCCAGTCGCGGGACGAGCCGGAGCCGTACTCCTTGCCGCCCAGGATGACGAGCGGGATGCCCTGCTCGATGTAGTTGCGCGAGGCGTCGTAGATGAACGACACCGGGGCGCCGGGCTGGGTGAAGTCGCGGGTGTAGCCGCCTTCCGTTCCCGGCGCGATCTGGTTGCGCAGGCGGATGTTGGCGAACGTGCCGCGGATCATGACCTCGTGGTTGCCGCGGCGGGCGCCGTAGCTGTTGAAGTCGCGGCGCTCGACGCCGTGCTCCGTGAGGTACTTGCCGGCCGGGGTGTCGGCCTTGATGGCACCGGCGGGCGAGATGTGGTCGGTGGTGACCGAGTCGCCGAGCTTGGCCAGGACGCGGGCGCCGGAGATGTCCTCGACCGGGGTGGTCTCCATCGTCATGCCCTCGAAGTACGGGGGCTTGCGGACGTAGGTGGACTCGCTGTCCCACTCGAAGGTGTTGCCGGTGGGGATCGGCAGCGCCTGCCACTGGGCGTCGCCGGCGAAGACGTCGGAGTAGGACTTGGAGAACATGTCCTCGCCGATGGCGCCGGCCACGACCTCCTCGACCTCGGCCTCGGAGGGCCAGATGTCCTTGAGGAAGACCGGGTTGCCCTCGGTGTCGGTGCCCAGGGCGTCCTTGGTGATGTCCACCTTCATGGAACCGGCGATCGCGTAGGCGACGACCAGCGGCGGGGAGGCCAGGTAGTTCATCTTGACGTCGGGGTTGATGCGGCCCTCGAAGTTCCGGTTGCCGGAGAGGACCGAGGTGACGGCGAGGTCGTGGTCGTTGACCGCCTTGGAGACCTCCTCCGGCAGCGGGCCGGAGTTGCCGATGCAGGTGGTGCAGCCGTAGCCGACGAGGTTGAAGCCGACCTTGTCGAGGTACGGGGTCAGGCCCGCCTTGTCGAAGTAGTCGGTGACGACCTTGGAGCCCGGGGCCAGGGTGGTCTTGACCCACGGCTTGCGGGTCAGGCCCTTCTCCACGGCCTTCTTCGCGACCAGCGCGGCGGCGACCATGACGTACGGGTTGGAGGTGTTGGTGCAGGAGGTGATGGCCGCGACCGTCACCGCGCCGTGGTCCAGCTCGTAGGTGGAGCCGTCGGGGGCGGTCACGCGGACCGGGTTGGACGGGCCGGGGCCGGGGACGACGGCCGAGTGCTGCGGGGCGCCGGCTCCGTTGTCGTCGCTGCCGTAGGCCGGGGCGTCGGAGGCCGGGAAGGACTCGGCGGAGGCCTCGTCGACCGGGGACTCGACGCCGTGCGGCCGCTCCTGCTGCGGGACGCCCGCCTTGCGGTCGTCGCCGCCGGTGACGCCGGCCTCGACGTAGTTGAGCACGTCGGCGCGGAACTGCTCGGCGGCGCGGGACAGCTCGATGCGGTCCTGCGGGCGCTTGGGACCGGCGATCGACGGGACGACCGTCGACAGGTCCAGCTCCAGCTTCTCGGAGAAGTCCGGCTCGGCGGCCGGGTCCAGCCACAGGCCCTGCTCCTTGGCGTACGCCTCGACCAGGGCGACCTGCTGGTCGCTGCGGCCGGTCAGGCGCAGGTAGTTCAGCGTCTCGTCGTCGATCGGGAAGATCGCGGCGGTGGAGCCGAACTCCGGGGACATGTTGCCGATGGTGGCGCGGTTGGCGAGGCTCGTGGCCGCCACGCCCTCGCCGTAGAACTCGACGAACTTGCCGACGACGCCGTGCTTGCGCAGCATCTCGGTGATGGTGAGCACCAGGTCGGTGGCGGTGGTGCCGGGCTTGAGCTCACCGGTCAGCTTGAAGCCGACGACGCGCGGGATGAGCATGGAGACCGGCTGGCCGAGCATCGCGGCCTCGGCCTCGATGCCGCCGACGCCCCAGCCGAGGACGCCGAGGCCGTTGACCATGGTGGTGTGCGAGTCGGTGCCGACCAGCGTGTCCGGGTACGCCTTGCCGTCGCGCACCATCACCACGCGGGCGAGCTTCTCGATGTTGACCTGGTGGACGATGCCGGTGCCCGGCGGGACGACCTTGAAGTCGTCGAACGCGGTCTGGCCCCAGCGCAGGAACTGGTAGCGCTCGCGGTTGCGGCCGTACTCCAGGTCGACGTTCTGCTTGAAGGCGTCGGGGGTGCCGAACTTGTCGGCGATGACGGAGTGGTCGATGACCATCTCGGCCGGGGAGAGCGGGTTGATCTTGTTCGGGTCGCCGCCCAGCTCCTTGACGGCCTCACGCATGGTGGCGAGGTCCACGACACAGGGCACGCCGGTGAAGTCCTGCATGATCACGCGGGCGGGCGTGAACTGGATCTCCTCGGACGGCTGGGCCTGCGAGTCCCAGCTACCGAGGGCGCGGATGTGGTCGGCGGTGATGTTCGCGCCGTCCTCGGTGCGGAGCAGGTTCTCCAGCAGCACCTTCAGGCTGTAGGGAAGGCGCGCGGAGCCCTCGACCTTGTCCAGCCGGAAGATCTCGTACGACTCGTCGCCCACCTGCAGCGTGCTGCGGGCGTCGAAGCTGTTCGCCGACACGACAGTCTCCTTCATTCATGTGCGCGTACCACCGCATCCTGCCGCCACGCCACCCTGGTCAATCCGCTGAGGTAAGGCTAAGTTAGGTAACCCTTACCGGAGCGGGTCCGGGGCGGCGACCGCAGTACGCCTCGGCAGATATCTCGATGTCGAGATAACTCTAGTACACAGGGGCGGAACGGTCATGCCCGGACCCGGTGTGGCGTGCGCCCCACACCCGCCCCCGCCCGGGTGGCCCACGGGGCCATCAGTACGCCGAGCGGGGGTAACCGATGGGTGCCGGGGCCCCCCGGCACGACTCGGAAGGAGGCACGATGCCCCTCACGTTCCGCAAGAGCTTCCGGATACTCCCCGGAGTGCGCCTGAACATCAACAAGCGGTCCTGGTCCATCACCACCGGCGGCGCGAACGGCCCCCGTCACACCCACAGCAGCACCGGGCGCCGTACGACGTCGATGGACCTGCCCGGACCGTTCGGCTGGCGGCGCACCCGCACGGCCAGGCGCCGCTGACCGGTCGTCACGCCACCGAGGCCGGTCCGCCGCCCGCTCGTCACCCTGTTCCCCACTCGAACGGACCCCCCGGGAGGCGCCATCTCATATCTGAGATAGCCTCAGTCTCATGGCAGACGACTACCTCGTACGCATCGGCAAGCTCATCCGTGACGCCCGGCAGCACCGCGGCTGGACGCAGTCACAGCTCGCGGAGGCGCTCGGCACCAGCCAGAGCGCGGTCAACCGGATCGAACGCGGCAACCAGAACATCAGCCTTGAGATGATCGCCCGGATCGGTGAGGCGCTGGACAGTGAGATCGTCTCTCTGGGCTACGCGGGACCGATGCACCTGCGGGTGGTCGGCGGCCGGCGCCTCTCGGGCGCCATCGACGTCAAGACGAGCAAGAACGCGTGCGTGGCCCTGCTGTGCGGCTCGCTGCTCAACAAGGGCCGCACGGTACTGCGCCGGGTCGCCCGCATCGAGGAGGTCTACCGCCTCCTGGAGGTGCTGAACTCCATCGGTGTGCGCACCCGCTGGATCAACGACGGCGTGGACCTGGAGATCGTGCCGCCGGCCGAGTTCGACATGGACGCCATCGACGCCGAGGCGGCGGTGCGCACCCGCTCCATCATCATGTTCCTCGGCCCGCTGCTGCACCGCATGGACCGCTTCAAGCTGCCCTACGCCGGCGGCTGCGACCTGGGCACCCGCACCATCGAGCCGCACATGATCGCGCTGCGCCGCTTCGGCCTGGACGTCGCCGCCACGGAGGGCCAGTACCACGCGGTGGTCGACCGCGCGGTCCGCCCCGGCCGCCCGATCGTCCTGACCGAGCGCGGCGACACGGTGACGGAGAACGCCCTGCTGGCCGCCGCCCGCCACGACGGCGTCACGGTCATCCGCAACGCCTCCTCCAACTACATGGTCCAGGACCTCTGCTTCTTCCTGGAGGCGCTCGGCGTACGGGTCGAGGGCATCGGCACCACGACCCTCACCGTGCACGGCGTCCCGGTCATCGACGCGGACGTCGACTACTCCCCCTCCGAGGACCCGGTCGAGGCGATGAGCCTGCTGGCCGCGGCGGTCGTCACGGAGTCGGAGCTGACGGTCCGCCGGGTCCCCATCGAGTTCCTGGAGATCGAGCTGGCGGTCCTGGAGGAGATGGGCCTCGACCACGACCGCACCCCGGAGTACTTCGCCGACAACGGCCGCACCCGCCTGGTCGACCTCACGGTCCGCCCCTCCAAGCTGGAGGCGCCGATCGACAAGATCCACCCCATGCCCTTCCCGGGCCTGAACATCGACAACGTCCCCTTCTTCGCGGCGATCGCCGCCTCCGCCCAGGGCAAGACCCTCATCCACGACTGGGTCTACGACAACCGCGCCATCTACCTGACCGACCTCAACCGCCTGGGCGGCCGGCTGCAACTCCTGGACCCCCACCGCGTCCTGGTCGAGGGCCCCACCCGCTGGCGCGCGGCCGAGATGATGTGCCCGCCGGCCCTGCGTCCGGCGGTGGTCGTCCTGCTGGCGATGATGGCGGCGGAGGGCACGTCGGTGCTGCGCAACGTGTACGTCATCAACCGGGGTTACGAGGACCTGGCGGAGCGGCTGAACTCGATCGGGGCGCAGATCGAGATCTTCCGGGACATTTGACGCGACCATGCCACCGCACCCCGTCCGACCTGTCATTTAGCGGGTCAGGGAGGGGTGCGGCGGCATGTCTGGGACTCTTCTGGGACTTCGGGCCTGCGGCGGGCCACGGTCCACGCTCCACGGGCTCCGCCGGCCGGCCCCGGCCACGCGAGGACCGCGTCGATGGCGGCGCCGCCCCGGGCGCCGGCGCGAGGCGGAGCGGGAAGCGGGGGTGCTTCCGCGGCGTGAACCCGGGACCGGAGTGCCCCGGCCGGCGGGGCCAGGGAGACGATCGATTCGCCAGCCTCCGATTCCTCGGAGGCGAAGAAGCGACGGAGGGCGTGGAAGCCGTGCTTCGGAACGGCCCCCGCACGGCCTGCCCCCGGCGAGGTGACCGCCGTTCAATTGGTGAACGCGGGCCGCACGGGCGCTCATGTGAACGCCCGATGTGGAGTTGGTTACGGACACCATGTGTGCGAAATGTGTGACGCGTTGCACATTCAGGACGTGAACGGTCGCTTTGGCCTGGGGGGTTTACTTCGCCATTGCCGAGGAGTGCCCGATTCATTTGTTGCGGACACGGCGAAATCACTGGCCGGTGATCCACGCGTCTAGGTATGGTCCCGGTCGTACCTAGCTCTGACGGAAGGGGGAGCCTGTCATGGCAGTCACGGCGCTCGGTTTCTCACGTACGGTCCCGCGTGACCTCGTACACAGAGAGGCACTGGCGGAGGTCTTCCTGACCGACTACCAGCCGAACGGTGACGGGTTATCAGTCGCCGCGCAGTTGCCGCGGACGCACAGCTACTACAACGATCACACCAACAACCCCGCACTCTACGACCCACTTGTGATCATGGAGGTGCTGCGGCAGTGCGGCATCCTCGCCTCGCACTGCCTCCTCGACGCGCCACGGGAATCGAGCATGGTCTTCGACGCGGCCACGCTGGAGGTGCTTCACACGGAGTCGCTCCGCATCGGGCCGAAACCCGCCCACCTCACGGTCGACTTCCAGCCGGAACAGGTGATGCGGCGCGGCGGGCGGCCCAGCGGAGCGGTGTTCCGCGCGTCCGTCTCGGTGGGCGGCGTGGAGGTTGCGCGGGGACGCCTGGAATGGCGGTGGATGACGCGCCGGACGTGGCAGGCCCTGCGGGAACGCGCCCGGGCCTCGCTCGACCTGACGCCCCGTGCCCACCTGACCGGGCTGCGGGTGCCGACGTACCTGGTCGGCCGCGGGTCGGTGCACAACGTGGTACTGGCCGGCGCCGACATCGAGGGTGACCAGGTGATCGGTCACGTGGTGGTCGACCGGGACCACCCCGGCCTCTTCGACCACCCGCTGGACCACATATCGGGTGCGCTCATGTTCGAGGCGTTCCGCCAGACCGCCCTGTACGCCGCCAGCGAGGTCCACGGCCTCGTTCCCCGGGGTCTGGTCGTCACCTCTGTGGACACACAGTTCCTGCGGGTCGGGGAGTTCGAGTTGCCCACCGACTGCAGGGCGCGGGTGGGCGCGGCCGGCACGGACGGTGTCTCGGTCACCATGGACATGGTGCAGGAGGAGCACACGATCGCGACGGCGCGGGTCGGTCTGCAGCGGTCCTGCCTGGCGGTTCCCGTCGCCGAGACCGCGCTGGCGTCGGCATGACGGCGGTGTCCCGCGCGGTGGGCGGCGAGGAGACCGCGGCGATGATCTGGTTCGACTTCGGCGGAGTGCTGTCCCCGCCGCTGGACGAGCTCTTCCGGTCGTTCGAGAAGAAGACCGGCATCACCCCGGAGCAGATGCAGAGCGCGATGGCCGAAGTCGGGAGCGAGCTGGGGGTTCCGGTCCTCGCTCCCATCGAACTCGGCGAGATGCCCGAGGCCGAGTGGACCGCGCTGCTCTCCGCGGCGTTGCGCCGGAAGTGGCCCGAGGTCGACCAGTCCCGGGCGGACTGGGCGCGGTTCGGCCGGCAGTGGTTCGAGGGGATCACGGTCAACGAGAGCATGGCCGCCGCGGCCCGGCGGCTGCGCCGGGAGGGCTTCCGGGTGGGAGTCCTGTCCAACAACGTGCGGGAGTGGCAGCCGTACTGGACGAAGATCATCGAGTCCGTGACGTTCGACGCGGTGGTGGACTCCTGCGACCACGGTGTCCGCAAGCCGCAGCAGGAGATCTACGCCCTGGCCCGCCGGACGGCGCAGGTGGCGGCCGACGACTGCGTGCTCGTCGACGACCTGGCGGAAAACTGCGCCGCCGCCGAGGCGGCGGGCTGGACCACGGTCCACTTCCGCGACACGCGGCAGGCACTGCTGGAACTGAGCGCGATCACCGGTGTCCGTCTGTGCCGTATGCCCTGACAGGCCACGTCCGCACCTCTTTCCACTGGAGCACACATGACCACCCTCGTCCCCGAAGCGACCGGCATCGAAGGCATCGCGAACCTCGACCCGGAGCCCGCCTTCACCCCGCTCGCCGAGCGCAGCAGCGGCGGTGTCAGCCAGATCGTCCTGCCCAGCGGGCACACCGCCCTTCACCTCACCCGCTACGCGGACGTGCACCGGGTCCTCACCGACCCCTCGTTCGGCCGCACCGCCACCAACACCGAGGAGGGCCCCAGCTTCCTGCCGACGATCATGCCGAAGGAACTGCTGCTCAACCTGGACGCACCCCACCACGCGCGGATGAAGACCTTCGTCAACGCCGACTACAGCGCGTCCGGGGTGGAGCAGTTGCGGCCCCTCGTGCGGGAGCTGGTCAGAAAGAAGGTGGCGCGCCTGCGCACCGAGGAGCACCCGGACCTGTACGCGACGGTCCTGGACCGGCTGCCCGCGGAGGTCAACGGGCGCTTCCTCGGCATACCCGACGAGGACATCCCCTTCTACCGTCCGCTCGCGCACACCGTGCAGATCGCCTCCCACCAGGACGTTCCCGGGCTGGTGGAGGACTTCACCGTTCTGTACGGGTATCTGACGGATCTGGTGACCGGTGCCCGGCCGCGGGCGGAGGGCGGTCTGATCGACCGCTTCGTGGCGGCGCGCGGCACCGCGGAGCCGCCGCTCAGCGACGCCGAACTGGTGGGCATCCTGCTCGGCTCCGTGCTCGGCGCGGACCAGAACGTGCTGTCCGTCGCCGCCAAGACCGTCTACGCGCTGCTGTGCCGGCCCGTGCTGTGGCAGCGCCTGGTCGCCCGTCCCGAGGAGACCGGTGCGGTCCTGGACGAACTGATCCGGCTGATCCCGCTGGGCAACATCTCCGCCTTCCCCCGGCTGGCCACCCGCCGGGTGGAGATCTCGGAGGGGGTCATCGAACCGGGTGACGTGGTGTACCCGGACGCCTTCCAGGCCAACCGGGACCCGGCGGTCTTCCCCGACCCGCTGGTCGTCGACCCGGACCGGAAGGGCAAGCGGCACCTGCAGTTCGGCTACGGGATGCACCACTGCATGGGTGCGGCCCTGGCCCGCATGGAGATCGGCGAGCTGCTCACCGTCCTCGCCGCGGAGCTGCCCGGCCTGACCCTGGCGGCCGACCCGGAGACACTGCCGTGGGACAGCGGGGTGATCCTGCGCCGTCCCACGTCGCTCCCCGTGCGCTGGTAGCGGCGTCTCGCGACGGCCACCGCGGTCCCGTCCGCGCGCACCGGTCGCGCGCGGACGGGACCGCGGTGGCGGGAGGCGTGACCGGCGGGCGCCGCGGGCCCCGAGGGCGCGGGCGGACCGCTTCACACGTGCTGCGCTTCCCGCGGGAGGACGTCCGTTCCCGGCGGCGCGGGGTTGTCCGCCAGGAGCCTCAGCAGGCCCGGGAAGCGGTCCGCGATGTCCTGCCGGCGCAGTTGCGCGCAGCGGCTGTTGCCGCGGTCGACCTGCCGGATCAGACCGGCTTCCCGCAGGATGCGGAAGTGATGGGTGCGGGTGGACTTCGACACCGGCAGCCCGAAGGACGTGCAGGTCCGCTCGGTGTCCTCGACCTGGCGCACCAAGGTGGCCATCACGTGGTAGCGCAGAGGGTCCGACAGGGCCTTGAGCACGGTGAGGAGGTCCATCTCCTCGGTGGTGGGGTGCCCTTCGGTGTCCGGCATGCCCGAGCTCCTTACAGATCCGCTGCCGCGTCGTCGCACGCCCAAAGGTACTACTTGCGTCCGACCTTGGTCCCGTGCCAGCTTTAGGTACGACAGAAACCGTACCTATGGGGTGGCCGTTTCCCCATGGCCGCGCACCGCCGCCCGCCGCCCCGAAGAGACGTCCGCTCAACGAATCCGGAGCCTTCCGTGGCCTCATCGACCACCGATCCCGTGTCCTCCGCACCTCCCGCCGTCGCGGACGAGCGCGCCGCGGCGGCAGCGCCGGGCGGCACGGGGCTGACCCTGTTCGCCGTGCTGCTCGCGGTGTTCGTCGTCCCCACCTCCATCTCCGGCACCGCGGTCGCGCTGCCGGACATCGGCGCCGACACCGGCGCCGGATCGGCCCCCCTCCAGTGGGTCGTCAACGCCTTCAACGTGGCCTTCGCCTGCTTCACCCTGGTGTGGGGAACGCTCGCCGACCTGATCGGCCGCATCCGCGCCTTCGCGCTGGGCGCCGCGGTCTTCGCCATCGCCTCCCTGGTGTGCGCGCTCGCCCCGAACGTCTACGTGCTCGACGGCGCCCGCGCCCTGGCCGGCCTGGGCGGCGCCGCCATCTTCGCCTGCGGCAGCGCCATCCTGTCCTCCGCCTTCGACGGCCCCTCCCGCGCCAAGGCGTTCGCCCTGTTCGGCACGGTCGCCGGCATCGGCGTGGCGCTGGGCCCGACGGTGTCCGGCCCGGCGGTCGACGCGCTGGGCTGGCGCTGGATCTTCGGCCTGCAGGCCGCGGTGCTGGCCGTCGTCCTGCTGTGCGTGCCGGCGATCTCACGGCGCGTGAAGGAGCAGCCCGCCCGCACCGGCCGCCTGGACGTGCGCGGCGCGGTCGTCTTCGTCTCCGCCATGGCCGCCCTGACCTACGGCATCGTCCAGGGCTCCGCCTGGGGCTGGGCCGCTCCGGGCACCCTGGGGCTGCTGGTCCTCGCCCTGGTGCTGCTGGCCCTGTTCTCCGCCCTGGCCAAGCGCACCGAGGCACCGCTGCTCGACGTGTCGCTGCTGCGCGACCGCCGGTTCGTCGCCTACACCCTGGTGCCGGTCGCCGCGTCCTTCGGCTTCGTCACCCAGCTCACCTACCTGCCCTCGTACCTGGCCACCGTCGCCGGGTACAGCGCCTCCACCGCGGGCGCCACCATGCTGCTGCTCACCCTCCCCGTCCTGGTCCTGCCCATGGTGGGCGCCAAGCTGGTCGAGCGGGGCATCTCGCCCGTGGCCGTCGTCCTCGCCTCCCTGGTGTGCCTCGTCGTCGGCGACCTGGGACTGCTCCTGATCGGACCGGACGCCTCGTTCGCCGTGATGGCACCCGCCATGCTCGTCACCGGCGCGGGCATGGGCCTGTCGGCCGGACTGGTCGACGGCCAGGCCCTGGAACTGGTCGAACCCGCCAAGGCCGGCATGGCCGCCGGCTTCATCAACACCCTGCGCCTGGGCAGCGAGGCGATCGCGGTCGCCGTCTTCGGCTCCCTCCTGGCCTCCCTGGCCGCCGACCGTTCCGCGACCGACCCGGCCGGCGGCTACGACAGCGCCTTCCACACCCTGCTGTGGGCGATGGCGGCGGTCTGCCTCGTCCTCGGCGTCCTGGTGATCACCCTGACCCGCGGCTCCGCCCGCACGGAACAGGCCGGGTGACACCGGTGGCCTCCTCCAGCCGCGGCGCCGCGCGCGCCGCCCAGCGCGTTCCGGTGGCCGTCGTCGGCGGCGGACCGGTCGGCATGCTCGTCGCCGCCGAACTCTCCCGGTACGGCGTCCCGGTCACGGTCGTCGAACAGAACCCCGCCACACTCGACGTCCCCAAGGCCGGCACACTGCACGCGCGTACCGCCCAGACGCTGAGCCGCCGCGGTTACCTGCCCGCGACCGAACCCGCCCCGCACCTGCTCGGCAAGGAGCGCACCCAGCCCTTCCACTTCGCCGGACTGCCCTGGCTGACGATCACCGGCCCCGCGGTGGAGGGCGAGCCCATCGTCGGCCGGTCGCAGGGCGACCTGGAGCGCCTCTTCGAACGCGTCGCCCTCCAGCACGGAGCCACCGTCCTGCGCGGGCACCGCGTCGTCGCGCTGGAGCAGGACGAGGAGGAGGCCACCCTCACCCTGGACGGCCCCGACGGGCCCTCCCGTCTGCGCGCCGGCCACGTCGTCGGCGCGGACGGCGCGCGCAGCCTGGTGCGCGAGCAGACCGGCATCACCTACGAGGAACACCTGCCGCGCACCCAGGCCGTCCTGGGCCTGGTCGACCTCGACGACCCCTACGCCGCGCCGCCCGGCTGGACGGTCACCGAACACGGCTGGACCGTCATCGGCCCGAACCCGCACGGCCCCAGCCGGGTCGCCGCCTTCGACTTCGCCGGTCCCCGGCCCGACCGGCGCACCCCGCTGACCCTGACCGAACTCCAGGCCACCGTCTCCCGGATCGCGGGACAGGACATCCCGATGCGCAACGCCCGCTTCCTGGACCGCTTCAGCGACTACTCGCGGCTCGCCCACACCTACCGCGGCGGCCGGGTGCTGCTGGCCGGGGACGCCGCCCACGTCCACTTCCCGGTCGGCGGCCAAGGGCTCAACCTCGGCATCCAGGACGCGGTCAACCTCGCCTGGCGCCTCGCCCACCACCTCCAGGGCTGGCCCGGCGCCGACCTGCTCGACGACTACACCGCCGAACGCCGGCCCCCGGCCGCTCGCACCATCGACAACACCCGCGCCCAGCTGGCCCTCATGACCCCGGGCGCGGACCACGACCCGCTGCGCGCCCTCTTCACCGACCTGCTGCGCAACCCGGCGGTCAGCAGACAGCTCGGCGACATGATCAGCGACCAGGACGTCCGTCTGCCCGGCTCCCCCGGGCAGTCCCCCTGGACCGGGGCCTTCCTCCCGAACATCCCGCTGCTCGTCGACGGCCACCGCACCGGCGTGGCGCACCTGACCCGCTCCGGCCGCATCCAGCTGCTCCTGCTCGACCCGGCCACGGCGGCCGACCTGGAGAAGGCCGCCGCCCCCTGGCAGAAGGCCGTGGACGTCGTGCACGCCGAGGCGGAGACCCCCCTGCCCTTCACCGCCCTGCTGCTGCGGCCGGACGGCTACCTCGCCTGGACCGTCGACGGACCGGCCGCCGACGGCAGGGAGCTGGAGCGCGCCCTCGACTCGCTCCTCGGGCGACGCGTCCCGGCCCCCTGACCCCACCCGTCCCGTCCGCAGCACGCCCACTACCGGAGGTCCCACGTGGAGGGAACCCGCATCACGGCCCTCGGCCACTACCAGCCCGCCCGCGTCCTCACCAACCACGACCTGGAGCGCATGGTCGACACCGACGACGCCTGGATCCGCAGCCGTGTGGGCATCCGCACCCGGCACATCGCGGACGCCGACGAGACGGTGGACTCCATGGCCGCCCAAGCCGCCGCGAAGGCACTGGCCAACGCGGGTGTCGCGGCCGGCGACATCGACCTGGTCCTGGTGGCCACCTGCACCGCCGAGGACCGGGCCCCCAACATGGCCGGCCGCACCGCGGCCCGGCTCGGCATCCCGCACCCCGCCGTCCTCGACATCAACACGGCCTGCTCGGGCTTCAGCCACGCCCTCGCCCTCGCCGACCAGGCCATCCGCACCGGTTCGGCCACCCGCGCCCTGGTCGTGGGCTCGGAGAAGTTCTCCTCCGTCACCGACTGGACCGACCGCGCCACCTGCATCCTCGTCGGCGACGGGGCGGCCGCGGCCGTGGTCGAGCCGTCCGCCACCGCGGGCATCAGCCCCGTCGTATGGGGCTCCTTCCCCGACAAGGGGTCCGCCGTACGGATCGAGGGCACCCCGGCCCGCTTCGCCCAGGAGGGCCAGACGGTCTTCCGCTGGGCCACGGGCGAGCTGCCCGCGCTGACCCGCACGGTCTGCGAACGGGCCGGCGTCGCGCCGGAGGAACTGGCCGCGGTCGTCCTGCACCAGGCCAACCTCCGGATCATCGAGCCGCTGGCGGCCCGGCTCGGAGCCGTCAACGCGGTGGTGGCCACCGATGTCACCGACTCCGGCAACACCTCCGCGGCCAGCGTCCCGCTCGCGCTGTCCAAGCTCCTGGCCGAGGGAGCCGTCCCCTCAGGGGCCCCTGTCCTCCTCTTCGGATTCGGCGGCGGACTCGCCTACGCCGGACAGGTCGTCACCGCCCCCTGAGCACCACCCCGGCCCCGGCCGGCACCGGCGTACCCGATCACGCGACAGGAGCAGAGCAATGACCACCACCGGCACCTCCCGCCTGGCCACCGTACGGCTCGGCCGCGGCGGCCCGGCCGTGGGCGTCCAAGGACTGGGCTGCATGGGCATGAGCTTCGCCTACGGACCCACCGACATCTCCGAGGCCCGCGCCACGCTGGAGCACGCCCTCGAACGGGGAGTGACCCTCTTCGACACCGCGGACGTCTACGGCGCCGGCGCGAACGAGGAACTGCTCGCCCCCTTCGTCGCCGCCCACCGCGACGACGTCGTGGTCGCCACCAAGTTCGGCATCGTCATGGACCCGCAGGACCCCACCCGGCGCACCGTCCGCGGCGACCGCTCCTACCTGCGCGGCTCCATCGAAGCCAGTCTGCGCCGCCTGGGCACCGACCACGTCGACCTGTACTACATGCACCGCCGCGACCCCGCCGTGCCGATCGAGGAGACCGTCGCGGCGATGGCGGAACTCGTGGCCGAGGGCAAGGTGGCCCACCTCGGGCTCAGCGAGGTGACGGCCGACGAGGTCCGGGCCGCGGCGGCCGTCCACCCGATCGCCGCCGTCCAGTGCGAGTGGTCGCTGTTCAGCCGGGGCGTGGAGGACGGCGTCGTCGCCGCCGTCCGGGAGACCGGCGCGGCGCTGGTGCCCTACTCCCCGCTGGGCCGCGGCTTCCTGGCCGGGCTGTTCCGCGACGCCGAGGAGGAACTGCACCCCGCCGACCTGCGCCGCATACTGCCCCGGTACACCGGCGAGGCCGCACGGTCCAACCAGGCCCTGCTGTCGCCGCTGCGCCACGTCGCCCGCAGGCACGGCGCCACCCTCGGCCAGATCGCCTTGGCCTGGGTCCATCACCAGGCGGCCGGACACGGACTGCCCGTCGTCCCCATCCCCGGGACGCGCCGTCCCCAGCGGGTGGCCGAGAACACCGCCGCCACCCGCATCGCCCTCACCTCCGACGACCTGTCCCTCCTCGATCCGCTGGCGGCCCAGGTCGTCGGAGCGCGCTACCCGGGGACGCTCGCACCGTCCTGAGGACGCCGGGCACTCGGTGCGGCACCAGGCGGTGGCACCGCACGGCCGCCCGCTTGCGGGTCTGTACGGTGAGCGGTGTGACTCCCGAGCCGGAAGCGGCAGCCGACGAGTGACGTCGAGGCCGGGGAGGCCGTTGTGAGCGAGGCCGGTGCCGTGGATGACGGGCTGGTCACCGAGCCGGTGGCCCGGGCCCAGGCCGGCGGGGTGGGGCCCGCCGGGGAGGGCGGTCTGTCGCAGCAGCTCACGAGGCGGGCACCTCGATCACGGGGCGGGCCCTGACGGGACCGGCCTCCGGGCGGGCCTTTCCCGCCCTCGGCTTCACGATCTCTTTCTTCCGCTGGTCCGCCTTCGGGCATACCGGCCCGGCGACGGGGTACACGCTCGTCCGTCGACCGACCAGCATGACCGCTGGCAGGAATTCAGGGAGGGCGCCGTCATGGCGATGACCACCGCGCGGGCGCAAGAGGCGATCACCACCGGGACGCTCCCGGCACCGGCCGATCCGACGAAGGTGGCGCCCAAGGACGCGCGGGAACTGTCGCGGGTGTTCTTCGACCGGCTGGCGGCACTGGAGGAGGGCACGCCCGAGCACCAGTACGCGCGCAACACGCTGATCGAGATGAACATGTCCCTGGTCCGCTACGCGGCCGCCCGCTTCCGCAGCCGGGGCCCGGAGGAGCGCGAGGACATCGTCCAGGTCGGCATGATCGGTCTGATCAAGGCCATCGACCGGTTCGAGCTGACCCGCGAGGTGGAGTTCACCTCCTTCGCCGTGCCGTACATCGTCGGCGAGATCAAGCGCTTCTTCCGTGACACGTCCTGGGCGGTGCACGTGCCGCGCCGCCTCCAGGAGGCCCGCGTCGAGCTGGCCAAGGCCACCGAGGAACTGCGCAGCCGGCTGGGCCGCACCCCCACCACCAGGGAACTGGCCGAGCTGATGAGCCTGCCGGAGAAGGAGGTCGTGGAGGCCCGGCTGGCGTCCAACGGCTACAACTCCACCTCGTTGGACGCCACCGTCAGCGGCAGTGAGGACGGCGAGGCCGCTCTCGCCGACTTCATCGGCACGGAGGACGCGGCCCTCTCCCTCGTGGAGGACTTCCACGCGCTCGCCCCGATGATCGCCGGCCTCGACGAGCGCGACCGGCGGATCATCCACTGGCGGTTCGTCGAGGAGCTCACCCAGAAGGAGATCGGCGAGCGCCTCGGCGTCTCGCAGATGCATGTGTCCCGGCTGATCTCCCGGCTGCTGGCCCGGCTGCGGGAGGGCATGCTCAGCGACGACTGACCCGCGAAACCGTCGCCTGCGCGTCCGCTCCGTCCCCGGCCGGGGCGGACGACGGCCGACAGAACTACTGTAGGGACGGCATATGTTCCTATGGGCGCGGGAGATGTCGGCGTGCCGTGTATCACACGGGGGATGACGTGACGGTGGGGATGGGAGTGACCGGACCGGAGGGCTCGTCGGCCGAAGCGGCCGAAGCGGGCCCGCACGTGGTTTCGCGGACGTTCGGCCGGGATGCGTTGCGCATCGCTGAGGCGCGGGACTTCGCGGCCGACTACCTCGCCCGGTCGCAGCGGGAGCGGGGGCGCCCCCTGCCGCCGGGTGCGTCGGGGACCGTCCAGCTGGTGGTGAGCGAACTGATGACCAACGCGGTCAAGTACGGTTCCGGACCGATCGAGCTGGTGCTGGCCCGTACGGAGGACGTGGTGAGCGTCACCGTGCGGGACGGCGGTACGACCCTGCCGGTGCCGAGGCCCGCCGACCCCCGGCGGGTCGGACAGCACGGCCTGGAGATCGTCGCCGCGCTGAGCCTGGACCTGGACATCCGGCGTGAGCCGGCCGGCAAGCGCGTCACCGCGCGCATCGCGCTCGGTTAGCTCCGCGGCGGCCGGCCACCGCGCGCATCGCGGCTCGGTCGGCTCCGCGGCGGCCGGCCCGTCCGGCGCCCGGGTCCGGGGCCGGGCCAGGGCCGTCACCGGGCGGCGCCCCCGGAACGGGCCGCCCGGTCACTTCCGCAGTGCCGCGACGGCCGCCTCGGTACTGGGGTGGAAGGTGAAGACCTGGTCGAGGCCCACGACGCTGAAGACGCGCATCTGGTCCGGGTTGACCCCGGCCAGGCTGAGCGGGGCACCGGTGCGCTGCGACCTCTGGTAGGCGCCGACCAGCACGGTGATGCCGGTGGAGTCGCAGTAGGTCAGGCCGGACAGGTCCATGATCACGCCGGCGGCGTCGAAGGCGGCGTCGTCGACCGCCCGGGCCAGCAGCCGGGCGGTGTGGTGGTCCAGCTCACCCGTGACCCGCAGGACGAGGGGTCCCGAGGGGATCTGGTGCGGGGTGACGGCCAGCAGGTGTTCGTTCTCGATCACCGGTTCTCCAGAGTACGGGGCGCGGGGGGTACGGGTACGGAGAGGGCGAGCAGAGCGGTGTCGTCACTGACGCCGTCGCCGAGCCGCCGCAACAGTCCCTCGACCGAGTGCAGCAGCTCGTGCGCCGTGCGGGGGGCCGTGGCTGCCAGGTGACGCGTGAGACCGTCCTCTCCCAGCATGGTGCCCTCGGCGGTCCGCGCTTCCGTGAGGCCGTCCGTGTACAGCAGCAGGCTCTCGCCGGGTCGCAGCAGGGTGGTGGTCCGCACGAAGTGCGGGTCGGGCAGCATGCCGATGAGCTGGCCGCCCGCCGTGGAGATGGGCTCCACCGAACCGTCCGTCCGCAGGGCCAGGGCGGAGGGGTGCCCGCCGCCGGCCAGGGTGATGGCGTGGGAACCGTCGGGCAGGGACCGCAGGACACCGAAGACGGCCGTGCAGTAGCGGGGGTCGCTGCCCTGGTACTCGCCTTTGAGGACCGCGTCCAGGTTGGCCAGGGCGGCGCACGGGTCCGGGTCGTAGATGGCGGCGGCGCGCAGGGTGTAGCGGGTGAGCGAGGTCAGCGCGGCGGCGTCCGCGCCCTTGCCGCACACGTCGCCCAGGAAGAACGCCCAGCGGCCGTCGTCCAGGGGGAACAGGTCGTAGAAGTCCCCGCCCACCTCGTCCGCGGAGGCCGTGTGGTAGGCCGCCGCGGCGTGCAGGCCGGGCACCTCGGGCAGGGCGGGCGGGAGCAGGGTGCGCTGCAGGACCCGGGCGAGGCGTTCGGCCTCGGCGCGTCGCTCCCGTTCGGCCGCGACCGTGCGCATGGCGGACAGGCGCAGTTCCAGC
This sequence comes from Streptomyces sp. SYSU D01066-1, assembly GCF_054956795.1. Classification (NCBI taxonomy): domain Bacteria; kingdom Bacillati; phylum Actinomycetota; class Actinomycetes; order Kitasatosporales; family Streptomycetaceae; genus Streptomyces; species Streptomyces sp. SYSU D01066-1. Next base: position 56,343 of record NZ_JBUDHV010000022.1, on the reverse strand, counting down.
TCGTCCATGACCAGGGCGGCCAGGTCCTGGAGGGCTTCGAGCTGGCTGTCGGTGGGGTGGCGGGGCCGGGTGTCCAGGACGTCGACGGTTCCCAGGCGCTGCCCGTCGGCCGTGGTGATCGGCGCCGCGGCGTAGAAACGGACCCCCGGCTCGCCCCGGACCAGGGGGTCGGCGAGGGCGCGCTCGTCGGTGCCGGTGTCGGTCACCACGTAGGGCTCGCCGTGGAGGATGGCGGAGGCGGACAGACCCGGTCCGCGGTCGATCTCGGTGACACCGTGGAGGCCGTGGGCGGCTTTGAACCACACCCGGTCCGTGTCGACGATCGCCACCGTCGCCATGGGCGCGTCGAAGACACGCGCGGCCAGGGAGGCGATCCGGTCGAAGGCGCCGTCGGGCGGCGTGTCCAGTATCCGGTAACGGCGGACGGCGGCCAGCCGCGCCTCCTCGGCGACGGACCGTTCCGAGGCGGTCCGCACGGGGCTCGCCGTCATCATCTCCCCCTGCGTCATCGTTCCGCGCTCTCCCCTGCCGTCGGCGAGCACCGCCGACTGGCCTATCCTACGGAGTCGTCGCAAGTGGCGGGCGGTCCCCCCGGGGTCCCGGGCCGCGACAGGGGCAGGGGCAGCGGCGGCCCGTGGGGTTCCTCCGCGGCGTTGTTCCGGAAGGCGGTGCGGGCACTCGAGAAGCCGGTCGGCGGGCGACCGCTGTCGCGGCTGCCCGCTCGGACGGTGCGAGGAAGAGGGTGTCCAGTGGGGCGTTCGGAAGACGCCGCGCACGAGATCGTGCCGGCGCCCGGGGCAGGCGTGTTCACCACCGACCAGGAGGTCGGCCCGGACCTCGCCCGGGTGGACTGGGCGGCGACCGGGCTGGGCCCGCCGCAGCAGTGGCCGCAGAGCCTGCGCACGGCGGTGAGCATCCTGCTGTCCTCCCGGTTCTCGATGTGGATGGCGTGGGGACCGGAGCTGACGTTCTTCTGCAACGCCGCCTACCGGCGCGACACCCTGGGCGCCAAGTACCCCTGGGCGCTGGGGCGGCCGGCCCGCCAGGTGTGGGCGGAGATCTGGAACGACATCGGCCCGCGCATCGACACGGTGATGAGCACGGGTGAGGCCACCTGGGACGAGGGTCTGCTGCTGTTCCTGGAACGGTCCGGCTACACGGAGGAGAGCTACCACACCTTCTCCTACAGTCCGCTGCGCGACGACGACGGCACCGTGGTCGGCATGCTCTGCGTGGTCAGCGAGGACACCGAGCGCGTCCTGGGCGAGCGCCGGATGACGACCCTGCGCGACCTCGGCTCCGACCCCAGCGTGGTCCGCACCGAGCAGGAGTGGCTCGCCTTCGCCAACCAGCAGCTGGCCCGGAACAGGCGGGACCTGCCCTTCACGCTGACGTACCTCCTGGAGGCCGACGGCAGTGCCCGGCTGGCGGACGCCACCGGACTGGCCGCGGGCCACCCGGCCGCCCCGCCGACGCTGCCGGCCGACGGCTCCGGCGTCTGGCCCGTGGCGCCGCTGGCGCGCGGCGAGTCCGTCCTGGTGCCGCTCGACGACGCCCCCTTCGCCGGCCACCTCCCGGCCGGTGACTGGCCGCTGCCCCCCGCGCGGGCGCTGGTGCTGCCGCTGCTGCAGCAGGGCGGCGCGCCCTACGGGTTCCTGGTGGCCGGGCTCAACCGCTACCGGGCCCTGGACGACGCCTACCGCGGGTTCGTCGAGCTGACCGCGGGCCATGTCGCCGCGGGGATCGCCAGTGCCCGCAGCCACGAGGCCCAGCAACGGCGGGCCGAGGAACTCGCGGAGCTGGACCGGGCCAAGACCGCCTTCTTCTCCAACATCAGCCACGAGTTCCGCACCCCCCTGACCCTGATCATGGGGCCGGTGGAGGAACTGCGCTCCCGGCTGGCCGGCGCCGATACCCGGGTACGGGAGGAACTGGAGGTCATCCACCGCAACGGACTGCGCCTGGGCAAGCTGGTCAACTCCCTGCTGGACTTCTCCCGCATCGAGGCCGGCCGGATGCAGGCCCGCTACGAACCGGTCGACCTGTCCGTGGTCACGGCCGACCTGGCCAGTGTGTTCCGGTCCGCCATCGACAAGGCCGGCCTGGACTTCCAAATCGACTGCGACCGGCTGCCCGAGCCGGTGTACGTCGACCGCGGCATGTGGGAGAAGGTGGTCCTGAACCTGCTGAGCAACGCGCTGAAGTTCACCTTCGACGGCTCGATCCGCGTCACCGTGCGCGCCGAGGACGCGCGGGCCGTGGTGACGGTCGCCGACACCGGCATCGGCGTGCCGGCGGCGGAGATACCGCGGCTGTTCGAGCGGTTCCACCGGATCGAGAACGCCCGCTCCCGCTCCAACGAGGGCAGCGGCATCGGACTGGCCCTGGTGAAGGAGCTGGTGGCGCTGCACGGCGGCACGATCACCGCCGACAGCGTCGAGGGGGAGGGCACCTCCTTCACCGTCCGCCTGCCGTTCGGCTCGGCCCACCTGCCCTCCGACGCCCTGGCCCCGGCCGAGGACGGCCGGGGGGCGTCGACCGCCGACCCCTTCGTGCAGGAGGCGCTGCGCTGGCTCCCGGACGAGATCACCGCGGAGGCGCGCGCGACGGCGACGGCGGCCGACCCGTCGGGTTACGCCACCGCCCCCGCCGTCGCGGCGCGGGTACTGGTCGCCGACGACAACGCCGACATGCGCGAGTACCTGACGCGGCTCCTGGACGGCGCCGGATACCGGGTGGACACCGTCGACGACGGCCTGGCGGCCCTGGAAGCCGTCCGTGCCGACGCCCCCGACCTGGTGATAAGCGACGTCATGATGCCGGGTCTGGACGGCCTCGGGCTCGTGGCGGCGCTGCGCACCGACCCGCGCACCATGTCGGTGCCGGTGGTGCTGCTGTCCGCCCGGGCCGGTCAGGAGGCGTCCATCGAGGGGCTGCGGGCCGGAGCCGACGACTACCTCGTCAAGCCGTTCGCCGCGGCGGAGCTCCTGGCCCGGGTGCGGGCCAACATCGAGCTGGCGCGGCTGCGCAACCACCAGGCGCGCTGGCGCAAGGCGCTGGTGGACTCCCTCCAGGAGGCGTTCTTCGTCTGCGACGAGGAGGGTGCCGTCGTCGAGATCAACACGGCCTTCGCCGACACCCTCGGCTACGGTCCCGACGGCCTGCCCTACCCGCCGGTCCACCCCTGGTGGCCGGATGCCGAGACCGATCCGGAGGGGCACCGCGAGGTCGGCGACGCCTTCGCGCAGCTGCTGAACGACCCCAAGGGCTCGTACACCATTCCCGTGACGCACCGGGACGGGCACCGGCTGTGGGTGACGGCCACGTTCAACCGGGCGCAGGACCCGGACACCGGACGCCAGGTGACCGTCGGGACCTTCCGTGACGTCACCGCCGAGCACTACGCGGTGCAGCGCAAGAGCGCCCAGGCCGCGCTGAGCATGCGGCTGACCCAGGCGACCAGTCTGCCGGAGGCCCTCGCGGGCTCGCTGGCGGAGCTGAAGGAGCTGTGGCGTGCCGAGCGCGTGCTGGCCGCCGTCGCGACCGCCGGCCAGGAGGTGTCGGTGACGGCGACCGACGCGGGCCTGCGCTGGCAGGACCTGCCCGCCGAGCGCCGGGAGCGGCTGTCCGCCTGGCTGGAGCAGCCGCTGCTGACGCCCGTCGAGGACGGCACCGGGGCGGGCATCACGGTCGGCCACCCCGAGGGCACCATGGTGGTGTGGCTCGACCTCGGCGGCCACCGGCCCTTCACCGGTGAGGACCAGCTGCTGCTGTCCCTGCTCGCCGGGCAGCTCTCCCAGGGGCTGTCCCGGGCCCACCAGATCGACCAGCAGCGCGAGACCGCCATCGCCCTGCAACGCTCCATCCTCGGTCCGGCCGACCTGCCCGACGGCTTCGCCGTCCGCTACGAACCCGCCACCCAGCCGCTGGAGGTGGGCGGGGACTGGTACGACACCGTCCGGCTCCAGGACGGCCGCATCGGCATCGTCGTCGGCGACTGCGTCGGACGCGGACTCGAGGCCGCCACCGTGATGGGCCAGCTGCGCAGCGCCTGCCGGGCCCTGCTGCTCCAGGACTCCAGCCCCGGGCAGACCCTGATGGCCCTGGACCGCTTCGCCGCCGGTGTCCCCGGCGCGATGTGCACCACCGTCTTCTGCGGCGTCCTCGACCCCGCCACCGGCTCCCTGACCTACTCCAGTGCCGGACACCCGCCGGGCATCCTCACCCACCCCGACGGCACCACCGTCCTCCTCGACCAGGGACGCTCCGTGCCGCTGGCCGTGCGCCCCGGCCGGCACCGGCCCGAGGGCACCTGTACCGTGCCCGCCCGCGCCACCCTGCTGCTGTACACCGACGGCCTCGTGGAACGCCGCCGCCGTCCGCTGACGGCCGGCATCGACCAGGCGGGTGAGGCCGTGCAGGCCGGCCGGGACGCCGCGGTCGACGAGCTCGCCACCCAGGTCATGACGCGGCTGGCCCCGGCCGGCGGCTACGACGACGACGTGGCGCTGCTGCTGTACCGGCACCCGGCCCCGCTCGACATGGCCTTCCCCGCGGAGTCCGCGCAGCTGGCGCCGGTCCGCAAGGCCCTGCGCAGCTGGCTCACCCAGTGCGAACTTCCCCCGCACACGGTCCAGAACGTCCTGGTGGCCGTGGGTGAGGCCTGTGCCAACGCCATCGAGCACGGCCACCGGGACGCCCCCGGCGACACCGTCCGCCTCCGTGCCGAGGCGCTCGTCGACGACCTGCGCCTCACCGTCGCCGACACCGGCCGCTGGAAGACCCCCCGGCCCGAGGCCAACGCCCACCGTGGCCGTGGCGTGGCGTTGATGCGGGCGCTGATGCAACAGGTCACCATCACCTCCGGCGCCGCCGGCACCACCGTCGACATGCACACGAGGATCGCCTGATGACCACGCTTCTGACCCTGACCTCCAGTCGTCGGCCTGACGGCGTCACCGAGCTGACGGCCGTCGGTGAGATCGACATGAGCAACACGGAGGCGTTCGCCACCGCGATCGAGACCGCGCAGGGCCCGCTGGTCATCGACCTGACCGGGATCGAGTACCTGGACAGCGCCGGCCTGAGCATCCTCTTCCGCCACGCCGACCGCATCGAGCTGATCGCCACCCCGCTCCTGGCGCCCGTGCTGGAGGTGTCCGGACTGGCCGACCTGACCACCGTGCACGGCGTGGGCGGCGCCTGAGACCACCGGCGGCACGGCCGCGGCGGCGCTCCCCCGTCGCCCGTGCCCCGGCCGAGGAGGACGGGGCCTGCCCGGCACCGCGCGCCGCAGGACGTCGCCGGGGAGGCCGCCGGCCACGGCGGCCACGGGCACCGGGAGGCAGGGGCCGACGAGGCGCTGCCGGTCCCGCCCGGGGTGGCGGGCCCCGCCCTGGGCGGCGGGCCCCGCGTCCGCCGCGGGGGAGGACGCCCCGGGGAAGCCCGCCACGGCGGTGCACCACCACGTGGCGGGTGCACCACTACGTGGCGGGTGCACACGACCACGTGGCGGGTGCGGCGGCGTCGAGACCGTACGCGCACGGGCGGCGCCGGCGGGTACCGGACACCCGGCCGTCCCGCCCGGAGTCCCGGCCGGGGCGGGGCTACTCGTCGCCGGGCGTGCGCAGTGCCAGCATGGCGATGTCGTCGTCACTGCCGCTGGGCCGGACTTCCTCCAGCAGGACGTCGCAGAAGGAATCCAGCGGGCGGTGGACGAGGGAGGCCGCGTGCCGGCGCAGCCGGTCCAGTCCCTCGTCGATGGAGTGGCGCGGGGACTCGATCAGGCCGTCGGTGTAGAGCAGGACGGTGGTGCGCGGCGGCAGGACGGTCATGGCGTCGGGACGGGGCCTGCCGGCTCCGGTCCCGAGCAGGATGCCGTGCCCGTCGGTGAGGTAGCGGGTCCGGCCGTCGTGGCTGACCAGCAACGGCGGCGGGTGGCCGGCGTTGGTCCAGCGCAGCCGCCACGCCGCGTCGTCCCCGAGGGCGAGCGTGGCCAGGATCACGGTCGCCATGGGCACCTCGGCGATGTGCTTCACGGCCTCGTCGAGCTGGTTGACGATGTCGCTGGTGGTGGCCTCGGGCCGGGACCACGCGAAGGCCCGGAGCATGTTGCGCACCTGCGCCATCCCGGCCGCCGCGTCGAGATCGTGCCCCACGACGTCCCCGATGACCAGGGCGTGCCCGCGGTCGCCGGTCAGGGCGAAGGCGTCGTACCAGTCACCGCCGACGGACGAGGCGTGCGGCGCGGGCACGTACCGCGCCCTCATCTCCACTCCGGGCACGGTGGGGAGCTGGGGCAGCAGGTGGCGCTGCATGGTCTCGGCGACCTTGCGCTGGCGCTGGTACAGACGCGCGTTGTCCAGCGCCAGGCCCGCCCGGCGCGTGATGTCCTCCAGCAGGGGCAGGTCGCCGGTGGTGAACGCGGCGGGGCGCTTCGCACGTCCCAGGGTCAGCGCGCCGAGCACGTCGCGCAGGCCCCGGATGGGCGCGATGACGGCGGAGTGCATGCCGGTCTCGGCGAACAGCCGGCGCTGCTCCACCGCGATCCCCGAGTCGGGCGGCCCCTGGTAGATGGCGGGACCGGCCAGGGAGGAGGCGGCGCCGCGCAGCGCCCGCGACAGCGGCATCGGGGACTCCTGCGGCACGGGCGGCATGGGGCCCTGCAGGTCCTCCCGCTCGACCAGGAGGCCGTTCCTGCACTCCATCACCAGGGCACGCCGCACCTCGTCCCGTTCGGTGATCAGGTCGATCACCGCCCAGTCCGCGAGCCGGGGCACCGTCAGGGCCGTCAGCCGGCGCAGCGCCTCCTCCGTGTCGAGGGTGGACGTCAGCTGGGTGGTCGTCTCCGCCAGCAGGGCCAGGCGGTCCAGCTCCGTGAGCGAAGCCGGGGCGTGCCCCGGCTCCTCGTCCGGTGCTCCCCCGTCCGGTCCGTACAGCAGCACCAGGGCGCCGTCCTGTCCCGAGGCGGACGCGTACGGCGTCACCAGCCAGGACAGCTGGAGCAGCGTGCCGTCCGCGCGGGTGAACCAGTCCGTGCCGCCGTGCTCGGTCCTCCGGGCGAGCAGCGCCTTGCGCAGGCGGCAGCGGGTGCGCGGCACGGCGTGCCCGTGGCTGTCACGGTGCAGCAGGTCGTGCGAGTCCTGCCCGAGGAGTTCCTCGTACGTATGGCCGAGCACACGCAGCGCCGGGCCGTTGGCCCCGACGACGAGGCCGTCGGCGTCGACGACGAGCGCGGCCTCCCGCAGCTCCTGCGCCGCCGCGCCGTACGGAGGGCCGGGCACCGTCTCGTGACCGGGCTCGGGCCGGTCTCCCGTGCCGGAACCGGTCACGTCCATGCCTCTCCTCCGCGGTAGCGAACCCCACCGTGTCTCCCAGGAAAATACCCACGTCCGCAGGCCGCCGCAGGAACGGTACCCCCGTCGACGGCGGTGAACGCGCGTGTTCCGGATCACCAACACCCGTCTCATCACGCTCGGGGGCGCTCCGGGCGGGGGTGTCCACGGCGCCGGGACGGTCTCGGGGCCGGTGCTCCTCAGGACGGCCCGTACGGACACGTCGGAGGTGCGCCGGCCGCGACCGCGGACGTGCGGCGGACCGCTGTCCGGGGGTCACCGGCCGCGGCCAAGCGCGGCCGAGCCGCCGGACCACACCGGCCCCGGCTGGTTCCCGACGGGCGTCCGGCCGGCGAGGTGGCCGGCCGTGAGGCCGGCCCTCGGACGGCTCGGGACGCCCGGGGCGGCGGCCCGCCGGCCGCCCTCGCGGCCGAGGCCCGTGGCCTGCGCGCGCCCGGTCGCGGAACCCTGTTCCGCTCCGGTTCCCGCGGCCGGCCGGTCCCCGGTGGGGCGTCGTCCGCCTCGGTCACCGCTTCGGCCCCGGTGCCCGGGCCGAGGAAGTACTCCTCCGTGGTCCTGGACGGCTCCGGGACGTCCGGGTTCGTCATGGAGCGGCGATCGCGGCCCTTTGACCGCACCGGGAACCCACCGTCGCCATACACGTTGACAGCGTCAACGGACACCTGACATCCTCGCCAACTGGCAACGGTATACGCTCCCTACGGGATGTACCTGCCAGGTATACGACGGGTGAAGGGGGAGGGCCGGTGGGGCTGGACACGGTCGACGGGCGGTTCCGGATCGTGGGGATCCTGGGACGCGGGAACATGGGCGAGGTGCACCGGGCCGAGGACCTGCGCGCCGCCGCGGACTCCCCGCACCGGGAGGTCGCGCTCAAGACCGTGCTGCGCGGCCGGACGGGTGTCGCCGTCGCCGCCTCAGGGGCCGGCAAGGAGATCGACCGCTTCCGCCGCGAAGTGCGGATCATGCGGATGCTCTCCCAGGGCCACCCGAACCTCACCCTGCTGATCGACGGCGGCGTGGACCCCGCACCGGGCGGCAGCGGCCTGCCCTACCTGGCCATGGAACTGCTGGACGGTCATCCGCTCGCGGACCTCATCGACGAGGAACCGCAACTGCCGGTCTCCTGGGTCGCCGCCATCGGAGCTCAGATCGCCGCCGGGCTCACCGCCGCGCACACCGCCGGGGTCGTCCACCGCGACCTGAAGCCGGCGAACGTGATGCTGACCGGTGACGGCACCGTCAAGATCCTCGACTTCGGCATGGGCTCGGTCGTGGACGACCCCGACCAGACGCGGCTGACGAGCACGGGCGTCAGCGTCGGTACGGCCCGTTACATGGCGCCCGAGCAGTTCCGCGCCGAACGGATCTCGGCCTCCGCCGACCTCTACGCGCTCGGCTGCATCCTGTACGAGTTGCTGATCGGACGGCCGCCGTTCTCCGCCCGGACCCCCTACGAGCTGTCTGAACAGCACCAGCACCAGAGACCCCCGCAGCTGAGCCTGGTCCGCCCGGACCTGCCCGCCGAGCTGGTCCGGCTGGTGGACCGGCTCCTGGAGAAGGACGCCGAACACCGCCCCGAGCACGCCGCCCTCGTCCGTGAGGCGCTGCTCCCGCTCGCGTCGGCGCCGGACGACACGGCCGCCCTGCTGGCCCCGCACTGGCAGGCGACGGACCCGGTGGCACGGCTGCGTGCCCTGCTTCCCGCGCCCACCGCGGCGGCGCCCGCGCCCGCACCGCGCAGGGAGCCGCGGCTGCCCGAGGCGATGGACGTCTTCGGCATCCACGCCGACCTGATCAGTGAGTACGAGAGTTTCACCAAGAGCGCCACGGTGATCCGGGACGCGCGTATCGCCGGCTTCGTCGAGGACGACCTGGCGGCGAAGTCGCAGTGGCCCGACCCGTGGCTGTCGCTGAACCCGTTCTTCGCCGACGGCGGCCAGGTCACCGACCTGGTGCGGGACGGAGTGCTGCACCCGAGATGCGCGGAGATCTTCCAGGCCGGCAAGACGCAGACGTCACCGCGCCCGGACGGCCGCCCCCTGACCTTCCACCTCCACCAGCGGCAGGCGATCGAGGCCGCGCAGGCCGGCGACTCCTACGTCCTCACCACCGGTACCGGCTCCGGCAAGTCCCTGTCGTACATCGTCCCGATCGTCGACCGGGTGCTGAAGGAGCGCCAGGCGGCGGGCCCGAAGGCGGGCAGCCGGGTGCGGGCGATCGTCGTCTACCCCATGAACGCGCTGGCCAACTCCCAGCTGGGTGAGCTGGAGAAGTACCTGCGGTACGGGTTCGGGGCGGGCCGTGAGCCGGTCACCTTCGCCCGGTACACCGGCCAGGAGTCCGAGGAGGACCGCAAGAAGCTGCGCAAGGACCCGCCGGACATCCTGCTGACCAACTACGTGATGCTGGAGCTGATGCTGACCCGGCCGGACGACCGGGACAGCCTGATCCAGATGGCCGAGGGGCTGCGGTTCCTCGTCTTCGACGAGCTGCACACCTACCGGGGCCGGCAGGGCGCGGACGTGGCGTTCCTGATCCGCCGGGTCCGGGAGGCGTGCCGGGCCTCGGCGACCCTGCAGTGCATCGGCACCTCGGCGACCATGTCCACCGAGGGCTCCTGGGAGGACCAGCGGCGCGAGGTGGCCAAGGTGGCCGGCCGGCTGTTCGGTACGACGGTGCTGCCGAAGCGGGTCATCGGCGAGACCCTGGTGCGGGCGACCGGGGAGGCGCCGAAGACCGTGCCCGCCGAGCGGCTGCGGGTGCCGTCAGCGCCCCGCTCGTACGAGGCGCTGACGAAGGACCCGCTGGCCCGCTGGGTGGAGGCCCGGTTCGGACTGGAGCGCGAGGAGGGCACGGGACGGCTGCGCCGCTGTGCGCCGGACACCATCGAGAAGGCCGCCGCCGAGCTGGCCGCCGAGTCCGGGGTGGCCGAGGAGAGTGTGCGGGAGGCGATCCGCACGACCCTGGAGGCGGGTGCGCAGGCCAAGCACCCGGTGACGGAGCGGCCGTTGTTCGCGTTCCGCCTGCACCAGTTCCTCTCCAAGGGCGACACCGTGTACACGACCCTGGAGGATCCGCTCGCCAGGCCGCTCACCCGCGTCTACCAGCTGGAGCAGCCGGACAGCGACGGCAAGCCGCTGTTCCCGCTGGCGTTCTGCCGTGAGTGCGGCCAGGAGTACCTGACCGTCTGGCGCACCGAGGAGGGCGGTACGTTCCGGTACGAACCGCGCCGGGACACCTCCGCGTCCGGCGGCCGTGCGGGCGAGGGGTACCTGTACGTGGGCGTGCCCGGGGAGGACTACGAGTGGCCGGCCGACCCGCAGATCGCGGTGGACGACCGGCGGCTGCCCGAGTCGTGGCTGGAGCAGGACGCCCAGGGCCTGACGGTCGTCAAGAAGTCCTACCGGCCCCGGGTGCCCAAGCGCGTCGTCGTGGACGCCCGTGGCGACGAGTCGGGCGAGGGCCTGGTGGCGGCGTTCGTCCCGGCGCCCTTCCTCTTCTGCCTGCACTGCCAGGTCTCCTACGAGCAGACCCGCGGTCGGGACTTCGCCAAGCTGGCCACGCTGGACCAGGAGGGCCGTTCGTCGGCGACCTCGCTGATCTCCGCGTCGATCGTGAAGTCCCTGCGGGCGGTGCCGAAGGAGAGCCTGGGCAAGGAGGCGCGCAAGCTCCTCACCTTCGTCGACAACCGGCAGGACGCCTCGCTGCAGGCCGGGCACTTCAACGACTTCGCCCAGGTGACCCAGTTGCGCGGCGCGCTGTACCGGGCCGCGGTGGACGCCGGTGAGGAGGGACTGCGGCACGACGACCTCGCCGAGGCCGTCACCACGGTGATGGGGCTGAGCCCGCGCGAGTACGCGACCGGCGCGGATCTGCCGCCGTCCCTGGAGCGCCGGGCCGTCAAGGTGTTCCGGGACGTCGTCGGCTACCGCCTCTACCGCGACCTGGAGCGCGGCTGGCGCGTCACGATGCCGAACCTGGAGCAGACGGGGCTGCTGCGAATCGACTACGAGGACCTGGACTGGGTCGCCGCCCACCCCGAGCGGTGGCGGTCCGCGCACGCCGTGCTGCGCGACGCCGACCCGGCGCTGCGCGCGGAGGTCTCCCGTACGCTGCTCGACTTCATGCGGCGCGCGCTCGCCATCGACGTGCAGTACTTCCGCGACGACTTCGACACCCTCCAGCGGGCCAGCGAGGAGCGTCTGACCGGACCGTGGGTGCTGGGTGAGAGCGACCGGCCGGCCGTCGGCACCGCCTACCCGTACGGTTCCCGGCCCGGCATGGAGCGCTCCGCGCTGTTCCTGTCGGCCCGTGGCAAGTTCGGCAAGTACCTGCGGCGGAACATGCCCGAACTGCGCGAGCCCAAGGGCTCCCTGGAGGACGTCCAGGCCGTCATCGACGATCTGCTGAAGGTGCTGCGCGACGCGGAGCTGGTGCGTGAGGTGGACGCGGCGCCGGAGCACTCCGGTCCGGCCTTCCGCCGCCGTGCGGGGCAGAGGCGCACCGGCTACCGGGTGTCGGCCGCCGCCCTGGTCTGGCGGGCCGGAACCGGTGAGCGGGGCGCGGTCGACCCGCTGGCACGGACCTACAGCAGCGGCGAGGGGCCGCGCGTCAACCCGTTCTTCCGCGACCTGTACCGGAGCGCCGCCGCGGAGCTGGCCGGCCTGTACGCGCGGGAGCACACCGCGCAGGTCCTGCCGGAGGACCGGCTGGAGCGGGAGAGGGAGTTCCGCACGGCGGACCTTCCCCTGCTGTACTGCTCGCCGACCATGGAACTGGGCGTGGACATCTCCTCGCTCAACGCCGTCATGATGCGCAACGTGCCGCCGACCCCGGCGAACTACGCGCAGCGCTCGGGCCGGGCCGGCCGTTCCGGTCAGCCCGCGCTGGTCACCACGTACTGCGCGACGGGCAACAGCCACGACCAGTACTACTTCCGCAAGTCCCAGGACATGGTGTCGGGGCAGGTGGCCCCGCCGCGCCTGGACCTCGCCAACGAGGACCTGGTCCGCTCCCACCTGCAGGCCATCTGGCTGGCGGAGACCGGGATGAAGCTCGGCACGGCGATTCCCGAGGTCATCGACGTCGCCTACGACCCGGACGGCGGCGACCGGCCCGACCCGCGGATGCCGCTGCCGCTCCTGGCCCACATCGGTGACAGGTGCTGGGACGAGGACGCCCGCTCCCGCGCGGTCGTCACCGCCCGCACCGTCCTCGCCCCGCTGATCGCCGACTTCGAGTCGACCACCTGGTGGTACGACGAGTGGATCGAGGACCGGGTCGAGCGGGCCCCGGGCGAGTTCGACGCCGCCTTCGACCGCTGGCGGGAGCTGTTCCGGGCGGCCGTCATCGATCAGTACGAGCAGAACCGGCGCGTCGTCGACCACACCCTGTCGCAGGGTGAGCAGACCCGGGCGCGCACCCGCCGCCGGGAGGCGGAGACCCAGACCAACCTGCTGCTGAACCGCTCGGTCGACAGCAAGTCGGTGATGAGCGACTTCAACCCGTACCGCTATCTGGCGTCCGAGGGCTTCCTGCCCGGCTACAGCTTCCCGAGGCTGCCGCTGGCGGCCTACATCCCGCGCTCCGGCAACCGCCGCAACGCCGACGGCGACTACCTGCAGCGCCCCCGCTTCCTGGCGATCCGCGAGTTCGGCCCCGGCGCGCTGATCTACCACGAGGGTGCCCGCTACCAGGTCACCCGGGTCCAGCTGCCGCCGGACGCCTCGGGCGAGCTGGCGACGGCGGAGGCCCGGCGCTGCGCCGGCTGCGGCTACCACTACGCGGTCAAGCCGGGCTCCGACAGGTGCGCGATGTGCGGGGAGGAACTGCGTGCCAAGCGCACCGGCCTGCTCCACCTGCACACCGTGTACACCACGCCGCGCGAGCGGATCTCCTCCGACGAGGAGGAGCGCCGCCGGGCCGGTTTCCGGCTGGAGACGTCGTACGCCTTCCAGGACCACGGGGTCCGCAAGGGCCGCCTCACCTCGCACGTCACCGACGCCGAGGACGCGCCCGTGCTCGACCTGGACTACGGCGACTCGGCGACCGTCCGCATCACCAACCTCGGCCGGGTCCGCGACAAGGAGGGCGAGCCGGACGGCTACTGGCTGGACCTGGGCGACGGCCGCTGGCTCAACGACCGGGCCGCCGCCGACGCCATCGAGGGCACCGGCATGCCGGTGGTCGACGAGGACGGCAACGAGAAGCGGCGCAAGAAGCGGGTCCTGCCCTACGTCGAGGACCGCCGCAACATCCTCGTGGTCACCCTGGACGAGCCGCAGCCCGAGCCGGTGGCGCTGTCGTTCCTGTACGCGCTGGAGCGGGGCATCGAGGCGGCGTTCGAGCTGGAGGACTCCGAGCTGACCGCGGAGCTGCTGCCCCCCGACGACGGACCGCGCCGCCGTCTGCTGTTCACGGAGGCCGCCGAGGGCGGCGCGGGTGTGCTGCGCCGCGTCCAGCACGACAGGGACGCCCTCGCCGAGGCCGCCCGGACCGCCCTGGAGATCTGCCACTTCGACCCGGTCACGGGCGAGGACCGGGGCGGCCCGGACGAGGACGAGAAGTGTGCCCGCGGCTGCTACGCCTGTCTGCTGACCTACGCCAACCAGACGCACCACCGCCAGCTGAGCCGGCACGCCGCCCGCCCGCTGCTGCTGCGGCTGGCCGGTGCCCAAACCGTCCGGGAGGACCGCGGCGAGTCCCGCAGCGAGCGGTTCCGCAGGCTGGCCCCGGCGGTGGGGAGCGCGTCCGCCGGCTCCGGCGGTGCGCCGGCAAAGAGCGCGGCCGGCGGCCCGGCGGCCGCGAGCGCGCCCACCGGTACGCCGCCCTCCTCGCCCACCCCCGTGGAGGCGGACCTGGCCGCTCTCGTGGCGCGGGGCGACCTGCTCGGGTGGCTGCGGGCCAAGGGGTACCGGCTGCCGGACGAGGCGGGCGTGCTCGTCCCGGAGGCGGAGGCCCGCCCCGACCTCGTCTTCCACCTGGACGGCGCCGACCTGGCCGTCTTCGTCGACGTGCCCGGCCGTCCGGCCGACTCCACCCGCGACGTCGAGGCCGGCTACCGGCTGGAGGACGCCGGATGGGACGTCCTGCGCTTCCCCGCGGACGCCGACTGGGACGCCATCACCGACCACAACGCGGCCTACTTCCACCTGCGCTGACGACCGGCCGCCCCCGATCGCCCCTACCTAGGAACCGAGAGATCTCATGAGCCTCACTTATCCAGCCGGCTCGCTGGTCGCCGCCCGTGGCCGGGAGTGGGTCGTCCTGCCGGAGAGCGCCCCCGACATGCTGGTGCTGCGCCCGCTGGGCGGCAGCGAGGACGACGTCGCGGCCGTCTTCCCCGCGTTCGAGGACGTGCGCTCGGCCGAGTTCGCGGCGCCGAGCCCGGCCGACCTGGGCGACCAGCGCGCCGCCGGCCTGCTGCGCACGGCGCTGCGCATCGGGTTCCGGTCGGGCGCGGGCCCGTTCCGCTCCCTGGCGTCGATCGCCGTGGAGCCGCGCGCCTACCAGCTGGTGCCGCTGCTGATGGCGCTGCGGCAGCGCACCGTGCGCCTGCTGATCTCGGACGACGTGGGCATCGGCAAGACGGTCGAGGCGGGTCTGATCGCCAAGGAGCTGCTCGCGCAGGGCGAGGCGGCCCGGCTGGCCGTGCTGTGCTCCCCGGCCCTCGCCGAGCAGTGGCAGTCCGAGCTGCGGGAGAAGTTCGGCATCGACGCCGAACTGGTCCTGGCCTCCACGGTGTCGCGTCTGGAAAGGGGCCTGCAGCTGGGCGAGTCGCTGTTCGACAAGCACCCGTTCACGATCATCTCGACGGACTTCATCAAGTCCACCCGGCACCGTGAGGACTTCGTCAAGCACTGCCCCGACCTGGTGATCGTCGACGAGGCCCACGCGTGCGTGGCCGCCGACGACGCCGGGCAGCACGGCGCGTCGTCGGCCTCGAACCAGCTCCGGTACGAACTGCTGCGCCGGATCTCCGCCGACGCCGACCGTCACCTGCTGCTGCTGACGGCGACCCCGCACTCCGGCAAGGAGTCCGCGTTCCGCAACCTGCTCGGCCTGGTGCGGCCCGAACTGGCGACGCTGGACCTGGAGACGGCGGCCGGGCGGGCGAGGCTCGCCGAGCACTTCGTGGCCCGCAAGCGCGCCGACGTCCGCGACTACCTCACCAAGGAGGACGGTCTCGCCGACGACTCCCTGGCCGAGCGGACCGCCTTCCCGTCCGACCGCTGGACCAAGGACGAGCCGTACAAGCTGTCCCCCGCCTACCGGGCGCTGCTCGACGACGCCATCGCCTACGCCCGGGACCGGGTCGCGGCGGCGGACGAGCAGGGCAAGCGGGAGGCCCGTATCGCCTGGTGGTCGGTGATCGCGCTGCTGCGTTCGATGGTGTCCTCGCCGGCCGCCGCCGCGCAGACCCTGAGGACCCGTTCGGAGTCGGCCGCCGCCCGCACCGCGCTCGAAGCGGACGTGCTGGGCGCTCCGGTGGCGGCCGACTCGGCGGAGAACGACCGGCTGGAGGGCATGGACGTCGCACCGGGCGCCGCCGAGTCGGAGGAGGCGGGCGCCCGGCTGCTGGAGCTGGCCGAGCGGGCGGAGGCGCTCGTCGGTCCGGCCGAGGACGCCAAGCTGAAGGCCCTCACCCGGCACCTGAAGAACCTGATCGCCGACGGGTACCACCCGATCGTCTTCTGCCGCTACATCCCCACGGCCGAGTACCTCGCCGAGCAGCTCGACGG
Organism: Streptomyces sp. SYSU D01066-1; assembly: GCF_054956795.1. Classification (NCBI taxonomy): domain Bacteria; kingdom Bacillati; phylum Actinomycetota; class Actinomycetes; order Kitasatosporales; family Streptomycetaceae; genus Streptomyces; species Streptomyces sp. SYSU D01066-1. The sequence continues at coordinate 40,244 of NZ_JBUDHV010000022.1, read as the reverse complement.
CAAGCTCGGCAAGAAGACGAAGCTCGCCGCCGTGACCGGCACCCTGTCGCCGCAGCAGCGCCTGGCGCGCATCGAGCAGCTGGCCGCCGAGGCCGCCGGGGAGGACGGCGACCCGGCCGTGCGCCGGGTGCTGATCGCCACCGACTGCCTCTCCGAGGGCGTCAACCTCCAGCACCACTTCGACGCCGTCGTCCACTACGACCTGGCCTGGAACCCGACCCGGCACGACCAGCGCGAGGGCCGCGTCGACCGCTACGGCCAAAAGCGCGACCAGGTCCGGGTCATCACCATGTACGGCGAGGACAACGGCATCGACGGCAAGGTCCTGGAGGTGCTGTTCAAGAAGCACCGGCAGATCAAGAAGGACCTGGGCATCTCCGTCTCCGTCCCCGACGAGACCGCGTCCGGGGTCACCGACGCCGTCGTGGAGTGGCTGCTGCTGCACGGGCGGCAGGGCAGCCAGGAGAGCCTGTTCGACCTCGACACCCGGCAGGAGTCCTTCGACCGGATCGAGCGGGAGTGGACGTCGGCGGCCGAGCGGGAGAGGACGTCCCGTTCCAAGTACGCCCAGCGGGCCATCCACCCCGAGGAGGTGGCCCGGGAGGTCGCCGCCGTACGGGCCGCGCTCGGCAGCGCCGACGAGGTCCGCGACTTCGCCCTGGAGGCGCTGCGCGACCTGGACGCCGTGGTCCGCGACCCGCGCGACGGCACCGGCGACTTCACCGCCCAGGTCGGCGGCACCCCGGCCGGTCTGCGGGACGCGCTCGCCGCCGCGCTGGGCAGCCGGCCCGTGGAGGAGGACCGCGCGATCCCGTTCCGCACCACGCCGGCCACCGCCCGCGGCGAGGTCGCCCTGGTCCGCACCGACCCGGCGATCGGCGCCGTCGCCTCGTACGTCCTCGACGCGGCGCTGGACGCCGACGCCCTCGGCCCGCGCCCGGCCCGCCGCTGCGGTGTGGTGACCACGGACGCGGTGACGAGGCTGACGACCCTGCTGCTGGTCCGCTACCGCTTCCATCTGACGCTGCCCTCCCGCAGCGGGGAGAGGCAGATCGTCGCCGAGGACGCCCGGCTGCTCGCCTTCGAGGGCATGCCGGCCCGCGCCCGCTGGCTGGACGACGACGCGGCGGCCGCGCTGCTGTCGGCGCGGGCCACCGCGAACACGCACGAGCAGCGGGTCCGCAACCAGATCGGCCGCACCCTGGCCGGCCTGCCGGAGCTGTCCGCGCACCTCACCGAGTACGGCACCCGGCTCGCCGCCGAGCTGGACGCCTCGCACCGCCGGGTCCGCAAGGCCAACGAGGAGATCGTCCGCGGCCTGAAAGTCGTCCCGCAGGAGCCCGCCGACGTCCTCGGCGTCTACGTCTACCTGCCGCCCGCCGCCTCTACCGCCTCCGGAGCCGAAGCCTGATGTCCGCCGCCCCTCGCACCGCCCTGGCCTTCACCGCCGTCACCACGGTCGGCGGCCTCCTGCCCCCGGACATGCTGCTGCGCGTCGCCGAGGCACGGAACCTGCCGGGCACCAGGTCCGCCGACTACGGCCTGCCCGCCTCCGTCGCCGTCCGCGACGAGGCCGAGCGCGCCTGGGAGTACCTCAAGCCGCTCTGGCGCGACCTGCGCACCGCCCTGCCCTCCGACCCGACGACCGGCGCCCCCGCCGCCGACCCCACCGGCCGGGCCGGCACCGACTGGCTCGCCCAGCTCTTCCGCAAGCTGGACTTCGGCACGCTGACGGAGGTCGGCCCGGCGGGCGTCCCCGCCGACTCCGACCCGGACAAGTGCTTCCCGGTCTCCCACCGCCACGGTCCCGCCCTCCTCCACCTCGTCCCGTGGAACCAGGAGCTGGACAAGCGTCCCGCCCCCGGCCAGGTCCCGCCCCAGTCCATGCTCCAGGACTGCCTCAACCGCACCGAGGCCCACCTGTGGGCCGCCCTCACCAACGGCCGCCGCCTGCGCCTGCTGCGCGACTCGTCGTCCTTCGCCACCGCCGCCTACGTCGAGTTCGACCTGGAGGCGATCTTCGACGGCGAGCTGTTCAGCGAGTTCGTGCTGCTGTACTGCGTGCTGCACGCGTCGCGGTTCGAGGTGGCGGAGGGGACGGCGCCCTCGGGGTGCTGGCTGGAGAAGTGGCGGACGGTCGCCATCGAGTCCGGCAGCCGGGCACTGGACCACTTCCGCGACGGCGTCCAGGCGGCCCTCACCGTCCTGGGCACGGGCTTCCTGAGCCACCCGCGGAACACCCACCTCCGCGAGAACCTGGACGTCCACGCCTTCCAGACGGCCCTGCTCCGGCTCGTCTACCGCATGATCTTCCTCTTCGTCGCCGAGGACCGGAACGCCCTCCTCGACCCCGACGCGGACGACCTGACCCGCGACCGCTTCGCCCGCTACTTCTCCACCGCCCGGCTGCGCCGCCACGCCCTGCGCCGCCTGGGCACCGCCCACGACGACCGCTACCGCGCCCTGGAACTCCTCATCGAGGCGCTGGGCTCGGAGCAGGGCCGCCCCGAGCTGGGCCTGAAGGGACTCGGCGGCCTCTTCAACGACACCCCCGCCGACCGTCCCCTGCGCGGCGCGCGGCTGGCCAACCGCCACCTGTTCGAGGCCGTCAAGCACCTGGCCCGGGTCCGCGACGCGGGCTCGGCCCGCTGGCGCCCCGTCGACTACCTGCGCATGGGCGCCGAGGAACTCGGTTCGGTCTACGAGGCACTGCTGGAGCTGGTGCCCAAGCACAGCGCCGCCGACCGCACCTTCGAACTGGTCGACCGCATCGGCAACGACCGCAAGAAGACCGGCAGTTACTACACCCCGACCGCGCTCACCGAGACCCTCCTCGACTCCACGCTGAACCCGGTGATAGACGACGCCGTCAAGCGCGGGGAGCAGCGCGCGAGCGCCGAGGGCCGCGTCGACCCCGCCGACACGATCGTCGAGGAACTCCTCTCCCTCACGGTCTGCGACCCCGCCTGCGGCTCGGGCCACTTCCTGGTGGCGGCGGCCCGCCGGATCGCCAAGCGGGTGGCGGCGGTGCGCGAACGCAACCCCGAGCCCACGGCGGACGCGGTGGCGGACGCCCTCCGGGAGGTCGTCGCCCGCTGCCTGTACGGCGTGGACCTCAACCCCATGGCCGTCGAACTGGCCAAGGTGTCGCTGTGGCTGGAGGCCATGAAGGCCGGCCGCCCCCTCGGTTTCCTCGACTCCCACATCAAGCACGGCAACGGTCTGATCGGGGCGACCCCGGCCCTGATGCGGGACGGCATCCCGGACCGGGCGTTCAAGAAGACCGAGGGCGACGACGAAGGCTGGGCCCGGCAGCTGATGGCCCGCAACACGGAGGAACGCCGGGGCCAGGGCGGCCTGTTCGAGATCGAGACGGAGACCAGGGTCGCCAACGCGTCCTTCGCCCAGGGGCTGCGCCGGATCACCGACGCCCCGGACGGCGACCTCGCCGCCGTCCGCCGCAAGGAGGCCGACTTCCGGAAGTGGTCCGGCTCGGCCGAGTACCGGCACGCCCTGCACGTGGCGGACGCGTGGTGCGCGGCCTTCGTCTGGCACAAGCGGGAGGACGCCCCGCCGGCCATCACCCACAAGACGTTCCGGGGGCTGGAGGACCCGGAGGGCAACGCGGCACCCGAGTCGACCCACGTCGAGATCGAGCGGCTGCGGGACCAGTACGCCTTCTTCCACTGGCACCTGGAGTTCCCCGAGGTGTTCACGGTCCCGGAGGACGGCGGCGCGTCGACGGGTACGGGGGCGGTCGATCCGGTGACGGGGTGGGCCGGTGGGTTCTCGTGCGTGGTCGGGAATCCGCCGTGGGACAAGGTCGACTTCGAGGACAAGAAGTACTTCAGCGTCGTCAACCCCGACATCGCGGAGATCGCCGGCACGGCCCGGCGCACCCGCATCGCCGAGTGGGAGCAGGAGTACCCGGAGGCCGGGAAGCGGTACCGGGAGGCGCGGCGCGCGGTCAAGGGGACGTTCCATTTCGCGGGGGACTCGGGGGTGTTCCCGCTGTGCGCGAAGGGGCTGACGGTCAAGGGGGTCACCATGATCCAGACCGACACCCTGTTCGCCGAGCGGATGGCGACCGTGGTCGCACCCGAGGGACGGTTCGGTGTGATCCTGCCGACGGCGATCGCCACAGGTGCCGGGTCTCAGCATCTGTTCGGTGACTTCACGCGGCGGGGGGTTCTGGCCTCGCTGTACGACTTCGAGAACCGGCGACCGAAGTCACCCGCGCTACCCAAGGGCGGCAAGTGGTTCGAGAGCGTGGACTCCCGCTACAAGTTCTGCCTGCTCACCCTCACCGGCCGGGCCGCGCAGGCGGACGCCAGTCGCATCGGCTTCTTCCTGTCCGACGTCACGGACTTGGAGGACCCGAAGCGGGTCTTCGCCCTCGACCCGGAGGACCTCGCCAGGATCAATCCCAACACGGGCACGCTGCCGGTGTTCCGGACCCAGCGCGACGCGGACATCACTGCTGGCGTGTACAGGCGGGTGCCGGTGCTGTGGCACGAGGGTCGCCGGGACGGAAACCCGTGGTGCATGGCGTTCAAGGCGACCTTCTTCCACATGACCGACGACTCCGACCTCTTCCGCAGCCGCGAAAGGCTTGAGGACGAGGGGTGGGAGCTGCGGGGCAACGTCTTCGAGCGGGGTGAGGAGCGGATGCTGCCGTTGTACGAGGGCAAGATGGCCCATATTTTCGACCACCGCTGGAACTCCTACACCGGCACCGGCAACGAAGAACGCCGCCGCATCAACGCCTCTGAGAAAGCCGATCCCGCGGCATACGCTGATCCCCGGTACTGGGTCCTCGAAAATGGCCCCATCCCCACAGTGCGCAAGGGGAAGGACACTGAGGAACGCGGCATCGATGAGCGCCTGGCCGAGATGCACTGGCCGCACGGGTGGCTGCTCGGCTGGCGCGACGTGTGCCGAACGACGGATGAGCGAACGGCCATCCCCGCCTTCTTGCCGCGCACAGCCGTCGGACACACGTACCCTCTGATGCTGCCCCGCGTCGCCTCTCCGCTCGTCGCGGCTCTGATCGCCACCCAGTCCTCCCTGGTCTTCGACTTCGTGAGTCGTCAGAAGGTCAGCGACGCCCACATGAAGCTCTTCATCTGGAAGCAGCTCCCCGTCCCCACCCCTACCACCCTCGAACCCCACCTTCCCTTCCTCCTCCCCCGCGTCCTCGAACTCGTCTACACGGCGTACGACATGACCCCCCTCGCCCGCGACTTGGGCGACGAGGGCGAACCGTTCCAGTGGGACGAGACCCGCCGCGCCCAGCTGCGCGCCGAGCTGGACGCCTACTTCTTCCACCTCTATGGGATCTCCCGCGAGGACACCGACTACGTCCTGGAGTCCTTCCAGTCACCGACTGGCGGCCTCAAGAACAACGAGATCGCCAAGTTCGGCGAGTACCGCACCAAGCGGCTCGTCCTCGCCGAGTACGACCGCATGGCCGACGCCGGTCTGTCCCTGGAGAAGCCGCTCACCGACGCCGACGCCTACCGCTCCCCGCTCACCCCGCCCCCCGGCCAAGGCCCCCGGCACGGGTAAGGAGGGCGGCTGAAGATGGTTCGCAGAAGCCAGTCCAGTAACCCGCGCTCGGTCGTCGTCCTGACCTCGGGCGCGGACTGGGGTACCCGTGCGGCCGGGCAACGGCGCGGCAGTGGGGCCGAGTCGCCGATCCCCCGGCGCCAGCCCGCGAAGATCAAGGCGTTGCAGCGGACCATCGGGGTCGCGCGTGCGGCGATCAACAACAAGCGGTGGCATCAGGCGCGTTACGCGCTCAGCCGGGCCCGTGCTCTCGTCAACGCCCTTCCCGCCGGCGTGACCGTCCAGGAGCGCGAGCAGCTCTCGGCGCTCCGCAAGAAGTACGCGGCACGCAACACCCCGGCCGCGAAGAATGCCAAGCAACCGAAGCCGACACCAGGCGGACGTGCGAGGGGAAAGAAGCCCGTCCCGAAGAAGTCCACGGCGAAAAGCACGGCGCAAAAGCCCAAACCCGTTCCAGTACGCAACCTCGGCGACCGCTTCATCAACCGTGCGGCCCTCGGTTACGAACCGACCGACAAGGCGTGAGACAGCGGTGAAGCCGCCCGCCCCGAACCCCGAACTGCTCCACCCCGATCCCAGCGAGGAGCGCTCATGGAACCACGCGGCTACCGCATGGTGGTCTCGACCGAACTCAACTACGTCAAGGCATGCGGCATAGCGGAGCGCCAACTGCTCGACTGGATCCGCGGCAAGGGGTACGACCCGTCCGGGCTGGACGAGGGCCGGACCGAGATCGCGCCGCACGCCACCCTCGACCGTGACTCGGAAGGCGGCCGCAAGGGCGCCTACAGCCGGTGGCGCATGCGCGAGACACCCTCCGCGACCTCGGGTACCTGGCAGTCCACGCTCATCGTGCGCTCCGGTCTTGAGGAGGACGCGGGCCGTACGTGGGTGCAGGTCGACATCGAGCACCAGCCGCCCCGTGAGGGAGTCGCCCCCAAGCGCGCCAACACACCGAACATCGTCCGTTCTCTCCTGGACGCGCTGGAGGCACGGGACGCACAGGCCGATGTCACTGCCGCGCCCACCTTCATCGAGGTCGAGGACGTCGACGACGTCATCGAGGAGCTGTGTGACAGCAACCGGCGGATGCCCGTCGTCATCGCCACGGTGCCGTACGGGAAGGACCCCGACGACTGGTCGCGGACGGTCGTCGAACCACTCTTCCGTTATCTGCACGGACTGGCCGTACTGTACGTGCTCACGCCGGAAGCACAGGCCAAGTTCAACGCCGCGCTGGAGTACCACCCCGTGTTCGGCGGTGGCGTCCGCACCTACCTGCCGGGGCTTGACCCGGCCTGGAAGCCCGACGCGCAACGCCACCCCGTCATGTCGCGCCGCACCATCGAAGCCGACCCTCGCCGCGCCGCTTCCACACTCGCGGCCCTCCCCCAGCGCCTGTCCTCGCGGCAGCCGCTTCCCCCGGCGCTGCTCAGCATTCCGCGCCACCGCACTCGCCCCCGCTCGTCCTCGGACGGCACGGACATCGTTCAGCTCCGCTCCGACAACGCGGCGCTGACCGCCTTGCTGGACGAGGCGGAACGCGCGGAGGCCATCCGGGTCGACGAGATCAACGACCTGTACGCGGAACTGGCGAAGGCGGACCAGGCCAGCAACGAACTGCGCGGTGAGAACGAGGAACTGTACGACAAGGTCCAGGAGTCCCAGCGGCTCATACGCTTCCTGCGTGACCGACTCCAGGAGGCGGGGCAGTTCGCCGACTCCCACACGCCGGCTGTCGCCGCGGACATCACCTACCCGACGACCTTCTCCGAACTGCTGGAACGCCTGGGCGAACTGCCCGGCATCTCCTTCACCGGAAACCCCAAGATCACCCGGTCCCTCGACAGTCAGTCGGTGGACAACTGGCTGTACGTCGCCTGGGACGGGCTACTGGCCCTGGATCACTTCGCCCGGTCCTCCGCGGACGGCACGACCTCCGGTGACTTCCTGAGCTGGTGCAAGTCCGACGCCTCCAGCGCTTTTCCCTTCCCGGCGGCCAAGGTGGCCATGCGCGAGTCGGACACCGTCGCCCGCAAAGCGAAACTGCGCGTCGAGCGCGTCCTCCCGGTTCCGAAGGCGGTGGACCCCGACGGCCGGGTCTTCATGCAGGCCCACCTGAAGATCGGAGGAGGCAACACCATCGCCCCACGCCTGCACTTCTACGACGACTGCCCTCGCTCCGGGAAGGTCTACGTCGGCTACCTCGGCCCGCACCTGCGCAACACCCTCACCTGACGCGAGCGTAGAGGAGTTGCCGCCCGCCCACCGGACCCCCGGTGCGGCGGGCGGCACATCAGAGGCTCAGCTACCCGACACGAACCGCACGAAGGGCGCCCACTCCTCGCGCCCCACCGCGAACGCCGGGCGGGTGGTGTCCTTGGAGTCCCGTATGTGCACGGCCTGCTCAGCGATGGCGATCTCCACGCAGCTGTCGCCCTGGGTGCCGCTGTAGGTGGACTTGAACCAGGCGAGTTCCGTCGTACCGCTGTTCATAGGTCTCCTCGAAGTCGCTCCAGCAGGTCCCGGGATTCCTTGGGATTCAGGGCCTGCGAGCGCAGTGTGTCATAGCGGCGGCAGAGCAGACTCACCTCTTTCGGGTCGGAGATCAGCCGGCCGTTCTGCTGCCCCTCGGAGTAACCGAGCCTCTTGCCCTCCTTGGTCTCCAACACCTGCACAGGCCCGTCCAAGCACCCATGGAACTCCAACTCCAGCGGCACGACCTGAAGTGTCACATTGCGCGGCGCCGTGATGTCGAGCACCAGGTCGAGCATGCTGCGCTGCACCTGCGCGCCGCCCAGTCGCCGCCGGAACACCGACTCCTCCACGATGAAGCTGAACGGCACGGTCGACTGTTCCCGCATCATCGCCTGCCGCTTCATCCGGGCAGCGAGCTGGATCTCCGTCTGTTCCTCGGTCAGCAGCGGGATGCTGTTGTCGAACACCGCCCGCGCATACGCCTCCGACTGCAACAGCCCCGGCACCAGCCGGCACTCGTACGTGCACAGGCTCACCGCCTCCCGCTCCAGCCGGGCCCACTCCCGGAACCACGCCGCGAGCCCCTGCCCGCCCCGGCTGAGATGCCGTGCGGCCTTCCGCAACGCGCCCGTGTTGCCGAGGGCCGTGTCCGCGCGGTCCACGAAGATCTCGTCCGGCATCCGGCGGCCCAGTTCCACCGAGGCGACGGTGTGCTTCGAGTACTGGATCAGCGCGGCCAGCTCGGCCCGGCTGAGCCCCTGGAACTCGCGCAGGGCCTGGAGGAACGCGCCGAACGTGCGCAGACTCCCCGACCGGTGGGGCTCCCGCCCGCACTCCCCCGCCGCGACCGCCCGCTCGTCCTCGGCGCCGGCTCCGTCGATGATGTCCATACGCCACCCCTTTGACCATCCCTCGTCACGGCGATCTCACCGACCGCCTCCACTCACTCACCCAGGGTGACGCGCCATCCGCCGCACCGTCCGCTCCTTTCATTAATATGCTTACCCTCCGCATTGAACTCGCCAGTCGCACCCGCACGCTTGTGATGCGTTGACGTCGCCAACAGACTTCTCTACGGTGGCTGTTGCAGTGTCAGTTCTCAGGGGGGAGACGACAGACCGTGCGGGTGGACGACACCGGCGCTACCGGCCGGACCGTCACGGCGGATCTCCTGCTGGACACTGCCGAGCAAGCCTTTCTGCGGGCCGAGTTCGACGTCGTACGGCCGGTTCTCCGTCGCGTGCAGGACGAGTTCGGTACGCCCTCCGTCCCCAGGGACGCTGTGCGGTACCGCGCGTTGCGCGCCGCGCTGGCCGCGCGGGTCGGGAACTGGGACGAGGCCGTGCGGCAGTGTCCGGACCTCGGTGATCTGGACGCGGCGGAGACCGGAGTCGTGCACGCCCTCGCGCTGGCCGCCCTGCGTGCGCTCGGTGAGGAGGAGGGGAGCGGCGCCGGGCCCGGGACCGCGGCACTGGCGATCGTGCTGTGGGCTTACCTCCTGGACGAGGAGGACCCGGGGGACTTCCGCGCGGTGCTCACCGAACGGCGCGGCACCCCCGTGCCCGACGACCTCTGGGACGACGCGCGCCGCCAGCTGCTCGGACGCGTCACCGATCTGCTGCACGCCCTGGACGTCCGGGCCGGCCGGGACGTCCTCGCCGCCTGGGAGACGGCCTGGGAAGCCGAGTGCGACGCCCCTGCGGTCGATCCCACGGACGCGGGACCCGACGGCCTCCTCCCGGTCGAACGAGCCGCCTGGCAGCTCGTCGACCAGGGGCGTCACCTCGACCTTCTCCACGCCTACGCCACACGCCACCCCGACGTCGAGGCCTGGACCGCCGACTCTGTCGAACACCGCGCGTGCGCCAAGGCGCTGGGCCGGGCCCTGGCCGAGCGGGGCACCGCCCGTGTGCGGGCCCGCGAGTGGAGCCAGGCCCTCGCGGACATCGACCGGGCGGTACGGCTCGGGCACGCCCTCGGCGCCGGGGAGCGGGCGGACGTACTCAAGGCGGGAAACGAGGTGGGGCGGAGCCGCAACGGGTACGGCTACTCCCCCGTCACGCGGATCCAGGGCCTGGAGCTGGCCCACGCGCTGGTGCCGGAGGACCGCTCGCTGGCCGCCGAACTCACCGCCGAGCTGGTGCGGCAGGGCACCAAGGTCCTTGAGAGCAATCCCCAGGAGAGCCGGAACCGTTACCGCCGCGCCCTCGAACTGGCCCCCCGGGACCGGGACGCCCGGTCAGGTCTCGACAAACACCTGAAGGCGGACCTGGACCGGGCGCTCGACGGGACGCTGCGTGGGGAGAAGCCGCGCGTCAGCGACGTACAGGGTCTGCTCAGGCGCCACCCGGACCACGAACCGGCCCGGAGATGGCTCGTCGACCACTACATGACGCGCGCCGTGACCGCCGCGTCCCGGGGACGTGCCTCCACGGCGCGGTCCGCCGCACGCAAGGTGCTCCAGTACGAGGGCTACGACGGCCCGCACGCGGAGAGCCACGTCGACCAGGTGCTCGTCGACCTACTGGTCGACGCGGCCCGGCGCTCCGGTGCCGAGGAGACCCGGACCGGCCTGGAGCGCTGCGTCGACCTGCTGCGCACGGCCGTGACGTTCACCGAGCCGGTCCGCGGCGACGTCAGGAGAAGGCTCGACGCGGCGGTCCTCCGTCTGGCCGAGCACCTGGAGGCCACCGCGTCCCCTTCGGACGTCATCGCACTGTTCCTGCGGGACCTGATCCGCATCGGTGCGGGCGCGCGCTTCGACCGGACCGTGGAAGCCGCCTACCTGCGCCGCGCCCGGGCCCGGGAGGAAGCGGGGGACCTCGGCGGGGCGCGGCAGGATCGCGCGTGCGCGGAACGGATCGGGGCCGGGCTCCCGGACCAGGGCCTGCTGTTCGGCCCCGCCCCGAAGCGGCAGAACCTCGACGACACCGGACAGGAAGCCCTCTTTTGACCACCGACACGCCCGACGCGTCCACGCCTCGGGGCGAGGAAGCCGTACCGCTCCCGCTGCCCTGGTTCGGCCCCACGCTGTACGAACTCGTCCCGGGCCTCGCCCTCGGTGCGCGGTCCCCGGTGCTCCACACCACGGCGGCCCGGGCCATCGCCTCCGCCCGGCACGATCCGGTCCGGCGGGAGCACCTCCACCGTGCCGACCAGGCCTCGCACGGTGCCGTCGCCGCCCTGGTCGCCGAAATGCTCACCCCTCCACTGCCCCGCCCCGACACCGAGGACCGCCCGTGAACGGTGCCCATCCGGCGAGCCCCGCCGGTCCGCCCTCCGAACTCGACAGACTGCGGCGCAGGGTCGAGGCCCTGTCCCGCAAACGCGACGAGGCCGAGGACCGGCTGCGCGCCCTCCTGACGTCCCTGCTGCCGCTGGACGACCTGCTCGCCGACACCCGGCGCCGGGCGGGCGGCCTGCACGAGGCGCGCTCCGCCCGGGAGACGGCCTCGGTGGCCGTGGCGCTGGGCGAGCAGATCGAGGCGGCGCGGGTGATGCTGCGCGGCGAGTTGGCCCGGCACGACGTGGTTCCGATGGAGGTGGTGGGCAGGGCGGCCGATCCGGCTCAGATGCGGGTGGTCGACGCCGAGCCCCACCCGACCGTCCCGGACGGCACCGTGCTGAGGGAGAAGGCGACCGGTTTCCGTCTGGGCGCCTCCGTCCTGCGGCCCGCGCAGGTGGTCGTCGCGGTCCCGGGCCCCGCGCCGGAGTCAGGGCCGGACACCCCGGCGACAGGTGACGGCACGGAACCGGCGGCACCCGAGACCCCCCGCCCCACTCGCGGCGAGCGGACGCAGCCACGCCGTACCCCGCGCTCCCGGCGGGGTCTGCCCCGCAAGCCCTCCGCCCGCCGCAAGCGGCGCCCCCGGCGCGGCTGACGAGGCGGCGGCACCCGCACCGGCTCCGCCCGTTCCACGCCCACGCCCACTCACACTTCCACGACGATCGGGAAGCACCCTCCATGCACCGGACCCTCGGCATCGACCTCGGCACCACCAACTCCGTCACCGCCTGGCTGCACGACGGTATTCCCGTCGTCCTGCCCAACCGGTACGGCGAACAGGCCACCCCCTCGGCCCTCGGGGTCGGCTCCCACAACGCCCTGCTGGTCGGGCGGGAAGCCCTCAACTGGCGTGACGCGGCGCCCGCTTCCGTGATCACGGAGGTCAAGCGGCTGATCGGACGGCGTTGGGAGGACGAGTCGGTGCAGGAGGCGCTGAAGGCGCGTCCCGCCGACGCGCCGCCCGTCCGGGAGGGCGCCGGAGGCTCGGTGGAGATCCGGCTCGGTGCGCACTACCTCTCCCCGGTGCAGGTCTCCGCCATCCTGCTGCGGCGGCTCAAGCAGGACGCCGAGAGTGCCGCGGGCGTCCCGTTCGGCCGTGCCGTGATCACCGTGCCGGCGTACTTCGCCGAACCGCAGTTCGCCGCCGTACGGGAGGCCGGGCGGCTGGCCGGACTCCATGTCGCGCGGATCGTGGAGGAACCAACCGCCGCCGCCCACGCCTTCGGGGTCACGCCCGGTACGGGGGGCGCCGAGGACTACGCCACCGTGCTCGTCTTCGACCTGGGCGGTGGCACCTTCGACGTGTCGCTCCTGTGGATGGGTCCGGGCTACTTCAGGGTGGGCAAGCTGGGCGGCGACAACCTCCTCGGCGGCACCGATTTCGACGCGCTGCTCGACCGCCACCTGCGCGAGCGGCTCGGCGGACGGGACCACGGCGGCGAGGGCGACGCCTCCCGCATCCGGGCCGCCGCCGAGCGCGCGAAGATCGAACTTTCGGCGCGGGACGTTTCCGAGGTGACGCTCGCCCCACTCGGGCGCCGAGGAGGATCCTGGTCCGGTGTCGTGCGCCGCGAGGACTTCGAGCGCCTTCTCGCCACGCACCTGCGCCGGATGCGGGGGGAGGTCGAGTCGGTGCTGAAGGACGGCGACGCGCTGCCCGAGGACATCAGGCACGTGCTGCTGGTGGGCGGTTCCACTCGTGTCCCCGCCGTGCGGCAGGGCCTGGCGGAACTGTTCGGCGCGGACAAGGTGTCGCACGCGGTGGACCCCATGACAGCCGTCGCCCAGGGCGCCGCCGTGGAGGCCGGGCTCCTGAGCACCCTCGGCTGCCCCTCCGAGACCTGCACCGTCGAGGGCATCCCCGTCGCCGCCGACGCCTGCCCGTCCTGCGCCACCCCGCTCCTCGGGACGGCCACCGTGGACTGCCCGGTCTGCCACGTTCCCGCCCCCGAGCTGACCGCCGCCTGCCCCGTGTGCGCCACGGACCTGTCCGGCCTGCGCGCGGCGGCTCCGACGGCCGGACACGCGGAGTGCCCGGAGTGCGGCCGGGACGACAACCCCGCCTCGGCGGCGGTCTGCCTCGACTGCGACGCGCCGCTGGCCCCGGACGGGCTGAAGTGCCCCGGCTGCGGCATGACCAACGCCGCCGGTCTCGACTCCTGCTCGTTCTGCGGCGGACACTTCGGCACCGCCGTGCCCCAGCAGGTCACCGCGCAGCACATCGGACTCCAGCTCACGGACGGCACCGTGCACGTGCTCTTCCCCAGCGGCACGCCGTACCCGACCGAGCGGCACCGGGTGGACGACCTCGCGGTGCGGGACGACAGCGGCGGCCACGTGTGGTTCCGCCTCTGGGAGGGCCCGCACCTGCGCTCGGCGGAGCGCAACGAGTTCTGCGGCGGCTTCGCCCACGAGCGCACCGACGGTCTCCGTGGTGACGTACCGCTCACCCTTCGGGTGCGGCTCGACGCCGACCGGACCCTCGACTTGCAGTACCGGCTGGGTTCCGGCGACTGGGAGAAGGCCCGGCTGCGCCGCAGCACCGTCCCCGCCGCCGTCACGCGCAAGGCGTCCGAGCTCCACGCCGCGTACCTCGCGTACCTCAAGGAGTGGGAACGGGAGGTCACTCCCGCCGAGCTGGACGTCCTCACGGAGATCGGGACGGACCTGGCGGCGCTCACCAGAGGAGAGAACGTGGGCCGCTCCCTGGACGGACTGCTGGACGCGGCCCACGACACCCTGGACCTGTGTACCCGTGCCCGGGGCGCCGCCGCCCGGGCGGGCGTCGTCGCCGGGAGCGGACGCGGACTGCTGCCGCCGGGGCTGGTGGAGGACCTGCGGAAGGCCAGGGAAGCGGTCACGGACGCCCGCCGGGCCATGGGCATCGACGGACTGCGGGCCGCCACGGAACGGGCCGAGGAGCTGTGGACCGGGCTCGACCCGGCGGTCCGCACCTCGCTCATCACCGTCCGCCTGGCCGAGCAGGACTCCTACCCGGCGACGCTCCGCAAGGAGGTCCTGGCCGCCCGCGACGCGCTGCGGGACGCCGTGGAACGAGGTGACCAGGCCGCCCAAGACACCCAGTTGGTACGCCTCGGGCGCCTCGCCGAGCAGGGCCGCGGCCGGCTCGCGGAGGGGAGCGTTCCGTCCACCACCGGGAGCGTCCTGCCGTCGAAGCGCTGACCGGCGGCGTCCATGGCGCGGTGCAGGGCGTATGCGGTCCTGCACCGCCTTCGGTGACCCGTCTCCCGAGGAGGGGCGTGCTACGCGTCAGCCCCTGACCATGACTCCGGCGGCGGGCCGAACGCGCGACGGCCGGCCCGCACCGTCAAGGCGGCGAGTGCGGCGTTGCCACCGCCGCCGATCACGGCGCCAATGCCGAACGGTGCCACTCGGCCGAGAACGATGATGCCCTGCTTGGTCCCGTACTTGGTGATGAAGTTCTTCCCCAGGATCCCGTTGATCTGGCGCAACGTCTCGACAGGCACTTTGGCGACCACCTGTCGTCCCCAGTGCTGCCCCGTGCGCTCAGCGACCTTGCCGATGGTGGCGGAGCCGGACCCGCCGAGCATGACTCCCATCACGATCGTCCGGCGACGCTCCAGCTCGTCGAGGGGGACGCCGTGGACTTCGGCGAGCGAGAGGGCGAAGAGTGCGCTCAGTTCGAGGGACGAGAGGGTCTCGCCCGCCGACAGGGCCAGCGCCACTCCGGTGCCGACGCCCGGCGCGGCCGCGGCTCCGCCGACCGCCGCTCCCGTCCCGGTCAGGGCACTGACGTACATCCGTTCCAGGGTGCGGATCACCTGGGCCGGTGTCGCCTCGGGGTTGCGCTGACGGGCCCGGACGATGTTCTTGGTCACCAGCGGACTCTGGACGGCGATCGCCTTGTCCAGCAGGGCGAGGACTCGCTGCCCCCGCCCGGGCTCCGACTGCTCCGGCCCGTCAGTAGCACCTGTCGACATGCTTTGAACTCCTTGTGTGGTCATGTTCGGGTCATCACGTCGTGAAGGGGTCGCAGCGGGACACGCCCGCTGAAGGACTCGGTGGGCCTCACTCCGTCGCCACCCGGCCCCGTAGCCCTTCCAGGTGCCGCGGTAGCCTGCTGCCCTGCCACCCCAGCACCAGCCGCTCCCGGGCGCGGGTGATCATGACGTAGTACGCCATCCGCAGGCTCGCCGCCGTGGGGTCGGTGGCGGCGTCGGACTCCGCGTCGGGGATGACGACGGTGTCGAAGTCGAGGCCCTTGACGCTGGCGCGGTGGACGAGGACGACGCCGGGACGGGCCAGGTCGAGGTCGCGGTAACGGCCGGAGGAGGCCGCCGAGCTGTAGAGCTGGGGTTCGCGGGCGAGACCGGCGCGTTCCAGGCGGCGCATCAGGTCGGCCGACGTACGCAGCGAGTTGACGATGACGCCGACGCGGTCCCGTGGGTGGCGGGCCGCCAGGCCGGCGATGTCGTCGGTGAGGGCCTGGGCGCCGGAGTAGTGGCGGACGACGGGCAGTGTCCCGCCGCGGAAGGGCACGTCGGGGCGGGTGCCGCCCGTGCGGAAGTGCTCCGCGAGGGAGGCGATCTCGCGGCTGTTGCGGTGGTTCCCGGTGATCTCGATCCGGCCCGTGGAGCGGCCGAGGGCGCCGGTGATCTCGGTGAGGGTCGAGTTCGTCTCGGTGAGGCGCTGGCACTCGTCGGCGAAGACCGTGACGGAGGCGGCGGCGAGGCGGACCAGTCGGTAGAAGCCCGGTGACAGGTCCTGGCCCTCGTCGACGACGAGGTGGGGGGCGGTGGCCTCGTTCTCACCGAGGGTGGCGGCGGCCTGGTGGGTGAGGGCCGTCCAGTCGAACCAGCCGTCCTGGGTGCGCGGTGCGCCGTATCCGAAGTGGCGCAGGACCCAGCCGTGGACGGTGGCGGCCTCGACCGGTGTGCCGGGCACCGTGAGGCCCTGGAGCATGCCGCTCAGGAGCTGACGCAGGAGGTTGGAGCGGGACAGCAGCAGGGTGGGGCGGCCGGTGAGGGCGAGGTGGACGGCGCGGTGTGCGGCGAGCAGGCTCTTGCCGCTGCTGGGCGGGCCGCTGACGACATGGTGGCCCGTCAGCGGCAGTGCGTCCAGGCAGTCGCGTTGGGAGGGGGTGAGATCGGAGTGGAGCACAGGGGTGTTCTCGGTGGTCATGGATGTCACCCCTGGGCGATGACCGCGGCGGACTCGCGGCTCGCGGTGAGGACGTCGGTGAAGTAGCCGGGCACGCGGGCGGAGCCGACGACCAGGGCGCGGTCGAGCAGGGTGTTTCCGGTCTGGCAGCTGGTCTCGGGCAGCAGGGTGCAGGCGTGGCAGGCGGCCCGGTTGAGGTTGCCGAAGCCCTGCCCGGTGTGCTCCGCGCACAGCGGGTCGGCGGAGCACCAGGCGGCCGCCTCCAGCATCCGGATGAGCGTCTCGGCGAAGTGCGGTGCCTCGCCCTGCCGGACCAGGCCGCCGAGGGTGCCCTCCGCGTCACCGGCGGCCGTGTAGATCAGCAGTCCGCGCTGGCCGTACTCGGGGCGACCGTAGACGCGCTCGCGCAGGCTGGCGGTGGTGTAGCCGGAGTCGAAGGAGAGCTGGCGGATGAGGAGGTGGGCGACGGTGTGCAGGAGCAGGAAGCGGGGCGAGAGTTCGCTGCCGGTCGTCTCGGCGAGCTGTTCCTCGCGGAACGACGCGTCGAGGTCCGTACGGACACCGTGGACGTGGGCCCGCACGCGGGGGTCGTTCTCCCAGGCGGTGAGGCGCTGCTCGTCGAGGGTGAGGACGATGCCCTCGCCGTAGACCTCGGTCGCGGGCAGCCAGCGCAGGCGGCCGCTGGTGTCGGCGGGTACGAGGGTGCCACCCGGGGAGTGGCGACGGAAGCCGGTCAGCGCCCGCACCTCGCGGAGGCGGTCGGCGAGGACGACACCGCCGACGTGTGCGTCGAGGGCGGCCCAGGGCTCCTCCTGCTCACCGTCCAAACCGAGTCCACCGCGCCGGACCGCGAACTCGCGGGTGGGTTCCGGAAGGTACGTGGCGTCGAAGGCGTACCACTCGTCGCGGCTCAAGTCCGTCTTCTCGGGCTCTCCGGGCCCAGGCCGGTCGGGGGCCGACGGTACCGGGGCGCCCGTGGCCTCCGTGACGAGCTGGTCGATAAGGCTGTCGGAGGCGCCGGTGTCCTCCTTGATCATGCCGCGGAAGGTGTCGGCCCTGGGCGTGCCGAGTGCGTCGAGCAGGAGGGGCCAGAAACCGTGGCCCAGGACGGTCTCCGTCATGTTCCGCTCCGCGCGCGGGGCTTCGGCGGTCTGCGGGATGTCGAGGGCCGAGTAGACAGCCGGGTAGTAGACGTTCCCGGCGGTGCGCTGCACGATGTGCGCCTGCTGGCCGCAGGACGTCCTGGCGTCCCAGTGCTGCCAGGGGTTGCGGCCCGCGCAGTGTCCGCTCTGGGGGCCGAGGACGTCGAGCAGGTCGCGTTCGGCGCCGCAGGGCTTGCCGCCGTCCCTGGTCGCTCCGCAGCGCACCGAGAGCGCTTCGAGTCCGGAGGCGCGGTCGGCGACGCGGAAGCTGAGCCGGCGCGCCTTCCAGACGTGCTTCGACTCGGAACAGGACTGCCGCAGTTCGGGCGTGAGCTTCGAATGCGCCCAGTACCACCAGTCGACGTCGTCCAGGTGTCCGTCCGGGCAGATGCGGACGAACCTCATCGGGGTGAGACGGGGTGCGGCCGAGCAGGACGTGCAGACGGGCGGCTCACCCGGCTTCTCGTCTTCGCGCAGGAAGCGGACCATGGCCCGGCAGGAGCCGCAGAACAGCCAGCCGGGGAAGCGCACATAGGGGACGCCGGGGCGATCGGCGCTGTCGTAGCGGTCGTTGAGGGTGTGGGGAGCGGCGAAAAAGCCCTTGACGCCGAGGCGGGCGGCGAGCCGTTCGGAGGGGACGGGGGTCTTGAGGTCCGGCCACCTCTCGATGCCGGCGGCGGCGAAGGACTCGCCCTGGACGTCCAGTACCGCACCCACGCCGAACGGCAGCACGGTCTGCGCCTGACGGACGCGGAGTTTGCGCTTCACTTTCCTGCTCCCGTCACCGTGATCTGGCACTCGCGATCCACGCTGCGCATCGAATTGAGGGTCTCCCACAGGCCGTAGCGCTGCTCGAAGCCCTTGAGCAGGTTGTGCTGGCCCTTGCCCTGGCTGCGGTAGTAGAGGTCCTTGCCCTCGGCGGCGGCAATGCCGGCCTGCCGGTACCAGTCGTCCAGGAGGTAGCCGAGTTCCGCTCGTACGTCGGCGCGTACCGCCTCGGCGTCGGCTCCCGTGGCGCCGCGCTCGGCGGTCGCGGCACGCTCGGCGAGGGCGTCGGCGATCCGCGCCGCTTCCTTCTTGTGGCCGGTGATCCGTCCGGCGCTGTTCTCGGCGGCCAGGCCGAGCCGGTGGCGGACCAGGATGACGAGCGCGGCGTGCAGGGCACGGCGGCGAGCGGGCAGGGACCAGGGGGTGACGCTGGCGGGTTCGACGTAGCGGTAAAGCGCTCGGTGGTAGTCCATGAAGGTCTCGTAGTGGGACCGGTCGCGCGGACGCGTGGCGTTGAAGTAGGTGACGACGAGTCCGGGCACGTGGTGGCGGCCGACGCGGCTGGTGGCCTGGATGTACTCGGCGGTGGTCTTGGGCTGGCCCTGCATGAGCATGTACGCGAGCCGCTTCACGTCGACGCCGACGGAGAGCATGTTGGTGCACGGCAGGAACGACACCGACCGAGGGTCCGTCCAGGGCTTTTCGAGGCGGTCGAGGAGGATGGGCTGATCGGCGCGCTTCACACTGCTGTCGAGTTGCTGCACCTGCTCGCCGGCCAGTTCGCGGGTGCCGGCGCCCTCGTCGAGGCCGCGGAGCTGGGCGGGAATGTCGTCGCCGGCCGCGGTGACGGTACGGCCGAGTTCGCGCAGGCTGTGATGGTAGGCGACGAGGGTCCAGTAGTCATCGCGGTGTTCCTCGGGGAGCTGGTGGACGCCCTGGAGCATGGCCGCCGTCGTCGTGACGGCACCGCGGCCCGCGGTGTGGCCCTGTGCCATGACGCCGAGGTAGAGGCGGCCGGGGCGGCCGGTGTCGGGGACGGCGAAGAAGCTGTCACAGGCGTCGAGTCCGGACGGCGGAAAGAGCTGGACGTCCTGGTGGTGCAGGGCGCGGACCTGTTCGGCGGAGCGCCGGATGGTGGCCGTAGCGGCGACGATCTTGGGCGGGCGGCCGTCCGGGCCGGTGCACAGCTCCAGGACGGCCGCCTCGTAGAGGCCGACCGTGGTGCCGAGCGGACCGGTGAGCAGGTGCAGCTCGTCCTGGATGATCAGGGAGGGGGGCCGGTGGCCGGTGCCCGCGCCGAAGAGGCTGCCGGAGTCGGGCTCCCAGGCGAGCCGGGCGAACTTGTCGACGGTGCCCAGGACGAAGGTGGGCGGGTCCTGGTAGAGGTGCTGGTCGACGACGGCGACGGGCAGGAGGTCGTGGAAGGCGCACTCGTCGCGGGTGCAGTGGAAGGCGAACTCGTCCGCCCCGGCGCGGATTCCGTAGTCGGAGCGGACGCTGGACCAGGTGGGCGGCATGATGCGGGTGCCGCACCACGGGCAGCGGTCGAGGATGAAGACGTCCTCGGGGTGGCTGGCGTCGCGCTGCTCGTCGAAGGCGGTCTTGGCCGCCTGGAACTTGTTCGGGGTGGTGGTGTCGCCGACCCACAGGCCGATGGTGACGGGCTCACCGCCGAGGCCGAGTGCGGGTTCCGTGCGGCGAAGGTGTTCCAGGGCGCAGATCGTGGTGGCGGCGCGCTGGAACTGCTGGGTGGTGAGCAGACTGAGGGTGTAGCGGCTGAGCACGGTGGTGCCGCCGCCTTCGCCGCGGATCCGGCGCAGGGCGATGGTGAAGGCCGCCAGGAGCAGATACGCCTCGGTCTTGCCACCGCCGGTGGGGAACCAGATCAAGTCGGTGGTCTCCCGGTCGCGGTGTCCGGGATCGACGACGCCGTCGAGCGCGAGGAGGAAAAAGGCGAGCTGGAACGGGCGCCAGGTGGCCTTGGGGTCGACGGGCGGGTCGAGGGCCACGTCGATGTCGGAGCGAAGGCGCCGCTGTCCTGCCTGGTCGGGCGCGGAGTGCCGCATCTGGAGCAGCATGGCGCGCTGGGCGATGCGGAAGGCGTCGAGGAGTTCAGGGCGAGCGGGGTCGCACAGGGTACGGACGCCAACCTCGATGCGGGTGACTGCCTGGCGGACGCGGCCGAGGATGCGCTCCGCCGCTTCGCGGCCCCAGGGCGGCACCTCGACGGATTGCTGGCCCACGTACCAGGCGTGGTAGGAGGCGGCGAACTCGGCAAGTTCCTCTCGGAGTTGCTCCCGGTCGACGGCCGGGTCGGCCAGGTGGGAGAGCGTGAGCGCGGGGGCGTCGAGCGGGCCGCCGGCCCGGACGGCGGGCACCTCGGCGCGTGGCAGGACTTCACTGGCGAGGTGCTCGACACCGCCGTCCTCGCCGTGGTCCTCGCGGACGGCGCAGCCGTGGCCGACGGCGTGCGTGACGACGTGCCGGTACTGGAGGCGCAGTTCGCGTTCCTCGGGATCGCGACTGGCGAGCCGGACGCTGGGATACGGCAGCACGGCACCGCCAGCGGGGCGGACGCTGAGCCCGCACTGGAACAGCATGTCGTCCCAGTCCGGCGCCTTGTCGTGGGCGCCGTCGTGGTGCCTCTCGTTGACCAGGGCCACGGTGACGAGGGTGCCCGGGCCGTAGGAGCGGCGAGTCAGCTGGATCTTCGCGCGGCCGTCGAGGACGACCACCTCGTCCCGGTCGGGTCCGATGGTGTGTGTTTCCGGCGTGAGAGGGATGCGCTGCCAGCGCCGGCCGCGCCCGGGTTCGTTCCGCTGCGTCTCGTAGCGGGCGGCGGCGCAGCTGACCTGGACGTTCACGGCATCGGTGTAGAAGCTGATGCCGAGGGACGCGGGCAGCCAGCTGTTGGTCTCGGGCACGGGGTCGGCGGCCGGGGCCGCGTCGGGGGCGTCCTGCTCGGCGCCGGGAGCCTCGGGGTCGTCGGCTGCGAGGTCGAGCCGGCGCTGACGGTCCGCCTGTTGCGGGTAGAGCGTGCCCATCAGGTACTGCCGGTCCGGCGGCGCGTCGAGCACCTCGTGGTCACCGCCGACGGGGCCGACGAGCTGCCGGGTGAGGTAGTCGACCAGCTCCTGGCGCGGGTCCATGTGCGGGTTCCTTCGTATCAGGTGAGATGCGGCAGGTTCACTGGTGCGCCGGGATCATTCCGTGGCGGATCAGCTGGCCGCGGAACTTGGCCTTGGCCTTCGACTCGATCTGGCGGATGCGCTCGCGGGTGACACCGAAGACGACCCCGATGTCCTCCAGCGTGTCCGGCTCGTCACCGTCGAGTCCGGTGCGCCGGATCAGGACGTGCCGTTCACGCTCGGTGAGATGCTCCAGGACGTGGCGCAGGCGCGCTTGAAGTTCCTTGCGGAGCAGCACGGCCGGAGGCCCCGGCAGTCGGCTCGGCCCGATGATCAGATCGCCGAGGGTGGCGTCATCCCCGATGATCCGGTCCAGGGAGTCGGTAGGCCGGCTGATCCGGCGCACCTCCTCCACCTCTGCGAAGGTGAGGCCGGTCGCGTAGGCTACGTCGGCGACCGTTCTGGAGCGGCCTTCGTGCAGCAGCTTGCGCTCGGCCGTGGCGACCTTGCTGACTCTTTCGTGCATGTGTACGGGTATCCGGATCAGGGTGCCCTCGTCGGCGACAGCCCGGGTGATGGCCTGCCTAATCCACCACGTCGCGTAGGTCGAGAGCTTGTAGCCCTTGCCGACGTCGAATTTACGGATCGCGCGCATCAGTCCGATGGTTCCGTGCTGCACGAGGTCATCGGCGTCGAGTCCTCGGCCCTGATACCCCAGCGCGATTTTCCACACGAGCCGCTGGTTGTGCCGGACAAGACACTCGTAGGCACGCCACCGCTCACCGTCACGGGGCAACTTCGCGATCTCGTCCGCCGGGACATCGCGGCCGAGGCGGTCGGCGTCGTCGCGGAGGAGCAGGGCGAGGCCGACTTCCTCGTGCGCCGTAAGCAGTGTTCTGCCCGGGTCGCGGCGCCACCGGTCGGCTTCCAGAACGACCCGGGCCGCGCGGACGGCGTCCCGCAGTCCGTCATCCGTCACGGAAGCAGCGGAACGGGGCGCGCGCTTCTTGCCGGTCGGCGGCTTCGAGGACACCGACGAAGCGGGCGCGGAGGTCACAGAACGGCCCGACCGTGCATCGGTGCGCGTCCGGGCGGACGTGCGGGGTGACCGGGGACGGGTGATCGGGAAGTCCGCTGCCAGCTCCCGTGCTTCGGACGGGCCGAGCCCGTGGAGCCGTACGACGCCGTCGTGGGCAAGCTTGCCGACCGTGCCGTCGGCGTCGGCGTAACGGGCCAGCATCCGCCGGGCCCGGGCCAGGCGTCCGGCCGCTTCGCTGTGAGCGGGCGCGAGTTCGGGAGCGGAGTGCTGCCACCCGCCGGGGGGCGGCATGCTCCCTGCGGCTCGCGGAGCCGACACGGCGGCCGAATCCGCTTCGGAAGTCCGCAGTGCTTTCCCCCGCGAGGACCTCACCCGCAGGCCGACAGCGGCAAGCCCACTGCGGAGCCTCCGCTGCTGCTCGTCGCTCGTGAGCCCGAGCCGATTCGCCTCCAGGGCGAAGACCCGATGACTCACGGAACCCGAACGAGACGCGGAGCGCCTCAGCCTCTCGATGACCGACGGCAACTCCGCCTCAATCGTGCGCCGCCTGGCCTCGGCCGTCGGCTCCCCACCCATAGTGCCCCCCCACTTGAGCGTCCAGCACCCGGCCGCACCAGAAGGGCCAACCGGACACATCCGCACCATACGGCTGACACGTTTACGCCGTCAACAGGTTCACCATCGGTGTTCGAACGCCAATTGACAACGTCAACAGGTAAGGTACGGGGCGTTCGCGCCGACCTCACCGCACGGAAGGTCACCCATGCCGCAGCCCGACCGCCTCCCCGGCACGCCCGACTTCCACCTCAGGCTTCCCAAGGACGGCGGTGAGGCGCGCGGGCACCTGCTCGCCGAGTTCGGCGGCAACGGCACGTACAAGTTCCTCCTGCGGAAGGGTTCCGTGGTGGCCGCCGACGCGTGGCCCGGGCTCGGCGACCACGCCCGCCGCAACCGCGCGGACCTGCGTGCGAGCGGTGCCCTCGTCGAAGCCCCGGCCGATCCCGGCGTTCCGCAGGCGCCGCGCCGCCTGGTGGCCACCCGGGACATCGAGTGCAACTCCTCCTCGGCCGCCGCCGCGCTCGTGTACGGCTACGACGCCTCCGGCCCCGAGTCGTGGCGTACCGCGGAAGGCCATCCGCTCGCCGACTACCTCTCCACCGGCTGGCGCCCTCCGCGCAAGGCGTGGCTGGTACGCGGTTCCAACGTCTCCGGGCGCAACCTGGTGCGGCACCTGTGGCTGCGGGAGGGCTTCGTCTCGCTCGCGGCCGCGCATCTGCCGCCCCTGGAGGAGACCGATCCGACCAAGAGCGCGCTGCGCCGTTACGTCGAGGAGGGGTACGAGGGGGCGGCCTCGTACAACCAGAAGCGCGGCCTCGTCGACGAACTGCACGCCTTCCTCACGCAGATGCGCGTCGGCGACACCGTCGCCACCATCGGTGACGGACGGCTGCACGTCGGGCGGATCACCGGGAACGCCGTACAGACCTCGTCGCCGGACGGGCTGTCCAATGTGCGCAGGACCGTCGACTGGTTGCCGCGCAGCCACGCGTACGAGGACCTGCCGGAGGAAGTGCAGCAGAAGCTGTCCGTCCAGCACGACGTCGTCGACCTGACCGGAGTGCTGGAGGTGCTCGACGGACTCACCGGGCGGAACGAGCGCCCGGCTCCGGCGGAACCCGCCGCGGAGCGGTCGGCCCCGCGGGAGCTGTCGCTGCCGCACGTCACCGAGGCGCTCGCCGCCGACCTGCTCGTCCACGACCGCGCCTGGCTGGAGGAGATGCGCGAACTCCTCATCGACGAAAGGCAAATGGTTCTCTACGGTCCGCCGGGCACCGGCAAGACCTATCTGGCGATGAGGCTCGCCGAGTACTTCGGCGGCGGTCCGGAGCAGGTCAAGATCGTGCAGTTCCACCCCTCGTACGCCTACGAGGACTTCTTCGAGGGGTTCCGGCCCGTGGAGGACCCCGAGACGAGGGAGGTGGCCTTCCGGCTGACGGCGGGTCCGCTGCGGGAGCTGGCCGATCTCGCCTCGCGCGAGGGCAACCGGCACGTCCCGCACTTCCTGATCATCGACGAGATCAACCGCGCCAACCTGGCGAAGGTCTTCGGCGAGCTGTACTTCCTCCTGGAGTACCGGACGAAGTCGGTCCGCCTCACCTACTCCGGCGACGACTTCGCCCTGCCGCCCAACCTCTTCGTGATCGGCACGATGAACACCGCCGACCGGTCGATCGCCCTGGTGGACGCGGCGATGCGGCGCCGCTTCGCGTTCGTGGAGCTGTCCCCGCGTACCGAACCGACCGCCGGCCTGCTCGCGCGCTGGCTGGCGCGTGAGGGCAAGGACGCGGAGCCCGCCCGTCTCCTCGACGCCCTCAACGCCCGTGTCGACGACCCCGACTTCGCCATCGGACCGTCGTACCTGATGAAACCGGGCGTGTACCGCGACGGCGGCCTCGAACGGACCTGGCGCACCAAGATCCTGCCGCTGCTGGAGGAACACCACTACGGCGAAGGCCTCGACGTCACCGCGCGCTACGGTCTCGACGCGCTGCGCGAGCAGCACCCGTGACTGTGCCCGCGGCCGAGGTCACGCTGCACGAGTACGGGCCCGCCGTCTCCGTCCCGCTGGACGCCGCGGCCGGGCGGGCCCTGGCCGCCTCCGGCGTGCTCAGCGGCGCGGCCCCCGATCCCCACCGGAACGGGTACTGGCTGCTGCGCGCGGGCAGCCGGGTCGGCGCCGTACGCACGCCCGGCGGCCTGGTCGTACGGATCATGCCCAAGACGCCGGTGACCAGGCTGTTCTTCCTCCTCGGGTTCAGCCTCGACCCGGCCCGCGCTTGGCGTGACGGCGGGGAGGGGACGGTCGACACCGGCGCGTACGACGATGTCGTACCCGCACTCGCGCACGCGGTGGAGCGGCAGATCGACGCGGCGCTGCGGCTGGGAGTGCTCCAGGGCTACCGGGAAGCCGAAGAGTCGGCGCTCGTGGTGCGCGGCAGGGTGCGGGAAGCCGAGCAGATCCGGCGGCACTTCGGCCGTACGCCGCCCGTGGAGATCACCTACGACGCGTACACCGCCGACACCGCCGAGAACCGCATCCTGCGCACCGCCGTCGAGCGGCTGCTGCGGCTGCCGGACGTTCCCGGTCCCGTCCGGCGGCGTCTGGCTCGTCAGCGGGTGCGGCTGGCCGACGCGCTGCCGCTGACACGGGGCCGGGAACTGCCGCGTTGGCAGCCGTCCCGGCTCAACTCCCGCTACCAGCCCGCGCTGCGGCTCGCCGAAGCCGTACTGCGCGGCACCTCGCCGGAGCACCGGCCGGCCGGAGCCGAGCCACTGACCGTGGACGGCTTCCTCCTCGACATGAACAAGCTGTTCGAGGACTTCGTGACCGTCGGGCTGCGCGAGGCGCTCAGGGAGCACGGCCTGACCGCGCGTCTCCAGGACCCCCATTACCTCGACGTCGCGCGCCTCGTGGGCATGCGCCCCGACCTGGTCGTCCGCACGGGTGACGGCCGTACCCCGCTCGCCGTCGTCGACGCCAAGTACAAGGCCGGGAAGGCCGACGGACTCCCCAACGCCGACCTGTACCAGGCACTCGCGTACGCCACCGTGCTCGGTCTGCGCGAGGCACACCTGGTGTACGCGGCCGGAGGGCGGCCCGAGCGCTGCCACGAGGTGCGCGGGACGGCGGCGGGCCCGGATGGGCGGGGCGTGCGGATCCACCAGCACAGCCTCGACCTCTCCCATGAACCGGAACGGCTCCTCGCGGCTTTCCGGAAGATCACCGGGCGACTGGCGTCCGGGAGGAAGGCAGGGGCCTGATGCCTCCGGCCCGGCCTCGCCCAGAGCTTCCGGGCCGGCCACGCCACCCTGGGGAGGACCGGTTGGAGGCGCTCCAGCACCTCGCCGAGGGGTCCGGCCCGAAGGCGGTGTACCGGGGTGTCGTGGCCGTCCGCCGCCCCGTCCTCATTCCCCCGGTGCCAGGCCGCCCGTCGCGAGTCCGTCCCGGGCCACCTCGGCGAGCCGCCGGCTCAGCTCCTCGATCCCGCGCAGCTCCTCCTCGAACGTGAACAGGGCCCGGAAGGCCGAGCCGTAGCGGCGCTGGTCGCCGATGCCCATACGGGGGATGCGGGCACCCCTGCCGTCGAAGCGGTGGGTCCCGCTCGCGCTCGTGGACCTGCGGGCGTTGGCGGAGCTGCGCAGGAACCCCCGCAGGTAGTCCGTGTCGAGTTGCTCGCTGGCCGAGACCGGCTCCTGGCCGTCGTACGTCACGAGCCCGGCGCGGGCGAGATCCGCGACGCTGGTGGTGGCGCCGTCCAGCGAGCCCGGCCCGCCGCCCGCGGCCAGCTCGGGCAGGAGGGCGGCCAGCCGGCGGATCCGGTCCTCCAGTTCCCTGCGCAGGGCGGCGTACTCACCCGGGTGGTCGCGGTGTCGGGGACGGAGATGACTCCCGGGCGTCAGATCGACGGTGTCGTCGAGGAGTTCGATCGGCGACACGTCGGCGACCTGGTCCGGGCGCGGTTGCAGATCCCCGTCGGGACGGTTGTCCGTCAGGTCGACCATGCGCACGGTGCGGTGCGTGTCCGCACCCGCCGCGCTCTCGGGGCGCCGCAGGGACCACAGATGGACCGGCAGCGCGTGCGAGGTCGCCGTACCCGGCGGCAGGGCGACGACCTGACGCAGGATGCCGCGGCGTACGAGCTCCGCCCGGATACGACGGCCCGCCTTGCGGTAGGCGACCGAGGCCGGCATGACCATGAGCACGTGGCCGCCGGGCGCGGTGTGCGCGTAGGCGTGCTGGAGCCATGCGAGCTCGCCTTCGGCTTTGGAAGGGGTGCCGAGGTCCCAGCGGGAATCAAGCAGCAGTTCCTCCCGTCCCCACTCGGTCACGCCGGCCGGGGGGTCGCAGACGACCAGATCGGCCTTGAGGTCCGGCCATGCGTCCGCGCGCAGGGAGTCCCCCGCCACGACGCGTACGCCGGACCGGCCCAGGAGATCGGCACGGAGCTGTGCGAAACGGGCGCTGTCGGCGTCCATCTCCTGTCCCCGGCAACGCGTCCCGGCCGCCGGGGCGACGGACAGGAGCAGCACCCCGATCCCGCAGGCGGGGTCGAAGACAGTGGCGCCGGGCCGCAGTTCCGGAGCGAAGTGGCGTACGGCCCGCACCACGCGTTCGGGCGTCACCTGGTCGGAACCGGCGCGTCGGGCCGAGTCCATGAACCGCTCGGTCAGACCGTTCACCAGGTCGGCGGGCGATTCGGTCCGCAGCAGGTCCCGCACCCGGGAGGAGACGGCGTCCGGCACCTCGGCCCCGGCCTCTCCGGCCAGCGCCCCGGCGACCTGCGCCAGGCCCGCGATCATCTGCTCCCCGTGCACGGCGCGCAGCGCCTGCCACAACTCGACCTCGGGTGAGACCTCCTGGCCCTTGCGCTGCCTGTCCAGCCACGCCTGGACTTCCGCGAGCGCGTAGAGCGGACTGTTCGCGGCACCTCCGGCCGGCGCGGGGAAGTCGTCATGGCGCCGACGCCAGTTGGAGACGGCGGCCCGGGTGACTCCGGCCAGCCGGGCGATCTCGGCGCCGGTGACCAGGGGGCCGGCCGTTGAAGCGGCAGTGTCCGTCATAGCCCCAGCGTATACGGACGATCACTCCCCCTCCAGAGGACTGCCCGTTGGCGACGTACACATGTGGAGAGTGATGTTGAAGCGCACACGATTCGCTCACCGACCAGCGCTCACGACAACGCGTCGCGGCCCCGGCCCGCCCGTGGAGGCACTCCTCTTGGCACCGCTCACACCGGTACGCACCCTCTACTGTCCGTCCGGCGCCTCTTCCCCTGCGGAGGACATGCTCCGCGCCCTCGATCCCGCGCCACTGGAAGCACTCGACGCCGGGCCGCACGAACCCGAGGCGCGAAGGCCCTGACGGCACGCGGAGTGACGGTCGGGGCCGCCGGCGTCCCGGAAGGCCCGGTCGAAGGGCCCTCCCCGTCTTCGTGCGGCGCGGGGACGGGCGCGGACGTTCCCGGCGGACGGGTCCGGAGGACGCCCGGCGCCGCCTCCGGGACCTCGCTTCGGGCCGGGGGCCGGATGGTCGTCCACGTGCTCCGCGTCGCGCCCGTCCCCGCCCGGTGGGCCACCGGCGGCGCCTGAAGGCCGGCCCGTCCGGCTACCGCCCTGCCCGGTGCGGCCCCGGTCCGGGGTCCACCGCGTCCGCGGCTGCCTCCGGTATCTCCCGCGCCTCCTCGCGAGGCGGCCGGCGGCCGGGCAGGACCGCGAGGACGATCATCGCTCCGGCGGCCATGATGACGCCGCCGACGAGGCTGGTGTGGGCGACACCGTGGGCGAACGCCTCGTGCACCGCGGCCACCAGCGTCCGGGCCTGCTGGGCGCCGCCGGCCGGGTCCGCGGCGACCTGCTCGGCGACGGCCAGGCCGCTGCCCACCGAGTCCTGGGCCGCCTCCAGCGCCGCGGCCGGCAGCCGGCCGCCGACCAGGTCGCCCAGCTTGTCCCGGTACGCGGTGGCCAGCAGGGAACCGAGGACGGCGATGCCGAGGGAACCGCCCAGCTCCAGCGAGGTGTCGTTGGCGCCGCCGCCGACGCCCAGCTCGGACTCGGGGAAGGAGTCCATGATCGTGTCGGTGGCCGGGGAGACGCTGAGGCCGATCGCGAAGCCCAGCAGCAGGAGCGACGGCAGGAAGTCGCCGTACGTCGAGCCCGCGTCGATCCGGGTGAGCAGGAACACGGCCACGGTCCCGATCGCCATACCGGGCACGATCACGGCCCGCACCCCGAGCCTCGGGGTCAGCTGCCCGGTGGCCGCGGCGCCGGCGAACACGGCCCCGGCCAGCGGCAGCAGACGGACGCCGGTCTCCAGCGCGTCGTAGCCGAGCACGAACTGCAGGAACTGGGTGGCGTAGTAGATGGAGCCGAAGGTGCCGAAGAAGAAGAACAGCACCGCGAGCATCGAGCCGCTGAAGCCGCGCAGCCCGAACCTCCGCACGTCCAGCATCGGGTGCGGGTGCCGCAGCTCCCACAGGACGAAGGCGACGAAGCCGGCGCCCGCGACCACGGCCGCGGCGACCGGACCGGTGCCCCACCCGAAGTGCGGGCCCTCGATGATGGCGTAGACGAGCGTGCCGACGGAGGCGATCGACAGCAGACCGCCCACGTAGTCGATCCGGCCCATGCCCTCCGCCTTCGACGGCGGTACGAGGACGAAGGCGCCGACGACGGCGGCCACCGCGACGGGCACGTTGATCAGGAAGGTCGAGCCCCAGGCGTGCCGCTCCAGCAGCCAGCCGGCCACCACGGGGCCGACGGCGATGGCGAGACCGGAGGTCGCGGTCCAGGCGGTGATGGCCTTGGCTCGCTCGCCCTTGGGGAACATGGCCACCAGCAGGGAGAGCGTGGCGGGCATGACGACCGCGGCCCCCACCCCCATGACCGCGCGGGCGACGATGACCAGGTTCGTCTCGTCGACCACGCTGCCCAGCACGGAACCGGCGGCGAAGACCACCAGGCCCGTCACCAGGGCGCCGCGGCGGCTGTACTTGTCGCCGATCGCCCCGAGCACGAGCATCAGCGCGGCGTAGGGAACGGTGTAGCCGTCGATCACCCATTGCAGGTCACTGCTGCTCAGCCGCAGATCCCGGGTCATGTCGGGGGCGGCGACGATCAGGGACGTGTTGGCCATGACCACGATCAGCAGACTCAGGCACAGAACGCCCAGCGCCCACCAGCGCCGTGGGTAGGGCCCCGCCGTCCTGTCGGCAGGTGTGTTGGCCAGCAGAGGCACGGAGAACTCCCGAGGGGACGCGTTATTTGCACATTCATGAGCAGCGTAGTTGTCTGCACATCGGTGCGCAAATAACGTCGTCACATCTTGGTAATGGTCATGCGCATGACAAACAAGGCGGTGGCGCCGCCTGCTCGGCTCAGCCTTCGGCGACGGCCTGCGCGGCCATCAGGGAGACGGCCTCGTCGACCACCGCGCGCGCCCGCTCGTCCGGCACGCCGGCCGCGATCAGCGAGGCCGTGGTGGACCGGGTGCCGTCGTCCTCCAGCGTCCCCTTGTTGACGGCTTCGAGCAGCGCGACCGTGACCGCCTCCAGGCCGGCGCTCAGCGCCTCCGGCGGGAGATGCGTGTGGAAGACGCCGTCGCGCTGACCGCGCTCCAGGATGGCCGCGACCTCTTCCCGCGCGGGCCTGAGGATCTCGGCGACCCGCTCTTCGCCCAGGTCGCGACGGGCCAGCGCCAGGAGCATCCGGTAGCGGTCCCCCACCGGCCACAGTGACAACGTGAAGTACGCGAGGGCCAGTTCGGCACGGTCCGCCGGTCGCACACCGGCCGCCATGGCGTCGCGCAGGCTCTCGGTCGCCTCCTCGGCCAGCGCCTCCAACAGGGCCGCCCGGCCGGGGAAGTGACCGAACAGGGTGCGTCGTACGACACCGGACGCCCGCGCCAGCTCCTCGAGGGTGATGTCGGGGTTGCGCCCCAGTTCCTGCCGCGCCGTGGCCAGGATGCGCGCCCGGTTGGACCGCGCGTTGCGTCGCTGGGGAACGCGGGCGACGGGCTTGGGCACAGGGAGACCTCGATGGACGGCGGAACGGACGGCACGCCCATTTTGGCACGGCACGGGCACCGCGGCCCGGCGCGGAAAAGGGTTCCCGTCCCCCGCCGCGCCCGCCGGCCCGCCCCGTCACCGCCCCCGCCGGATCATTCGAGTGGACGCGGTGCGCGGAAGACGGTGTTCACCCGCGGGCGCGTCATGGCGGCAGCGGTCCGGCGGTGCCGCTCCCGCGCGGTCGTCCGCGCACGTGCGCGACCCGGCACCGGGTCGTACCGCTGCCGGGCGCGGCCGGTCACCCGGTGGTCCGCCCGGACCCGCGGGGTTGCGGCGCGTCCGACAAGCCGCCGACCGACGGGCGGCACGGTCCGTACTGCCGAGCGCGCTGTGGCCGGCTACCGCAGGCGCCGACAGACCGGAGACGGCAGACGGCAGGCCGACCGTTCGCGGTGCGGTGCGCGGCGCCGGTCCGTGACGCGGGTGCGCAGCACCGGCCCGCGACGCGGGTCCGCGGTACCGGATCGCCGTACCGCCCCGCAGTACCGGATCGCGGTGCGCGTCGGGGCGTCAGGCGTGCAGGACGACCTTTCCGGCGACGGTGCCGGACTCGGCCAGCCGCAGTGCCTCGGCGGCCCGGGTGAGGGGCAGCTCGGCGGCGATCCGGGCGGTGATGTCGCCGCGCCGGAGCGCTTCGAAGACCTCGGTGAGGTCGGCGCGCAACCGGGCCCGGAACCGGTCCTTGGACAGGGCACGGCCGGCCCAGACGTTGTAGAAGCAGGCGTGCCGGCGGTTGGGCAGGGCGTTCCACAGCCACACCCGGCCCAGCAGCTTGAGCACGGGCCACTGCTTGGAGCCCTCGTCGTCGCGGGTGGAGGCGGTGCCGTAGGAGACGAGCGTGCCGCCGGGCGCGAGCAGACGCCAGGAGTCGACGACGCCACGGCCGCCGACGTGGTCGAAGACGGCGTCCACGCCGCCCGGAGCCAGTTGGCGGACGCGGGCGGGGACGTCCTCGGTGCGGTAGTCGACCGGGGTCACTCCCCGTTCCCGCAGGGCGTCGTGGTGGCGCCCGGAAGCGGTGCCGATGACGTTCGCGCCCGCGGCGCGGGCGAGCTGGACCAGGACCGAGCCGACTCCCCCGTTGGCCCCGTGCACCAGGACGGTCTGCCCGGCGCGGACGCGGGCCTTGCGGTGCAGCATCTGCCAGGCCGTGACGCCGTTGATCACCAGGGTCTCCGCCTGCGCCGCGCCGATCCCGTCCGGCACCGGCACCACGTCGGCGGCGTCGACGACCACGTGGCTGGCCCAGCCGCCGACCTTCAGCAGCGCGGCCACCCGGGTGCCGACCAGGCTCGGGGCGACGCCGGCTCCGGCCGTGAGGACGGTGCCGACCAGGTCGTAGCCGGGGACGAAGGGGAACGGCGGCTGGTCGTAGTAGCGGCCCCGGCGCATCTGCTGCTCGGCGAAGGAGACACCGGTCGCCTCCATGCGGACGACGACCTGGCCCGGACCGGGGACCGGGACGGTTCCCCGCCGCACCCGCAGTCCTTCCGGCTCGACCTTGCCCGGCAGCACGATCTCGATCATTTCCCCGGTGTTCATGGCGGCTTCCCTCGACTCGTCACCATCGCCGGTTAGCGGCTAGTGCTTTCGTTAGAAGTTATAACGCCAACCCGTGTGACGGTCAAGAACTTTCGCTATAGGGTCTAACCATCAGCATGTACCGGACAGCTCGTACGGCCCCGGGAGCCGGTGAGCCGGTGATCCGACAGGGAAGGGACGAGCACATGACCGCCGTCGGCAAGGAGACCCCCCGCGAGCGCTACCGGGCCCAGCTCCGGGCCGAGATCAAGGAGCGCGCCTGGGAGCAGATCGCCGCCGCGGGGGCGCCGGGACTGTCACTGAACGCCATCGCCAAGCAGATGGGCATGAGCGGCCCCGCGCTCTACCGGTACTTCGCCGGCCGGGACGAGCTGATCACCGAACTGATCCGGGACGCGTACCGCAGCCTCGCCGACGCGATCCGCTCCGCCGCCGCCGCGCCGGACGCGGATCTGGCCGTACTGGGACACGCGCTGCGCGCCTGGGCACTGGACGACCCCCAGCGCTACTTCCTCGTCTACGGCACACCGGTCCCCGGCTACCGCGCGCCCGACGACACCACCGCGATCGCCGCGGAGATCATGGCCCCCCTCCTCGACGCCGCCCGGCGCGCGACCGGCACGGCCGCGGACACCCCGGCCGACGGCCACTCCGGCACCGGCTCCGGCACCGGCCTCGACGCCCGCCTGGAGGCCCACCTGGCCGAGCACCGGCACTGGGCCGCCGGCCACCCGGCGCCACCGGCCGCCCTGCGCCGCGCCCTGGTCTTCTGGACCCGCCTGCACGGCCTCCTCTCCCTGGAACTGGCGGGCCACTTCACCGGCATGGGATTCGACCCGGCCGAGCTGTACGAGAGCGAGCTGCGCCACCTGACCCGGTGAGCGCGCCCCAGGACGGGCACCGCACCCGCGGCCGGCCCGATCCGTCCCGGACCCGATCCGTCCCGAGTCCGATCCGTCCCGGACCGGTGTCGCGCCGAGCCGCCGCCGGAACGGACGGCTCGCTCCCGCGCCTCGGTGACAGGGGTGCCCGGTGCTCGACGGTGGCCGAACCCCACGGGCCGGCCGGGCCGGTCCCCGGTCAGCGCCGCACCAGGGTGACGTCCTGCCGCTGCCAGGCGTGGACGGCGGGCAGCGGGAGGAAGCCCAGGGTGCGCAGTTCCAGCACGGTCGCCTCGACCTGCGCCGGCCCCGGCTCCAGGGCCGGCGCAGCCGTTCCCGACGTGGGTCTGCCCGTGGCGGCCCAGGAATGCACCCGCCCGTCGCACACCGCGCGGGTGCCGCGAAGGCCGTACTGTACGGACCCGGCGTCCTGGCTGACCGAGGAGCCGATGAAGGTGGGGCCGCCGGTGGCGTCGCAGCGGTAGGTGCCGGAGACGGTGACGGTGCCGTCGGAGGTGATGCGGCCGGTCGGGTCGACCGTCACCGTGCCGCTGCCGGACGGGACGGTGACGGACGGGACGGTGACGGAGGGGGCGGAGGGGGCGGGGGCGGGGGCGGCCTGGGCCACGGGGGCGGCGGTCAGCAGGAGCAGGGCGGCGCACAGGGCGGGACGCGCCGGCGCGGACTTCGAGGACACGGGAACCTCCTGGAGGGTGGGTTCTCACTGGTACCCGCCGGGTGCGGCGCCCGGTACGGCCGTCACCCCTTCGGCGGCGCGTCCCGTGCGCGGGGCCCGCGTCGCCGGACCGTGCCGGTCGTGTCCCCGTGTTGTCACGGTCGGCCGCCGCCGGTTCCGGTGCGCGCGCGGCGCGGGCATCGTCTCCTCACAGGACGAGAACGGGCCCGGACGGACGGTCCCGTTCCTTCCTTCCGACGCGGAGGTGCGCCATGTGTTCCCACCGGTCCTCGTGCCCCGGCCCCGACACCCGTCCCGTGCACGTCGTCGCCGCCCGTCCCGAGCAGGGGTGGAGCCTGCTGTGCGACGGCACCATCGTCTTCGACGACAGCGGTGAACTGCTGCCCGACGGGCGGACCGTCGCCCCGCGCCGCGACTGCGCCGGCGCCGGCGTCCAGGCCGGCCGGCTGACGGTCGCGGCCTGAACCCCGTCCGCCCGGAAGGCGCTACGGCAGGACCGCGAACCCGTCCAGTTCCACCAGCGCCGTCTCGTCCCACAGCCGGGCGACCTCGACGACGGCCATCGCCGGGTAGGCGCGGCCCATCCGCTCGCGCCAGATTTGGCCCAGTACGGGGGCCTGGGCGCGGTAGGCGGCGACGTCGGTGGCGTAGACGGTGACCCGGGCCAGGTCGGCGGGGGTGCCGCCGGTCGCGCGCAGGGCCGTGAGCAGGTTGGCGAGCGCCGTGTCGAACTGCTCGGTCAGGGTCCGCCCGGTCACCTCCCCCGCCGTGTCCAGCGCGGTCTGGCCGGCCAGGAAGACCACGCGGGTACCGGTGGCGACGACGGCGTGCGAGAAGCCGGCGGGCGGGGCGAGGGCGGGTGGGTTCACGCGCTCGGCGCTCATGCGTCCCGCTCCGGTTCCGCGTACAGCTCGCGGGCGATGATGTCCCGTTGGACCTCGCTGGCGCCCTCGTAGACGCGGGGGGCGCGCACCTCGCGGTAGAGGTGTTCGAGGAGGTGGCCGCGGCGCAGGGCGCGGGCGCCGTGCAGTTGGACGGCGCGGTCGACGACGTACTGCGCGGTCTCCGTGGCCAGCAGTTTGGCCATCGCGGCGCGTTCGCGGACGTCCGGCGCCCCCGCGTCGTACGCCGTCGCCGCCGCGTACACCAGCAGGCGGGCCGCCTCCGTGCGCGCGGCCATCTCGGCGACCTGGTGGGAGACGGCCTGCAGGCCGCTGAGCGGGCCGCCGAAGGCGTCGCGGGCGCGGGTGTGGGCCACGGCGGCGTCCAGGGCGGCCCGTGCCATGCCGACGGCGAAGGCGCCGACGCTGGGGCGGAAGCGGTTCAGGGTGTCCATCGCCACGCGGAAGCCGCGGTCCGGCTCGCCCAGTACGTCGTCCTCCGTCACCGGTACGCCGTCGAAGGCGAGGGTGCCGACGGGGTGCGGGGAGAGCATCTCCAGGGGGGTGCCGGTGAGGCCGGGGCGGTCGGCGGGGACCAGGAAGGCGGTGACGCCCCGGGCGCCGGCGCCGGGGGTCGTCCGGGCGAAGACGGTGTAGAGGTCGGCCTCGGGGGCGTTGGAGATCCAGCACTTCTCGCCGCTCAGCCGCCAGCCGGCCGGGCCGTCCCGGTGGGCCGCCAGCGACAGCGCCGCCGCGTCCGAGCCGGCGCCCGGTTCGGTGAGGGCGAAGGCGGCGACCGCGCTGCCGTCGGCGACGCGCGGCAGCCAGTGGGCGCGCTGGGCCTCGGTGCCGTGCACGTGCACCGGATGGGCGCCCAGGCCCTGGAGGGCGAGGGCGGTCTCGGCCTCCGTGCAGGCGTAGGCGAGGGACTCGCGCATCAGGCACAGGTCGAGGGCCGGGGAGGTGAACAGGCGCGGGAGCAGGCCGAGGGAGCCGAGGGCGGCGACCAGGGGGCGGTTGACCCGGCCGGGCGTTCCCCGGTCGGCGAGCGGGCGCAGCCGTTCGGCGGCCAGGGCGCGCAACTCGGCGCACCAGGCGGCCTGTTCCGGCGCGAGCGCGAACGCCGTCATCGGCGGTCCCCCATCGGCGGTCTCCTCGTCTGTCTGCTCGTCTGTCTGCTCGTCTGTCTGCCGGACCCGTGGACTCCCAGGTTATCGCGGTGTATTGACCGCCGTCACCGAATCGATACGCTGCGAGGACGCGAGCCCACCACGAGCAGGGGGCGCACCGTCATGGATTCCCGGAGCACCGCCACCGCCCACGTCGACACCTTCGCCCGCGACCGGCTGCCACCGCCGGACCAGTGGCCCGAGCTCCGCTTCGACCTGCCGGAACTGCGCTACCCGGACCGGCTGAACGCCGCCCACGAACTGCTCGGCGGCGGCGAGGCCGGCCGCCCGGCCTTCCGCACCCCGTCCGGCGCCGTGTGGAGCTACGGCGAGCTGCGCGCCCGGGTGGACCGGCTCGCGCACCTGCTCACCGGTGACCTCGGTGTGGTCCCCGGCAACCGGGTGCTGCTGCGCGGCCCCACCACCCCCTGGCTGGCCGCCTGCTGGCTGGCGGTGCTCAAGGCGGGCGCGATCGCGGTGACCGTGCTGGCGCAGCAGCGGCCGTCCGAGCTGAGCCGGATGTGCGAGATCGCCCGCGTACGGCACGCCCTGTGCGACATACGGTGCGTGGACGACCTCGCCGGGGCGGGGGTCCCGGGGCTGCGGATCACGGCGTACGGCGGCGGTGCCCCCGACGACCTGCTGAACCGTCCGGCGCCCTTGACGCCGTACCCGGCCGTGGACACCGCCGCCGACGACGTGGCGCTGATCGCGTTCACCTCGGGCACCACCGGCCGCCCGAAGGGGTGCGCGCACCTGCACCGGGACGTGCTGGCGATCGCCGACACCTTCTCCCGGCACGTCCTGCGGCCCCGCGCGGACGACCTCTTCGCCGGCAGTCCGCCGCTCGGCTTCACCTTCGGTCTGGGCGGGCTGGTGGTCTTCCCGATGCGGGCCGGGGCCTGCTCCCTGCTGCTGGAGCGGGCCGGGCCGCGGGAGCTGCTGTCCGCGATCGCCGAGCACCGGGTGTCGGTGCTGTTCACCGCGCCGACCGCGTACCGCGCGATGCTCGCCGAACCGGGCGCCTACGACCTGTCGTCGCTGCGGCGCTGCGTCTCCGCCGGGGAGAACCTGCCCGCGGCCACCTGGCGGGCCTGGTACGAGCGCACCGGGCTGCGCCTGATCAACGGCATCGGCGCCACCGAACTGCTGCACATCTTCGTCTCCGCCGCCGACGAGCGGATCCGGCCCGGCACGACCGGCCTCCCGGTGCCGGGGTGGCGGGCCGAGGTGCAGGACGCGCACGGCCGCCCCGTGCCCGACGGGGAGCCCGGGCTGCTCGCGGTGCGCGGGCCCGTCGGGTGCCGCTACCTCGACGATCCGCGGCAGCGGGAGTACGTGCGCGGCGGCTGGAACATCACCGGGGACCTCTACGTCCGCGACCCCGACGGCTGGTTCCGGTACGTCGCCCGCGCCGACGACATGATCGTCTCGGCCGGGTACAACATCGCCGGGCCGGAGGTGGAGGAGGCGCTGTTGCGCCACCCGGACGTGGTCGAGGCGGCGGTGGTGGGGCGGCCGGACGCGCTGCGCGGACAGGTCGTGGTGGCCTTCGCCGTGCTGCGGGAGGGCGCCGAGCGGGACGCCGAGGCGCTGCGCGCCTTCGTGCGGGCGGAGCTGGCGCCGTACAAGTGCCCGCGCGAGATCGTGTTCCGCACCGCGCTGCCGCGCACGGCGACCGGCAAACTCCAGCGGTTCCGGCTGCCGCCCGGCACGGACGGCAGGGACACCGGGCCACCGCCCGGCACGGACGGCAGGGACACCAGGCCACCGCCCGGCACAGACACCGGGTCGCCATCCGGCACGGACACCGGATCGCTGTCCGGCGGGGAAACAGGGGGTGACCGGCGGTGATGTCGACGACCTAAGATGATCAACGTGTCCGACCAGCATGCACCACGGTCCCTGATCGTCACGCTCTACGGCGCGTACGGCCGCTTCGCACCGGGCCCGGTCCCCGTCGCCGAGCTGATCCGGCTGCTGGCGGCGGTCGGGGTGGACGCGCCGTCCGTGCGCTCGTCGGTGTCCCGCCTCAAACGGCGCGGCCTGCTGCTGCCCGCCCGCACCGCCCGGGGCGCGGCCGGATACGAACTGTCCGACGAGGCCCGGCAACTGCTCGACGACGGCGACCGGCGCATCTACGCCACCGATCCCCCGGCCGACGACGGCTGGGTGCTCGCCGTGTTCTCGGTGCCGGAGTCGGAGCGGCAGAAACGGCACGTACTGCGCTCGCGCCTCGCCGCCCTCGGCTTCGGCACCGCCGCCCCCGGGGTGTGGATCGCCCCGGC
The DNA here is from genome assembly GCF_054956795.1 of Streptomyces sp. SYSU D01066-1. NCBI lineage: Bacteria > Bacillati > Actinomycetota > Actinomycetes > Kitasatosporales > Streptomycetaceae > Streptomyces > Streptomyces sp. SYSU D01066-1. Next base: position 1,611 of record NZ_JBUDHV010000022.1, on the reverse strand, counting down.
CCGGCTGTACGAGGAGGCCCGGCACGTCCTCGGCCGGCTGCGGCTGGACACCTACGTGGACTTCTTCCGCGGCGAGCACCTCGGGTTCGCGCCGACCGCCGAGGCGGTGGCCCGCTGGTGGGACCTGGCCACGATCGCCGAGCAGCACGAGGCGTTCCTCGACCGCCACGCGCGCGTGCTGCGCGACTGGGAGGAACGCCCGGACACCCCGCCCCAGGACGCCTACCGCGACTACCTGCTCGCCCTGGACTCCTGGCGCCGCCTGCCCTACTCCGATCCCGGCCTGCCCGCCCGCCTGCTGCCGGACGACTGGCCGGGCGTCCGCTCGGCCGCCGTCTTCCGGGCGCTGCACGAGCGGCTGCGGGACGCGGGGGCGGTCTTCGCGGACCTGTGACCCGGCCGCGTACTCCGGTGACCTGGCCGAATGCCTCCGTGACCTCTCGCACAACGCGCGTCACTCACGCAACCCTCAGGTTTCTCTGGGCCTCTTCTCAAGTTTCTTACCTACCGTCCGTGAGGTCGTCCACGGGGGCAGAGAACGAGAAGAGGACTGTTGCGCATGACCACCACGGCGAGACCTCTGGGAGCCACCGTCTGGCTCACCGGGCTGCCGAGCGCGGGCAAGACGACCATCGCCCGGCTGCTCGGTGACCGGCTGAAGGCGGAGGGCCGCCGGGTGGAGGTGCTCGACGGCGACGAGATCCGCCGTTTCCTCTCGGCGGGCCTCGGCTTCTCCCGCGAGGACCGCAACACCAATGTGCAGCGCATCGGCCTGGTCTCCGAGGTGCTCGCCCGCAACGGCGTGCTCTCGGTCGTCCCGGTGATCGCCCCGTACGCGGACAGCCGGGAGGCGGTCCGCAAGCGCCACGAGGCGAGCGGGACCCCGTACATCGAGGTGCACGTCGCCACGCCGGTCGAGGTGTGCAGCGAGCGCGACGTCAAGGGGCTCTACGCCCAGCAGGCCGCGGGCGAGCTGACCGGGCTGACCGGGGTCGACGACCCCTACGAGCCGCCGGCCGACCCCGCGCTGGTGCTGCGGACGCAGGAGCAGACGCCGGCGGAGTCGGCCGAGGCCGTGTACGCGGTGCTGGCGGAGCGGGGGCTGGTGTGAACGACTTCGCCCTCTCGCACCTGGACGCGCTGGAGTCCGAGGCGGTGCACATCTTCCGCGAGGTCGCGGGCGAGTTCGAACGGCCGGTGATCCTCTTCTCCGGCGGCAAGGACTCCATCGTCATGCTCCACCTGGCGCTGAAGGCCTTCACCCCCGCTCCGGTTCCCTTCTCGCTGCTGCACGTGGACACCGGACACAACTTCCCCGAGGTCCTCGAATACCGCGACCGCACCGTCGACAAGCACGGACTGCGCCTGCACGTCGCCTCCGTCCAGGACTACATCGACCGCGGCGTCCTCAAGGAACGCCCCGACGGCACCCGCAACCCCCTCCAGACCCTCCCGCTCACCGAGAAGATCCAGAGCGAGAGGTTCGACGCCGTCTTCGGCGGCGGACGGAGGGACGAGGAGAAGGCCCGCGCCAAGGAACGCGTCTTCTCCCTGCGCGACGAGTTCTCCCAGTGGGACCCCCGCCGCCAGCGGCCCGAACTGTGGAACCTC